>NZ_JBVVPO010000003.1:0-152566 GCF_055811795.1 Bradyrhizobium sp. MI1.7
CTTGGGTCCCGGCTCAGCGCAGCAACGCTGCGCGTTGCAGCGCGTCCGGGACGCGGCAAATCACATCCGCTCCGGCCCCCGCACCCGTTCAGGCGGCTGCCGTCGCACCGCCGGCTCCTGCAGCCGCGCCCGCGCGCGATCTCAATTCACCGCTCGGCATCTGGCTCACCGAGGAGAAGGAAGGCAAGGTCCGCATCGAGCAATGCGGCAGCAATCTCTGCGGCTATTCGGTCGACAGCAAATCGAACCAGAACGGCGAGCAAGTCCTGATCAACATGAAGCCCGGCAAGGACCAGAACAAGGATCAGAAATGGTCCGGTCGCATCCTCGATCCCAACTCCGGCTCGACCTACGATTCCACGATCGCGATGAGGGGCACCGACCGCCTGCGCGTGCAGGGCTGCGCCTTTGGCGGCATGTTCTGCGGCGGCCAGACCTGGACGCGCGTGAACTGAGTCCGGCTTCGACGTTCGAACCGAGACATGGGGCCCGCGATCCGGACCCCTTTAACTTTTGTCCGCGATCTCTTTGCGGAGTGCGCCACCTCACAGAGCCCCTTGCGCACGTGACAGCCCTCACATCGCGGGTTCCGCGCTCATGCCACGATCCCCCCATGGTCAACCAACGGGGCGTGTCATGAACAGATTTTGCAAAGGTCTCTTCGCCAGCATTGTCGCCATCGCCGTCCCCCTGACGCAGGCGGGCGCGGCGACCTCCACCTTCGACGGCGCATGGAATGTCCGCATCTCATCATCGAGCGAGACTTGCGGTAACGGCGCAATGGTCTCGATCGGCATCAGCAACGGTCAGATCGCATCGAGCAGCGCTGTGGTTTCAGCATCCGGCCGCGTGGCCGATGCCGGCAGCATCAACGTCACCTTGAGCACCGGGATCAAACGCGCCGTCGGCTTCGGCCGGCTCAGCGGCGCTTCAGGCTCCGGCACATGGCGCGGCCCCCTGTGCACGGGCACGTGGACGGCGGAGCGGATGTGATTTGCCGCGTCCCGGACGCGCTGCAACGCGCAGCGTTGCTGCGCTGAGCCGGGACCCAAGGGCTCTTGCTTTGAGGAGACTTGTGGGCCCCGGATCAGCAACGCCGCGCTTACGCGCTGCATTGCATCCGGGGCACGAGAGATTAGCCCAGCGCCGCGCCGTACTCCGCGTCGGTCACCGGCTCCAGCCAGGTCGAATAGACGCCGTCGAGCGCTTCCTGCATGGCGATGTGGCACATGCTGTTGTTTGGCGAAGCGCCATGCCAGTGCAGTTCACCCGGCGGAATCCAGACGGTGTCACCGGGACGGATCTCCTTGACGGGGCCACCCTTGGTCTGGACGCGGCCGACGCCGGAAATCACGTAGAGCGTCTGCCCAAGCGGATGGTGGTGCCAGTTGGTACGCGCGCCCGGCTCAAAGGCGACGCGCGAGCAGTTCAGCCGCGCCGGCGCCGGCGCCATGATCACGGGGTCCTGCAACACGGTGCCCGTAAAATTTTCCTTCGGCGCGCGGCGGGTCGGCCGCGTGCCTGCGACGGTGATTTCCATGGGATACCTCGTTTCCTGTTACTTCTTGCTGGCGGCGTAGCGCGCCTTGGTTTCGGCGTTCATGGGATAGAGGCCCGGCAGCACCGCGCCGTTGTTCACCTCGTTGACGATCCAGGCTTCCATCCGCTCCTGCTCGACGCCCTCATTGAGCACGTGATCGAGCATCGCCTGCGGGATCAGCACGCAGCCGTCCTGGTCGGCGACCACGATGTCGTTCGGGAACACCGCAACGCCGCCGCAGCCAATCGGCTCGCCCCAGCCGACGAAGGTGAGGCCTGCAACCGACGGCGGCGCGGCATAGCCGTCGCACCACACCGGAAGATTGGTGCCGAGCACGCCCTCGACGTCCCGCACCACGCCGTCGGTGACGAGTGCGGTCACGCCGCGTTTCATCATGCGCGCGCAGAGGATGTCGCCGAAGATGCCGGCATCGGTGATGCCCATGGCATCGACCACGGCAATACAGCCGTCCGGCATCGCCTCGATCGCGGTGCGGGTCGAGATCGGCGAGGACCAGGATTCCGGCGTCGCCAGATCCTCGCGCGCCGGCACGAAGCGCAGCGTGAAGGCCGGCCCGACCAGCCGCGGCAGGCCCGGACGCAGCGGACGCGCGCCGCGCATCCACACGTTGCGCAGGCCCTTCTTCAGCAGGACCGTGGTGATGGTGGCAGTGGTGATGGCGGCGAGGGTCTTGCGGGCTTCGGGGGACAGCGACATGGACGAGAACGAGCTCCGGATGGGCGGGAAAGAACGCGGGCATCTTGCGAGCCGCAGCCCTTGCGTCAAGGGCCAAAGGGCCAGCAAGAACGCAGGGCCGCTGGGCTGTTATGCGACGCGATAACAACGCTTTATCGTTTCCCCTTGCATTAATTTATTGGACTTGCGGGCGCATTTACGCGAAGCAAGGAAAAGCGGAACTCAAGGCTGAGCCCGCATTTCCTGAGAAGCCCGATTTCGACAGCCCTTCGACAGCTCATGGCCGCGACGCTTCCCCCGCCCCGCCTTCTGCCCAGTGGCGACAGCGCCGTCACGGTCGAATTCAGCCGCACCATCGATGACGCCGCCAACGAGCGCGTGCTCGCGCTCGACAAGGCGCTCGCAGCAAGCCCCATCGACGGCATCACCGAGACCGTTCCGACCTATCGCTCGCTGCTGGTGCATTACGACCCCGGCAAGATCGGCTTCGACGCGCTCGGCGAAAAGCTGCTTGCACTCGCCAGCCAGCCGCTGCCGCCGGCCACGAAGGCGCGGCGCTGGCGCATTCCCGTCGCCTATGGCGGCGAACACGGCATCGACCTCGAGGATGTCGCCAAGGCGCTGAACACCACGCCCGACGACATCGTCGCCCGTCACATCGCCGGCGACTACCGCGTTGCCATGATCGGTTTCACCCCGGGTTGGTCCTATCTCAGCGGCCTCGACAAATCCCTTCACATGTCGCGGCGGCAGAGCCCGCGGCTGTTCACGCCCGCCGGCACGATCTCGATCGGCGGTATCCAGGCCGGAATCCAGTGCCTGGCCGCGCCAAGCGGCTGGCACCTGCTCGGCCGCACGCCGGTCAGAACCTATCAACTCCACCGGAATCCGACCTTTCTCACCGAACCCGGTGATCGCGTGACGTTTTTTGCCATCGACCACAAGACCTTCGAGGAACAGGATCGCGCCGCCGAGGCTGGCGAGATCATCGCCGAGCAGGTGGTCGCATGAGCCGGCTCGTGATCGCCAGCATCGGTCCCGCAAGCTCCGTTCAGGACGGCGGCCGCCACGGCGCGCAGCGCTACGGCCTGACGGTCAGCGGGGCGATGGACCGTCTGTCGCTGGCGGCAGCGAACACGCTGGTCGGCAACGCGCCGTTCGCGGCCGTCGTCGAGATCGGCCCCTTCGGCGCCACGTTCACTGCCAAAGACGGCGCCGTGCGCGTCGCGATATCAGGCGCGCCGCGCAATGCGGACGTCGCCGGTAAGCCGGTGGCCATGGACACGTCAGTGACGCTCAAGGACGGCGAGACGCTGACGCTGGGCTTTGCCCGCGGCGGCGCGTTCACTTATCTGGCGATCGAAGGCGGGATCAAAGGCGAACTGGTGTTCGGCAGCCTTGCGGTGAACGCCCGCGCGGGCCTCGGCAGCCCCTACCCGCGCCCGCTGCAGGCCGGCGATGAATTCACAGTTGATGCCGCAAGCGGCGCGCCCGAGCTGCGCATCGAGCTGCCGAAGCCTGCAACAGGTCCGATCCGCGTCCTGCTCGGACCGCAGGACGACGAGTTCGACGACGCCAACAAGGCGCTGTTCCTCGATAGCGAGTGGAAGATCTCGGCGACCTCCGACCGCATGGGCTACCGGCTCGAGGGCCCGGCGATCAAGCATCTGCATGGCCACAACATCGTCTCCGACGGCACCGTCAACGGCAGCATCCAGGTCCCCGGCAACGGCTCGCCGATCGCTCTGATGATGGATCGCGGCACGTCCGGCGGCTATCCGAAGATCGCAACCGTGATCACGGCCGATGTCGGCCGCCTCGCACAGACCTCGGCGGGAACCGCGTTCCGCTTCCTTGAGGTCACCATGGCCGAGGCGCAGGAGGAGGCGCGCAAGTTCGCGCAACTCATCCGCAACCTGCCCGATCGCCTGCGCTCTTCCGATACCGTCGAGCTGAACATCGAGGCGCTCAGCGATGCTAATGTCGCGGGCTATGCGGTGAGCGCCATGGATGCCGGGACCTGGCAGGTCACGGCGGAGCCGTAAGCGACAAGACGACCAGAGGCGGAGAGCACCCCATGAAGACGATCGATCTCAACTGCGACCTCGGCGAAGGTTTTGGCGCGTGGGAGATGGGCAACGACGCCGCGATGATCGAGCTTGCCAGCTCGGTCAACGTCGCCTGCGGCTTCCATGCCGGCGACCCCGACATCATGCGCCGGACGGTCGAGCTCGCGAAGGCGCGCGGCGTCTCGGTCGGCGCCCACCCTGGCTACCGCGACCTGCACGGTTTCGGCCGCCATCCGATCGCGGGCCTGAAGGCTTCCGAGATCGAGAACCTCGTCGCCTACCAGATTGGCGCGCTGCAGGCTATCGCGACCGCGGCCGGGCACAAGGTCACGCATGTGAAGGCGCATGGCGCGCTCTCCAACGTCGCCT
This sequence comes from Bradyrhizobium sp. MI1.7, assembly GCF_055811795.1. Lineage (NCBI taxonomy): Bacteria > Pseudomonadati > Pseudomonadota > Alphaproteobacteria > Hyphomicrobiales > Nitrobacteraceae > Bradyrhizobium > Bradyrhizobium sp. MI1.7. The sequence continues at coordinate 4,675 of NZ_JBVVPO010000003.1, forward strand.
GCGAGGATGACATGACGGCCAAGGCGATCGCCGCCGGCATTAGGGCGGTCGACCCGAGCCTGATCTTCGTCGTGCTCGCCAATTCAAAGCTGGTGAAGGCCGGCGAAGAGGCCAATCTGCCGATGGTGCACGAGGTGTTCGCCGACCGCGCCTATGAGGACGACGGCAACCTCGTCTCGCGCAAGAAGCCCGGCGCGGTGCTGCACGATGCCAAGGCCATCGCCGACCGCGTGGTGCGCATGGTGCAGGACGGTGCGGTGGTTTCGGTCACTGGTAAGGTGATCAAGATGCGCACGGACACGGTGTGCATCCACGGCGATACGCCGGGCGCAGTCGACATCGCGCGCGGCCTGCGTCAGGCGTTGAAGGATGCGGGAATCGAGGTCGCGCCGTTCAAGCGCGGGGCGTAATCAGAACGGATGCACCGAGAGCGTGCCGAACACGATGGCCGCGATGACCGCGAAGGCGCTGTAGAGCCCAACGTGATGCATGCTCGCCCCGGTCCGACGCGAGAGCGAGCGCGCGTAGAAGTGCAGCCTGGCTTCCGCCGATAGTTCGCGCATGGTCGATCTCCAACGCCCCATTTGTGGGAGTATGAAGGATCAACCCTGGCGGGAGGCAAGATGGCGGAGAAAATAGCGATGGAGGTTCTCTGAAGGCGCCCCGTCGCAGGTGCAAATTCTCTGCACCCAAGGGTTCCGAGAATCTTATTCGTTAAGATCCGAGCCAGCTGGAACCGGCCCGGATGACGGTGGGATGACAGCCGGGCGGAGGCCTTCAGCCCCCTCCAAACAAAATTATCGAAAACAACCCCATGCACAGTAGAAGCGGCCAACGGCGCGACGTCCGGCGGTTGCGCCGCCGGGACGATTTGCGCTGATCGGCTCGCGCCTTAGTAGACGTCAGCCTGGAAGCGGCCCGTCTTCTTGAGCTCGGCGACGAAACTGACGGCCTCATCCGTCGAACGCGCCCCGAACTGCGCGACGATGTCGACCAGCGCGCGCTCGACGTCCTTGGCCATGCGTTTGGCATCGCCGCAGATGTACAGATGCGCGCCTTCGGCAAGCCAGGTCCACACCTCGCGGCCGACCTCGCGCATGCGGTCCTGCACGTAGAACTTCTTCTCGCCGTCGCGCGACCAGGCCAGCGACATGCGCGTCAACAGCCCCGAGGTCTTCATCGCGTTGAGCTCTTCCTGATAGAAGAAATCGCAATCGCTGCGCTGATGGCCGAAGAACAGCCAGTTCTTGCCGGGCGCGCCGGTCGCCTTGCGGTCGAGCAGGAAGGCGCGGAACGGCGCGATGCCGGTGCCGGGGCCGATCATGATGACAGGCGTCTTCGGATCCTGCGGCAGGCCGAAACCGTGCGCCTTCTGCACATAGACCTTGAGCTTCTCGCCCTCGGCGATGCGTTCGCCGAGGAAGGTCGAGGCCACGCCGATCCGCTTGCGCTTGCCGATGACGTAACGCACGGAGTCCACCGTCAGCGACAGCTTTCCGGGCGTCGCATTGTGCGAGGACGAGATCGAATACAGCCGCGGCTGGAGCGGCTCCAGCGCCTCGACGAAGGCCTCCGGATGCGGCCGCGTGCCCGAAAACTTCTGGAGCGCCGCCATGACATCGAGCGTGGCGGCGTCACCATCGGGATCCTCGCCCTGTGCCAGCGCCCGCGCCTTCTCGCGCTGCGCGCCGCCGGTGATGAAGGAGATCAGCTCGAACAGCGTGTCGGGCGCCGGCGACAGCGAGACGTCGTCGATCAGCACTTCGCGCAGCGTCTTGCCGTTGACCTTGGTGGTGTGGGAGGCGCCGAGCAGCGCGATGATCTGATCGACGAGGCCGACCTCGTTGCGTGCGAACACGCCAAAACTATCGCCGACGACATAGTCGAGCTTGCTCTCGGCGAGATCGAACTCGACGTGATAGGTCTCTTTCTCAGACTTCCCCTTGTTGAGCAGGCGCCGCGACAGGAACGTCGCCGCGATCGGATTGTCGCGCGAGCGGCCGGGCTCGGCGATCGTCACCGTCACGGCCGGCGCCGCCACCGCATCCACCTTGTCGGCCGCCTTGGCCGCCGGCGCCTTGTCCAGCTCCTCGTACAGCGACTTCAGCATCCGCGCGGTTTCCTTGCCGCCGGGGACGCAGAGATTGAGCCGTGCTTCGCTACGGCCCGCGATCGCCTCCGAATAGTCGTGGCAATTGTAGCCGCACTGCCCGCAATCCTGCTGCGCCATCGCGGCCATCATCTTGCGGCGCACGGGACGGCCTTCGGCGAGCTTCATCCGGTCCGCAATCGGCATGGCCTGGTCGTGCCATGGCGCTTCACCGTCGTCGCCGTCACCGGCTTGCATGACGGCGGCACCCTGCTCCGCCGACAACGGCGTGGCCACATCAGGCGACAGCAGCCCGGCAAAGAAGCCGTTGAGCCAGGAGCGCTGCGCGTCGGAGAACGGCGCGCTGGCGGGAATGATGTCGAGTTTCGGCGGGGGCGTGATCTGGTTCATGCGGACACCTGTGCATCGGCAAGCTTGCGCAGCGTTTCGCCATCATGGCGGCGCGCAAAGGACAGGAAGGTCTCGTCGGGCGACGAGCGGTGGGCGATATAGGCCTTGAGCAGTCCCTCGACCGTCTTCGGCGCGTCTTCGGCCTTGAGGTCGTGATAGACCTCCTGCCCGACATCCGCATCGGGACCGAACCCGCCGCCGGTGAAGAGGTGATAGCCGTCCACCGTGTCTTCGTCGTTGATCGGCACGCGCGCTCCGATCAGGCCGATGTCGCTGATGTAATGCTGCGCGCAGGAATGATGGCAGCCGGTGACGTGGATGTTGACCGGCTTGTCCATGGCGACGCGCGGCTCGCACCAGTCGCCGATCTCGGCGGCATTGCGCTTGGTATTGGAAGCCGCGAAGCGGCAGCCGGCACTGCCGGTGCAGGCGATCAGGCCAGCGCGGATGTGCGAGGCCTCGACCGCGAGCCCGATCTGCTTGATCGCCGCGATGGCGAGCTCGACATTCTCGTCGCGCACGCCCGATATCAGCAGGTTCTGCCAGACGGTCAGGCGGATCTCGCCGTCGCCGAGGTCCTGCGCCACTTTGGCCAAACCCCGCATCTGATCGCAGCTGATCTTGCCGAGCGTCAGCGAGACGCCGATCCAGTTCAAGCCGTCCTGCTTCTGCTTGTGCACGCCGATATGCGCCATGCGGTCCGCGGCTGGCCGCGGCGCAAACGCCTCTTCCGGCACGCGCGTGAACGGCGTCTTCAGCCGCTCCTCGACAAGCTTGAGGAAGCCGTCATGACCCATGGCATCGAGCACGTATTTCAGCCGCGCCTTGTTGCGGTTGGTGCGATCGCCATGATCGATGAACACGCGCACGATGGCGTCGGCGACGGCGGTGGCCTGCTCCGGCTTGACGATGATGTTGGAGTATTTTGCAAAGTCCTTGTGGCCGGTGATGCCGCCGAGGCCGAGGCGGAACCAGACACCGGGCTCGACGCCAAATCCATCCTTCACCTCGAACGCGGTGAAGGCGATGTCGTTGGTTTCCTCCAGCACCGCGATCCTGCCGGCGCCGTCGAAGGCGACGTTGAACTTGCGCGGCAGGCCGTAGAGCGAGCGATCGTTGAGGATGTGGTAGTGCCACTCACGCGCATAGGGGCGCGTGTCGATCAGTTCCTGCGGGTCGATGCCGGCCGTCGGCGTCCCCGTCACGTTGCGGATGTTGTCGGCGCCAGAGCCGCGCGAGCACAGGCCGAGGTCCTGGATGCCCTCGATCAGCCTGATCGCATTCTTCGGCGGGATCTCGCGGAGCTGGAGATTGGCGCGCGTCGTGACGTGACTGTACGGGCCGCAGAGATCGTCGGCGAGATCGGCAAGGCCGGACAGCTGCCAGTGCTTCATGATACCGTTCGGGATGCGCAGCCGGCACATGTAGGAGTCCTGCGTCGGCGCGACGTAGAAGATGCCGTAATAGCGCCAGCGGAAATTGTCCGCCGGGCTCGGCGGCGCGTTGTCGAGCGCCTGCTGCCGCAGTCGCGGATAGGCATCGAACGGATGCTCGTCGCGCTTGAACTTCTCCTGGTCGGCGAGCTTCTTGCCGGCTGCGATGACCTTGTCCTGCGCCTTGATGTGGACGGCGTCGGGGCCCGTGGGCTCGGCATTGGCCTTGCCGGCGCTGCCGCCGAGACCGCGACCGACCCGGCTGATCTGCAAACCGGTCGTGAAGCCTTCGAGATAGCGTTTCTGCTCGTCGGAAAAGTCGACTGAGAGCGTATCGATTTTCATGGTCGGTAACGAAGCTCCTGCGGCCACCGGGTGGCATCGACGGAAAATTGCGCGACCCGCGAGGAACTCGGCTGGCTCAAGAAGCCGGCTGCGCACCCAACGGTCCGGTCAGCTTCGTTGCTGCGGGACTTGGCTCAGCAGGCGTCTGTGACAAGCTGGCCGCACTGCAACATACAAGTTGCGTGCCAGCTTCGATGAAATGAAAATTGCTTTGATTTCAGATGGATACAGACGAGCCCGGAAAATCGCGGTCTGGAACTCTCATGAAATTCGAGCAGGCGGCCCAAAATTTAGCCGATGATCTCTTCCGCCTAAAAACGATGCAGAACCGAATCAGGCCTTCCAGCGTCCGACCTCGAAGGCCTCCAGATGCCCGCGGATGTTACCGGGATCGAAGGCCGGGCCCGCAAATGCCCCGAACGCCGCGGGGGCTTCAGCGGGCGATGGCTGACCGAGGGCTGCGTCGTAGAGATCGGGCCTGAACACGGCCATCGCGGTCTTGACGCCGTCCGGCGTCAGTGCGGTCTGCCCCCAGCGCACCATCTGCGCATAGAGCCAGGCCGCCTGGACCGGATCGGGGCGCCCTGCCCCTTCGCGTCCGACCAGGAGATACCGACCGCTCTCGCGGAGGGTGCCGTCGGGAGAAATCTTCAGGCGCCCGGTGAGGGTTCGCTGAATGACTTCGGCATCGACGCCGATCCGTTCCGGCTGCGCCAGGATCCGCGCCGCTTCAGACAGGTTCGCGGGGTTCTCGATGAACTCGGCGCCCTTCACGGCCGCGCGCACCAGCGCTGCCACCACATCCGGATGCTTGTCGGCCCAGACCTGACGAACCGCCAGCACCTTCTCTGCAGCGCGCACGAGAATGTCGGAGACGAAATGCAGGATGTGGCCTATGCCGAGATCGACCGCGACCGAGTTCCAGGGCGCGCCGACGCAGAACGCATCGACATGGCCATTGGCGAGGCTATCGACCATGTAGGGCGGCGGCAGCACCACGAGACGCACATCCTCGTCCGGATCGACGCCGGCCGCCGCCATCCAGAACCGCAGCTGGTAATTGTGGGTCGAGAACGGGAAGGTCATGCCGAAGGTCAGCGGATCGGCACCTAGCTTGCGCCGCTTCGCGACGACCTTCGCCAGCGCGTTCGCCGTGACAAGCGGATCGAAGCGGTCACCGTCGATCTCCTCCATCAGCGCGGCGTGAAGCGCAGGCGAGACCGTGATCGCGTTGCCGTTGATGCCGAGGTTGAAGGGCGCCGCGATCGGCACCTTGACGTGGCCGAGCCCGAGCGAGGACGCGATCGCGACCGGCGCCAGCAGATGCGCGGCGTCGAACAGGCCGATATTGAGCTTGTCACGCACGTTGGACCAGGAGACCTCGCGCACCAGCTCGACCTCGAGCCCTTCGGCGGCAGCAAAGCCCTTGTCGACGGCGACGATCAGGGCGGCGGCGTCGACCAGCGGGATGAACCCGATGCGGAGGGGACCGGTCATTTCAGCATCTCCGACGCGGTGATGATCGATTGCGCGATCTCGCCGATTTTCTTCTTCTCGCGCATCGCCGTGGAGCGCAGCAGCACGTAGGCCTCGTCCTCGGTGAGGCCCTTGACCTTCATCAAAATTCCCTTGGCCTTCTCGATGATCTTGCGGTCCTCGAGCTGCGACTTGGTGCGCTCCAGCTCCTCCTGGAGTTTTGCGAAGGCGTTGAAGCGGGACACGCAGAGGTCGAGGATCGGCTTGATGCGCTCCTTCTTCAACCCGTCGACGATGTAGGCGGATACTCCCGCCTCCACGGACGCCTGGATCGAGGCTGAGTCGCTCTGGTCCACGAACATCGCGATCGGCCGCTTCACGGCGCGGCTGACCTGGAACATCGCCTCAAGCACGTCGCGGCTGGGGTTTTCCAGATCGATCAGGATGATGTCGGGATCCACCGCATAAATACGGGCGAGCAGGCTCTGCATCTCGCGGATATGGACGACTTGCGTGAATCCGGCCTCCCGCAACCCTTCCTCGAGGATCGCAGCCCGGATCGGGCTTTCGTCGACAATCACGATTTTAGGCGACTGTTCGGCGCTCATAGCTCACTCACCACCCGGCGATTCATCCATAGCATGCCGGAGGGCGATGCAAAGGGTTGTAATTATGGGCAATTGGGACTAGCTCAGGCCTGTCAATCAGGCAGATCAGATATGGATCAGACGGCTGCGCCCAAGGTCAGCTTCGTGTCGCTCGGGTGTCCCAAGGCATTGGTGGATTCCGAGCGCATCATCACGCGCCTGCGCGCCGAGGGCTACGAGCTCGCCCGCAAGCATGACGGGGCTGACATCGTCATCGTCAATACGTGCGGCTTCCTCGACAGTGCCAAGCAGGAATCGCTTTCGGCGATCGGCGAGGCCATGGCCGAGAACGGCAAGGTGATCGTGACCGGTTGCATGGGCGCGGAACCCGAGCAGATCGAGCAAGCCTATCCCGGCGTGCTCTCCATCACCGGCCCGCAGCAATATGAGAGCGTGCTGGACGCCGTGCACCGCGCGCTGCCGCCCGCCCACAATCCGCATCTCGATCTGGTGCCGCCCCAGGGCATCAAGCTGACGCCGCGCCACTACGCGTACTTGAAGATCTCCGAGGGCTGCAACAACCGCTGCACGTTCTGCATCATCCCGAAGCTGCGCGGCGATCTCGTCTCGCGTCCGGCCAACGACGTGTTGCGCGAGGCCGAGCGCCTTGTCAGCGCCGGCGTCAAAGAGCTGCTGGTGATCTCGCAGGACACCTCCGCCTACGGCGTCGATCTCAAATACGCCGAGAGCCCGTGGAGGGATCGCCAGGTCCGCGCCAAATTCCTCGACCTCGCGCGCGAGCTCGGCGAGCTCGGCGCCTGGGTCCGGCTGCAATATGTCTACCCCTACCCGCATGTCGACGAGGTCATCGCGCTGATGAACGAGGGCAAGGTGCTGCCCTATCTCGACATCCCGTTCCAGCATGCGAGCCCCGAGGTGCTGAAGGCGATGAAGCGCCCTGCAGCGCAGGACAAGACGCTGGCGCGGATCAAGCGCTGGCGCGAGGAATGTCCCGATCTCGCTTTGCGTTCGACCTTCATCGTCGGCTTCCCCGGCGAGACCGATGCCGATTTCGCCTATCTGCTTGACTGGCTGGATGAGGCCGAGATCGATCGCCTCGGCTGCTTCAAATACGAGCCGGTTGCCGGTGCGACGTCGAATGCGATCGAGAACCCCGTGCCCGAAGAGATCAAGCAGGAGCGCTACAACGCGCTGATGGCCCGCCAGCAGAAGATCTCCGCGCGCCGGCTGAAGCGCAAGGTCGGCACGCGCCAGCAGATCATCATCGACGAGGTCGGCCCGACGGTTTCAAAAGGCCGCTCCAAGGCCGACGCGCCGGAGATTGACGGCGCGGTTTATCTCTCCAGCCGCCGCCCGTTGCGCGTCGGCGAGATCGTCACCGCGAAGATCGAGCGAGCCGACCAATACGACCTGCACGGCAGCGTCGCGGGATTCTGAAACCCTCTGTCATTGCGAGCGCAGCGCACCATCACCGTCATCCTGAGGCGCTCGCTCTGCGGCGCAACCGCGCCGTAGAGCGAGCCTCGAAGGACGACGGCCCGGCATCCCGGCCGCTCATCCTTCGAGGCTCCCCATGGGACGCCTTGCGTCCCATGCCTCGCACCTTCACCGACGAGCGCTACGCGCTCGCGGGGATGACGGGTCCGCTATCGCCTTTGCCGCGCTCGCGATGACGTCACGTCGCTTCTCCCGACGCCTGCCGTCCGTCATGCGCGGAAAACACCTCCTTGGCTGCGAACAGCCCGTTCACCGCCGCCGGGAAGCCCGCATAGACGGCCATCTGCATGATGATCTCCACGATCTCGTCGCGAGACAGCCCGACGTTCAGACCCGCCTCGATATGCACTTTGAGCTGAGGCGCGGCATTTCCGAGCGCCGTCAGCGCGGCGATCGTCGCGATCTCTCGATCGCGCAGGCCGAGGTCCGGGCGGCGAGTGAGGCGACGACCTTTTCGCCGGCTCTGCCGTCAATGCGTGACAGGGCCCGCTGGCCGCGATCGAAGCGGCTTTCGGCTTGTGTTTGGGCGTGCGTCATTTTCCTTCGTCCTCTGTTCATCGCCGGCATAACCGGAGATCTTGGTATCAAGGACGAGCAGGCATTCCTGGAGTTCGGCAATCTGCGTGCGAACCTGTTCCCGGTGGATTTCCAGCATCTGCCGCCGGGCTGGCCCGGTGGCATCGCCTTCATCACGAAGCGCCGCATAACGCAACATGTCCCGGATCGGCATTCCCGTGGTCTTGAGCCGACCGAGGAATGCGATCCAGGTGAGGATCGATGCGTCAAAGTCACGCTGGCCGGAACGATCCCGGTCTGCGTATGGCAGCAGCCCGACGCGCTCATAATAACGCAACGTGTGCGTCGACAAGCCGGTTCGTTTTGCGAGGTCGCCGATCTTCATGTGTGCCCGTTCTCGTACTGACGCACGTACAGATACCCCTTCGAGCGCACTCTAAGTCAAGGGGGATCGCAAGGGGGATCGAAGGTGCCGTTCCCGCGAGGTCAAGACGGCGCGACAGCAGAAGAACACCGGTTCGACGCGACTAGTCGCCGGCAAAAAAGATTCCCTCGATGTCTTCCGCTTGCTGACCTCCGGCCAGACTGACCCAACCAGTCAGTCCGTTCTTGTCCCGAACGAGGAAATGGTAGCGCTCGGACGAGTCTTCCTCACGTCGGTCGCTTGCGACGAGCACCTCAACGAACTCACCTTTCGGAATGGTGCCGACCGCATTCGTCGCAGCCTTATCGAAATAGAACGTCAGGTCATGCAGCGTCTTTGACTTGAGGCCGACGTAATGAAACGGCTGGTTAACCTCCTTCAACCGGTCGTCGTCAAGGCAGTACTTGCGTCGATGGTCGAACATCGTATTGACGTGACCGGAGGCGTAGACGCACCCGTCGCCGGGTATCTCGAATCGGAGGCCTTCGATCTGGTCTTGATAGAGATCGCCCGCGCCTCCAATCAGGTTAAATACGCAATTGTAGTCGGCACTACCGCCGGAGCTGCAGACAACCAGGAAGTACCTCTCCGACCGAAGGCGAAGCTTCGTTTCAAAAACGTAGGTGAGAATAACGCCGCCAGCATCGGCCTCATCGCTGTTTTTCTTTTCGTCCGGTGTGATCACGTGAGGCCGCGTGAGCGCGGGATCGGTAGCCAGCACGATCGGAAGGTCGGCAACGGCGCTTTCCACGAGCTCGGTTTGCGCGTCTGCGGCCGAGGCCGCTGACATCAGCAGGATCGCGACAATCAACCGGTGACAAAGGCCGCGCATCAGCGAACTACCCCGACGAGAAGCTAATTCAATCAGCAACCTGATTGCACGGCTCCGTGACGGGATTCTGACGGTGTTCCGTCACGCCAGCCATTTCGGCACCCACCGCTCCGGGCGCGGGGCGCGGGCGAGATCGGCCTTTGCTTCGGAGAGCTGCGCCGGCTCGCCGCCGATGATCGGACGCACATCGTATTCGAAGTTCGGCATGACGCGGCCGTCGACATAGAGGCCGAATTTCATCGCGTGCCACAGCCCGAGCTCGGGCTGTGCCTTGCGCATCTCCTCGCGCAGATCGCGCAGCAGCGATTCGATCGAGGCGGCCTCCTCGAACGGCTGCGGGCCGAGGGTCAGGACGCGGGCCTCGTACTGCTTGCCGACGATCGCGACCTCGAAGCGGGTCTTGTCCCAGGGCTTCTTGCCCTTGGGCAGATGCGCGGCGAGCCGCCAGCCGAGCTCGGCCATCAAGCGATGATTGGCCCAATAGTCTTCGCGATCCCGGCTCCATTTTTCCACGAAGCCGCGGAAATCGGGAAGCTCTGCAGCACCGTCGTCACACGCGGCCTTGTCGCCGATCGGCTGTCCCGCAAGCCATTTCGCGAGCTCGTCGGTCTGGCACTCGACCTCGTCATGCGGCTTGAGATCGCTCCAGGCCTTGTCAAATTGCTGTGACGTCAGCTTCGCCAGCAAGCCGTCGAGGCTCGGCGCGAGCAGCTCGTAGTCGCCCTCGGAGCCCAGCCCCACGATCGGCGGGTTGTCGCGATCAAGACCTGCGCCATACCAGCCGCCGACGGCCGAGCCATCCGGCAGCCGCATGAACAGTGAAAACCTGTCGCGCAAGGGACTGCCGTCGAAGATCGGCGCCTGATCGGAGAACTGGCCTTGCAGCGAGAAACGGCCGACGCTGCCCCACGGGCGCCCGTTCAGCCAATCGGCAAAGTCGACCAGCAGGGATGGCGCCTCGATGCCCGGCGGAAACGCGCCGCGAATGCTGTCGAGGTCGATCGGGTAAGGCGTATCGGACAAGGTCTTCAAACTATCTGGTTGGTCCCGCCTTCTTGGTCTGATCCGTGATGCATTCGGTTCGAACCAAGTCGCGTCCTTCGATCACAAACGCGCTAGAGGCGCAATGGTTTCGATGTGGAAAACAATGAAACACACTGAAACGTCAAGGATTCGCTTCAAGCTGTCTGCGATCGGCATCGCAATGGCCGTGTTCGCCCTGTCCGCCCCCGCCACCGCGCGATCGCCGTCAGCCGCGCAGGCACGCCAATGGTGCTATGGCGACGACGACGGGGGAAACGAGGATCAGCGCATCGCCGGCTGCTCGGCCGTGCTCAAGGCCGATCCCTCGAATGTGCGGGCGCTGGCCAATCGCGGCGAGATGTTTCGGCGAAAAGGCGACACGGAGCGTGCCCTGGCGGACTTCAACCGTGCCATCGATCTCGATCCGAAAGACGCCGACCTCTGGTACAATCGCGGCATCGCCCACGACGATCTCGGCGACACCGACCACGCCATTGCCGACTACACACGCGCCATTCGGCTGAATTCCCGCGACGCGCTCTACTACAACAACCGCGGCAATTCCCACATCCACAAGAACGACTCCGAGCATGCGATGGCCGACTACGATCAGGCCATCAAGCTCGACCCTAAATTTGCGCTGGCCTATTTCAATCGCGGCACTGCCTATCGCAACCATGGCGACGACGCTCGCGCACTGGCGGATTTCGATCTCTCGATCAAGCTCGACCCGAATTACGGCCCGGCCTACGGCAACCGTGCACGCGTCTTCCGCGACCGCGGCGACCGTGCGCGTGCGCTCGCCGACTTCGCAAAATCGCTTCAGCTCAGTCCGAACAACGATCGCGATTTCTTTGCGCGCGCGAACATGTATTTCGACACCCACGACTATGCGCAGGCGCTGGAGGATTACGATCGCTCGATCAAGGCCAATGCGAGCTATCCGGGCGTGTTCAATTCGCGTTGCATGACGCGTGCGATCCTTGGCCGCCTGCAGGAGGCGCTGGCCGATTGCGAGCAGTCGCTGCGGATGGCTCCCAACGACCCCTATACGCTGGACAGCCGCGCCCTCACGAATCTGAAGCTCGGCAATCTCGACGCGGCGATTGCGGATTACGACGCGGCGCTGAGCGCAAAGCCTGAGCTCGACGGCTCCCTCTACGGCCGCGGACTGGCGAAGCGAAAGAAGGGCGACAGTGAAGGCGCTGAGCAAGACATCGCGGCCGCCAAGGCAATCAACGCCGGCATCGCGGACAGTTTTGCGCGCTACGGCGTTCAGTGACGTGCTCCGATCTCGCCGCCGATGCACGCCGGACGGGTGTTTTTCAAAACGCCCGCTTGACAAGTCCCGCCGTTCGCATGTATTGCCGCGCCCCATGATCAACGCTCGGACCCATCAGCGCACCGAAATGCTCCGCCGTCGCTTCCGCGACGACGAGAGGGTGCGCCATGTCCGACGACGCCGCTGAACCACTGAATTCAGCCGAGTTTTCGAGAAGGCCGCACCCGCAAGGTGCGGCCTTTCTGCTTTTTGCGCCCCTTTTCCACCCCGTCCCCACAGGAGTTCGACATGACCACGCATCCGTTTGACGCGCTGATGGACATCACCGCACGGCCCAAGGCCGTGTTCGTCCGCGGCGCGGGCTCCTACCTCTGGGACGACAGCCGCAAGCGCTATCTCGATTTCGTGCAGGGCTGGGCCGTGAACTGCCTCGGTCACTCCCCGCCCGCGATCGCCGATGCGCTTTCCGCGCAGGCCAAGCGGTTGCTGACGCCAAGCCCGGCGTTCTACAACGAGCCGAGCCTGAAGCTTGCCGAGCGGCTTGTCGCAAACAGCGCGTTCGACCAGGTGTTCTTTGCCAACTCGGGTGCGGAGGCCAACGAGGGCGCGATCAAGCTCGCGCGCAAATACGGCAGCCTGCACGGGAACGGCGCGTTCGAGATCATCAGCTTCGCAGGCGGCTTCCACGGCCGGACGCTGGCGACGATGTCAGCCTCGGGCAAGAAGGCGTTCGAGCCGCTGTTCGAGCCGAAGGTCGCCGGCTTCAAGAAGGCGAAGCTGAACGACATCGCCTCGGTCGAGAAGCTGATCAACGACAACACCGTCGCGGTGATGCTGGAGCCGATCCAGGGCGAGTCCGGCGTGTGGCCCGCGACCGATCAGTTCCTGAAGGAACTGCGCGCGCTCACCGACGCGCACGGCCTGCTGCTCATTTTTGACGAGATCCAGACCGGCATGGGCCGGACCGGAAAACTCTTCCACTACGAGCACACCGGCATCGCGCCCGACATCATGACGCTCGGCAAAGGCATCGGCGGTGGCGTGCCGCTCGCAGCCCTGCTCGCAACCGAACGTGCCTCCTGCTTCGAGCACGGCGATCAGGGCGGGACCTTCAACGGCAACCCGATCATGTGCGCGGCGGGGCTCGCGGTGCTGGAGGAGATCAGCAAGCCCGACTTCCTGAAGTCGGTCACCGAGACCGGCCTGCTGCTCGAAAGCGAGTTGCAGAAGGTCTCGGCCCGGCACGGCCTCGGCGGCGTGCGGGGACGTGGCCTCTTGCTCGCGCTCGACCTCAAGCTGCCGATCGCGCCAGGCATCGTCGCGCAGGCGTTCGAGGCCGGCGTGCTCCTGAACGCGCCGCAGCTCGACACGCTGCGCTTCATGCCGGCGCTGAACGTCACGCGGGCCGAGATCGCCGAGATGATCGATTGTCTCGACGGGATTTTGACCAGGGCCGGCGCGGCACGGCGGGTGGCGTGAGGCCAGTCTCGTGCCCCGGACGCAGCGCAGCGCCCCTTCGGCGGTGCGCTGCAGAGCCGGGGCCCAGCCGGGGAGATGGGTCCCCGCTCTGCGCAGCAGCGTTTCACGCTGCGGCGCGTCCGGGACACGGGAGCCGAGCATGACGAGAGACTACGGCTTCAGGATCGACGCGCCGGTGGTCTTGCGGCTTTCGAGATCGATATGCGCCTTGGCGGCGTCCTTGAGCGCGTAGGCGTGGTTGATCGGCACGTGCAGCTTGCCGTTGATGACGGCGGCGAACAGGGTGTCGGCGCCTTCCAGCAGCTCCTTGCGCGTGCCGACGTAGTCGTTCAGCTTCGGCCGCGTCGCAAACAGCGAGCCGTGATTGTTGAGCTCGGCGATCGAGAACGGCGGCACGGGCCCCGAGGCATTGCCGAACGAGACGAACATGCCGCGCGGCTTCAGGCAGGACAGCGAGCCCGGGAAGGTCGCCTTGCCGACGCCGTCATAGACGACGTCGCAGCCCTCGTTGCGGCTGATCTGCTTCACGCGCGCGACGAAATCTTCTTCGTTGTAGAGGATGACGTGGTCGCAGCCATTGGCCTCCGCAAGCTCCGCCTTCTCGCGCGAGCCGACCGTGCCGATGACATGGGCGCCGAGCGCCCTCGCCCATTGGCAGGCGAGCAAGCCGATGCCGCCGGCCGCAGCATGGATCAGCACGCGGTGATGCGGCTCGACCTTGAAGGTCTTGTGCAGGAGATACCAGACCGTCAGCCCCTTCAGCATCAGCACGGCGCCCTGCTCGTGCGTGATGTGGTCGGGCAGCTTGACCAGCTTCTCCCAGGGGATGTTGCGCTCGCCCGTATAGGCACCGAGATTGTGGTAGTAGGCCACGCGGTCGCCGGGATGGAAATGCGTCACGCCGGGCCCGACGGCGATGACCTCGCCCGACGCCTCGTTGCCGGCGATGAAGGGCAGCCCCGGAGCCTTGTAGAGGCCGGTGCGATAATAGACGTCGATGAAGTTCAACCCGACCGCATGCTGGCGGATGCGCACCTCGCCGGAAGCCGGCGCCGGGACATCGACGCTCTCATAGACCAGGGCTTCGGGGCCTCCGACCTTGTGCACTCGGACGGCTTTGGTCATCACCTGACCTCCTCTCGGTCTTCTCGCCGCTGAGCGAAAGACATCGCGCCCGCCTTGTCAACTCGACCCAGATTGGAACGGCTAAACGGACGACTTGCGGACTTTCCTGCGGTTGCGCTTCGCCAGCACGTTGAAGAATTCCACCGCCGCCGAGAACGCAATTGCGAAGTAGATGTAGCCGCGCGGAATGTGGAATTGGAATCCGTCCGCGACCAGGGCGACGCCGATCAGCACCAGGAACGCCAGCGCCAGCATCTTGGTGGTCGGATGCTCGGCGACGAATCGCGACACCGGTCCCGACGAAATGTACATGATCAGGCAGGCGATCACGACCGCCGCGATCATGATCTCGATGTCCTGCGCCATGCCGATCGCGGTGATGATCGAGTCCAGCGAGAACACGATGTCGATGACGATGATCTGGACGATCACCCAGAAGAACGCGCTGCCGCCGGACTCCCGGTCGCCCTCGCCGTCATCGGCTTCGACCTCGGCGTGGATCTCGTGCGTCGCCTTGGCGATCAGGAACAGGCCGCCACCGATCAGGATGAGATCGCGCCAGGAGAAGCCGTAACCTGAAAACGAAAACACCGGCGCGGTCAGGCCGATCAGCCAGACCAGCAGGCTGAGCAGGATGATGCGAAAGATCAGTGCCAGCGCGAGCCCGATCTGGCGGGCGCGGTGGGCCTGCTTCTCGGGGATGCGTGACACGATCACCGACAGGAAGATGACGTTGTCGATGCCGAGCACGATCTCGAGCGCGGTCAAGGTGAGCAGCGCGGCCCAGGCTTCAGGACTAGTGAGGAGGTGCATCATGCGAAGGATCTTGCCAGGCGGATCAAGGCGTCGCTGAAGCTGATCCAGAGCGCGATGGCGCAGAGCACGATGGTCACGCCGGTGCCGACGCGAAAATCCATCTCCAGCACATAGAGGCCGAGCACGGCCCAGATCGCGATCAGCGACATCGTCAGCCAGCGCAGCCGAACCACCCGGACCGGATGCAGCACGTGGAACGGCACGAAGGTCAGCACGACAAGCGCCGCGACCAGCAGCGTCGATGCCAGCGGCGGCCAGTGCAGCAGGAACAGATAGAACGCCGCCGCATTCCACAGCGCCGGAAAGCCGCGAAAATGATTGTCGTCCGCCTTCATGCGCAGATCGGCGAAATATAATGCGCTGGTGACGATGATGGCGATGCCGAGCAGCGGCGCGGCCACCGGCAGCAATAGCCCGCTCGCCACGATCGCATAGGCCGGCACGAACACATAGGTGACGAAGTCGACCACGAGATCGAGCACGTCTCCCGACCAGTTCGGCTGCACATCCTTGACCTTCAGCAGGCGGGCGATCGGCCCGTCGATCGCATCGATGATCAGGGCAACACCCAGCCACTGAAACATCGCCGCCCAATGCTCGCGCACGGCCTCCAGCATCGCCAGCAGCGCGATGGCCGCGCCGAATGCGGTGAAGATGTGCACCGAGAAGGCCGCGGCGCGGATCGCCGGTCTCGGCTTCAGGGAATCCTCTTGGGTATCCATGGCTTCTGCTATCAGAATGGGACCGGTTTGCACATCCGCCATTGCGGCGCGCGGTCGCACAATTCGCCACAAAATCAAGGAAATATAGCCGGGCTTGAATTTGCCGCGCAGCATGTCAATTGTCGTTCCATGACAGATGCATCGACACTCCATGACGCGGCCGTGGTCGGCGGCGGACCGGCGGGACTGGCGGCCGCCATCGCACTGGCGCAGGCCGGCGCGCGGACCGCGCTGGTGGCGCGGCGCATGCCCTACGCCGACAACCGCACCACCGCCCTGCTCGGCGCCTCCGTCGATCTCCTGGAGAGCCTCGACGTCTGGCCGCGCTGCAAGGGCAAGGCGGCCGCGCTCGAAATCATGCGCCTCGTCGACGACACCGGCCGGCTGTTCCGGGCGCCGGAGGTCCGGTTCTCCTGCCACGAAATCGCGCTCGACGCCTTCGGCTACAATATCGACAACCGCTCGCTGATGCTGGCGATGGAAGAACGCGCGGCCGAGTTGCCCAACCTCGTCCGTTGCGATGACGAGGCCGAAAGCGTCGTCATCGAAGCCGACGACGTCGCGATCCGCACGGCGTCCGCTCAATTCCTCACGGCCCGGCTCGTGGTCGGCGCCGACGGCCGGCACTCGCTGTGCCGGGAAGCCGCCGGCATCGCGGTGACGCGACGCGACCTGACGCAGACCGCGCTGACCTTCAACGTCGGCCACGCGCGCCCGCATCGCAACGTCTCGACCGAGTTCCACACGCCGCATGGCCCTTGCGTGTTCGTGCCCCTGCCAGGCGACCGCTCCAGCATCGTCTGGGTCTCGGCCCCCGCCGAGGCCGAGCGGCTTCGCGGCTTGAGCGACGCGGAGCTGTCCGCCGCGATCGAGAAGCAGTCGCATTCCATTTTGGGGCGCATGACGGTCGAGCCGGGCCGCAACCTATTCCCGCTGGCGATCGAACGTCCAAAATCCTTCGGGCGCGACCGCATCGCGCTGGTCGGCGAAGCCGCCCATGTGGTCCCGCCGATCGGCGCCCAGGGCCTCAACCTTGGCCTGCGCGATGCCGCTGACATCGCCAGGCTCGCGGGCGAAGCCATCGCTGCGGGCCAGGATCCCGGCGCGCCCGACGTGCTCAAGCGCTACGACCAGGCGCGGCGTCCGGATATCTTGAGCCGCACTTTCGCGATCGACATCGCCAACCGTTCCCTGCTCAACGATTTCCTGCCGCTCCAGCCGGTCCGCGCGGTCGGCATGCACCTGCTCGGCGCCATCGGCCCGCTCAGGCGCTTCGCCATGCGCGAGGGCCTGACCCCGACGTGGCGGCGGTAGGCTCGCTTACGGAAACGCCAGCCGGCCGGTCTGGATCGCCCACATCACGCTGGTCAGCGTGACCACGGACGCGAAGGTCCCGAGCAGCACCGCGACGGAGGCGGATTCGATCCAGGCGTCGTTCTGCCGGGCGATCACGAACACGTTGAGCGCCGGCGGCAGCGAGGCCATCAGCACGGCGGTCGCGGCCCAGGGCTGCGCGAACGGTCCGAACGCCAGCATCAGACCGAACGCGGCGAGCGGGTGGATCAAGAGCTTCACCGCGATCACGCCCGGCACCTCCCACGGCACCCGGTTGAACGGGCGGAGCGCCACGGTCACGCCGAGCACGAACAGCGCGGTCGGTGCGGCTGCGTTCTGAAGGAACGTGATGGTGCGATCGAGTGCGACCGGCAGCTCGATATGAAGCGCCGCCACGGCCGCGCCAAAGCAGGCCGACATGATCAGCGGGTTGAGCACGATCTGCTTCAGCACCACGCCGAAGGCATGGACCAGCGAGGGATGGTCGCGGTCGGAGAGCTCGATCAGCAGCGGCACGATCGTGAACAGGAAGATGCTGTCGCAGCAGAAGATCAGCGCGGTCGGCGCCGAGGCCTTCGGCCCAAGCACGGCGAGCGCCAGCCCCGGCCCCATATAGCCGATATTGCCATAGCCGCCGGAGAGGCCCGCAAGCGTCGCCTCGCGCAGCGTCAGCCGTCCCAGAACCTTGCCGACGACCAGCGCCAGGGTGAACGCCGCAACCGTCGACAGCGTGGTCGCGACCAGGAACGGCGGGTTGTTCAATTCCGCAAACGGCGTCTTCGACATGATCGCGAACAGCAGCGCCGGCAGCGACACGTAGAGCAGGAAGAAGTTCATCCAGGCGAGGCCCGATTCCGGCAGCGACTTGGCCTTGCCGCAGGCGAATCCGACGAAGATCAAGCCGAAATAAGGTAGCGCCAGATTGAGGATATCGACCATTGATGAAGTGGTTTCTGAAGATTTGGGGGCTATCTGCCCCTTAGCCGAAGGTCAATTCCAGATCAGGGCACTAGCATCGGCCACAATCCTGGTCTATCGACGGGGAATGATTAAAGCGAGGACCGCCAAATTCCAGATCGGACAGGTCGTTCGCCACCGGATCTTCTCGTTCCGGGGGGTGATCTTCGACATCGATCCGGAATTCAACAACACCGAGGAGTGGTGGCTGTCGATTCCCGAAGAGGTGCGGCCTCACAAGGACCAGCCGTTCTACCACCTGCTCGCGGAGAACGCAGAGTCGGAATACGTCGCCTATGTCTCCGAGCAGAACCTGGTGCCGGACGATTCCGGCGAGCCGATCCGCCATTCCCAGGTCGCCGAGATTTTCATCAAGGACAAGACCGGCGGCTATCGCCCGCGCAATCCGTCGCTGAACTGAGCCAGCGCGCTTGAACTGAGTTTTGCCGCCATCAAGCGGCCAGCAAAAAAGGCGCTCGAACCGAGCGCCTTTTTCATGTCCGGGATTTTAGCCCGCTTACTTCTGACCGGCCGGAGCCGCGCCGGGCGCGCCACCGTTCTGCTCGAGCTTCTTGCGCTGCTCGTCGGCCTTCTTCTGAAGCTCTTCCTGAAGCTTCTTCTGGGTTTCCTCGAACACCTTCGGATCGGTCGGCGGACCGTCATAGGCCTTCTGGAATTCGCCGGCGAGCGGCAGCGGCAGCGTCAAGGGTGCGCCGTTGGCATTGATCGCCTGGACAACGAGGTTTTGGCCCTTCTTCATGTTGCCGATGAGCTCGGGCGTGGCCTCGTAGTCGGACATGCAGCCATTCTGGAAGCAGATGACGTAGGGGCTCTGCAACGGCGCATTGTTGTCCACGATGATGCGGGTGCCGTGCACGAGCTGCATGCCGAGCGGCAGCGTCACGCGCAGGATCTTCTTGGGCTCGCCTTCCGGCTCGATGATCACGGCCGCGATGACCGGCTGGCCCGATTCGATACGGCCGTCCTTGCCGGTGAAGCAGACCTGCTTGGCGTTGGCGTCCTGGCCCTTGAGGCAGAACTTGGTCCAGGGGGCGTAGATCAGCTGGATCTGCTGATCGGCCGGCTGGGCCGCGGCGCCTTGCTGCGCCGGAGCGCCCTGCGCGGGAGCCGGCTGGGCGGGAGCCTGGGCAGCCGGTGCCGGAGCCTTGGGGGCAGCCTTCGGAGCGGCTTTCGGGGCCGCCTTGGGCGCGGCAGGCGCGCCGGGGGCCGGCGCGGGAGCCTGGGCCTCAGCAGCAAACGGGACGACCAACGCCGTCGCCGTCAACAGGGCGAAAAGTCGCCCGCGCGGCCGGACGGACGCGGCCAAGTAACGGAAATTCATTGCGGAAAACCCTTTCTGAACGGGAAGTGCCCGAACCGCTCCGAAGCGCCGAACCGAGCCGCCTGGCGCGGCTCTCTCCCCGTCAATTGAGGCGGATAAGTGACGGGCTCGACGCTCTTGCGCGATTGCGTGCCTTCTTAACGTGGCCGACGAAAAGATCAATGCCGACAAGCGTCTTTGACCACGCCTTGAACCGCTCCCTGGCCTGCGATCCGTGAAATTCCTTGTGATAGGATTCAGGCCCGCAGGTCCTCGAATCAACGTGTGCCGATGTCCATGTTCCAGCGCCTTCTCGAGGGCCTTCGTGAGGGCCTTGGCACCCGCCTCTGTCTTCTCGCCTTCGTCGTCGCCTCCGCGCTCTCCGCAGGCGGCGCAGGGGCTGGGGAAGCCCATGCCATCGCGATGCACGGCAAGCCGGCGATGCCGGCCGATTTCACCCACATGCCCTACGCCAACCCTGATGCCCCCAAGGGCGGCCGGCTCACCTGGGGCATTCTCGGCACCTTCGACAGCCTCAATCCCTTCATCGTCAGGGGATTGGCCGTGCAGCCGGTGCGGAACTACGTGGTCGAGAGCCTGCTCGCACGCGGCAATGACGAGCCGTTCACGCTCTACGGCCTGCTCGCCAGATCGGTCGAGACCGATGACGCGCGGAGCTTTGTCACGTTCCGCCTCGATCCCCGCGCCCGCTTCTCCGACGGCAAGCCGGTCCTGGCGGAGGATGCGCTGTTCTCCTGGCAGCTGCTGCGCGATCACGGCCGCCCCAACCATCGGCAATATTACGCCAAGGTCGCCAAGGCCGAAGCGCCCGACCCTCTCACCGTCCGCTTCGACCTGGCTGGCGCCAACGACAGGGAATTGCCGCTGATCCTCGGCCTGATGCCGATCCTGCCGAAGCATGCAGTGGATGTCGCAACCTTCGAGGAGACGACGCTGACCGGCCCAATCGGCTCGGGCCCGTATCGGATCATGGCGGTGAAGCCCGGCGCCAGCGTGACCTTGACCCGCAATCCCGACTATTGGGGTCGCGACCTGCCCATCAATCGCGGGCTCTACAATTTCGACGAGATCAGGCTCGACTATTTTCGCGAGGCCAATGGCCAGTTCGAAGCCTTCAAGCGCGGCCTCTATGATTTCCGCGTCGAGCACGAGCCGCTGCGCTGGCACGACGGTTACGACTTTCCAGCCGCCAAAAGCGGCGACGTGATCCGCGACACCATCAAGCCCGGCGTGCCGCAGCCTTCCGAATTCCTGGTGTTCAACACGCGCCGTCCGATCTTCGCCGACATCCGCGTGCGCCGGGCACTGACGCTGCTGTTCGATTTCGAGCTGGTCAACCGCAACTACTTCTTCGGACTCTATTCGCGCGTTGCGGGCTATTTCGCCGGCTCCGACCTCTCGGCCTATGGACGGCCTGCGGATGCGCGCGAACGCGAGCTGCTGAAGCCCTTTGCCGCGCAGATCCCCCCCGACGTCATGGACGGCAGCTACCGCCTGCCCGTCACCGACGGCTCGGGGCGCGACCGGACGACGCTGCGCGCGGCACTCAAGCTCCTGTCGGACGCCGGTTACGATCTCGACGGCACCGTGCTGCGTAACCGCGCGACAAAGGCCCCCTTCACCTTCGAGATGCTGGTGACGACCCGCGACCAGGAGCGCATCGCGCTCGCGTTCCAGCGCGACCTCAAGCGCGCCGGCATCGAGCCGAGCGTTCGCGCGGTCGATCCCGTGCAGTTCGACCAGCGCCGGCTCAGCTACGAGTTCGACATGATCCAGAACCGCTGGGACCAGTCGCTGTCGCCCGGCAACGAGCAGTATTTCTATTGGGGGAGTGCTGCCGCCGACAATCCGGGCACCCGCAACTACATGGGCGCCAAAGATCCCGCCGTCGATGCCATGATCGACGCTCTCCTCGAGGCCCGTGATCACACGGCCTTCGTCTCGGCGGTGCGGGCGCTCGACCGCACCTTGATCTCCGGTTTCTATACAATCCCCCTGTTTAACGTATCCGAGCAATGGATCGCGCGCTGGAATCGGATAGAACGGCCAAAGGCCACCTCGCTGTCCGGCTACCTGCCGGAGACCTGGTGGTCGAAGGGGCAGCCGCAAGCGAAGTGACGCCGTGAATCAGCCAGCCGTATCGCCGACGCTCGACACGCTGTTTCAGCGCACGCTGATGCGGCAACCGCACGCGCTCGCCCTGCTCGATCCCCTCAACAAGGCCCGCGTGACCGGCCACCAGCCGCGGCGGATGACCTACGCCGAGGCCGACACCGCCATCGAGGCCCTGTCGGCGCATTTCGTCGAATCGGGCCTGCCGGCCAATTCGGTCATCGCGATCCAGCTGCCTGCTACGGTCGAGTTCGTGCTGACGGTGCTCGCCGCGCATCGCGCCGGGCTCGTGGTCGCCGTGCTGCCGCTGCTCTGGCGCCATGCGGAACTGACCGCCGCGCTGAACCGCACCGCGGCGCGCGCCATCGTCACCATGAGCAAGGTCGACGGCGTCAGCTATTCCGACCTCGCGATGCATGCCGCCGCGGAGGCCTTCTCGATCCGTTACGTCTGCGGTTTCGGCGCCGACCTGCCCGAGGGCATGGCCTCGCTCGACGAGGTGCTGGCCCGCCCGCCGGGCACCACGCGCGCCGTGATCCAGGACGGCCGCAAGGCGGCGATGATCTCCTTCGACGTCACCGCGGAAGGCTTTCGCCCGGTGCCGCGGCCGCATTTCAGCCTGATCGCCGGCGGGCTCGCGATGTCGCTGGAAGCCGACATCAAGCAGGGCGCGACCGTGATGGCGGCGTTCACGCCGATGTCGTTCGCGGGCCTCGCCTCCTCGCTCGCGGTGTGGCTGCTCTGCGGCGGCACGCTGGCGCTGCATCATCCCTTCGAGAACGACGTGCTGGAACAGCAAATCAACGAGCACGAATGCGAGGTGCTGATCGCCCCCGCGCAGCTCGCGCTGCGGCTCGGCGATGCCGATCTCGCGGCGCGGATGCCGAGCTTGCGCAACGTCATCGGCCTCTGGCGCGCGCCCGAGCAGGTGGCGGCGAGCGATGCCTGGATCGCGCCGCATGCACCGCTGACCGACGTCTATCTGTTCGGCGAGGCCGGGCTGTTCGGCGCCCGCCGCGGCGAGGACGGCATGCCTGTTGCGGTGATGCCCGGACCGCACGGCGCCCCGCGCGAGCAGTCCGGTTCCTCCATCGCCGGCGAGATCCTGCTGACGCCCAGGGGCACGCTCGGCCTGCGCGGAGCGATGGTGCCGATCGCGGCCTACGCGCCGCCGCAGCCGGTCGGCGACACGCTGACGGCGCAGCCGCCGCGCGATTATGTCGACACCGGCTATGCCGCGCGGCTCGACCGTCCGAGCGGCGCGATCTGCATCACCGCACCGCCCTCCGGCATCATGGCCGTCGGCGGCTACCGCTTCCTGTCCAACGATCTCCAGGAATGGGCGCGCCGGCTCGGCCAGGGCGCCCTGCTCACCGCGCTGCCCGACCGGCTCTCGGGTCACCGGCTCGCAGGACGGGCGCAAGACAATGCCCGCGCCCGCGAAGCGCTCAATGAGCTCGGGCTTAACCCCCTGATGGTCGAGGCTTTTCGCGACCGCTCCGGGCCGGTTTAAGCGCAGTTTCGACCCATCCATTGACGCTGCATTAAGGCAACCGGACTAGATTGCGCAGCATCTGTTGCGTGATCAGAGTTTGCGATGTCCCAGGCGGGCCCGATCCTGTTTGTGTCCAACGCCCAGCGGCCGCCTTTCATTGCGGCCCTGGACGAGGCCCGTCTGTTTCCCGTCGTCGACGCCGACTGGGCCAGCGCGGCGCGCGCGGTCGAGCAGGTGCAGCCGGCCGCGGTTCTCGCCGCGATGCATGTCGGGCACGAGCCCCATCTGGCGACGCTCGCCAGGAAGATCGCGGACCAATCGCCCTACCTGCCGTTCGTGGCGCTCGAGGCTGCGGGTACGCTGCCGCAGAACGCCCTGCCCTTCTCCTCGCGCGGCGGCAATTCCGACCGCCTCGTCGCGCGGCTCCGCGCCGCGCTGCGCGTACGGACTCTCCATGCGACGGTTCTGCGCCGGCTGCCGGACGCGAAAGTCGGGTTGCCGGAGGGGGATCCGGCACGCGATGCGACGGTGCTCCTGATCGGCCGCGGCGCAGCTTATCCTGCGCTCTCCGTCGCACTCGGCGAACGCGTCGGGGTCGTCGGCGCGCTCTCGATCGAGGCCGCGGCCAAGCATCTCAACACCCGCGATATCGATGGCGTCGTGCTCGCCGAAGGCTTTACCGCGCGCGTCACCGACGCCTTCCTCACGGTACTCGCCGAAGACACCCGATTCCGCAGCCTGCCCGTGGTCGTCACCGCGCACCAGCTCGCGCAGACTTACGACCTGCCCAATCTCGAGCTGATCCCGGGCGAGCCGGCGAAGGTCGCCGCCAACGCGCTGCCGCTGATCCGCCAGCACGCGATGGAAGCGCAACTGAGCCGCACGCTGCGTTCGATCGATGCCGGCGGCTGGCTCGACCCGCGCAGCGGCCTGCTCACGGTGGAAGCTTTTGCCCGCGATTTCGCCAAGGCGGTCGAGCAGGCTCTTGCCCGCGGCGGCGGCCTCTCCGTGGCGCGCTTCGCCTTCGAGCCCGGCAATTCCCGTGCCCAGCTCGACGCCGCGCGGATCCTGAGCCGCCTGATGCGGCAGATGGATTTTGGCGTGGCGCAGAAAGACGGCTCCGTCATCGTCGTGTTCGCGGAGACCGACTTCCGCACCGCCCACATGATCGCCCGCCGCCTGTCGGCGGTGATGCGGCACACCTCCAATGGCAAGCACGAGATGCGCAGCGATCCCGTCGTCAGCGTGGACTCGCTGTCGCCGTCGGATACGGCGCGGTCACTGCTCGGGCGTCTCTCAGCCGACGCGTCGCGCGCGGCGTCGTAGTCGCGCGTCAGCAATCCCTGATCTCGTGCGCGCCCCTTGTACGGGCAACGTGGCGCTAAGCGCCACCATTCGCGCCCGATTTCGGGGCGGCCGCCAGAGCGGGAGTGGCCAGGAGAAAGCCGACAGTCTCGTTCAGGAGCTCGTGGGCCCGGTCGACGATGTCGTCCAGCGACATCGTCTTTGCGAACATGCGCTGCGCTTCAGCCAGCAACTGGTCGCGAGTCGGCATGCTGGACAGACGCAAATCGGCACGCTGCTGCAACAGAATGATCGCGTCCCTGACCGACAATTCGGTCTCATGGATCGACGTCTTGATCGCCTGTGCGATGTGTTCAGGATTGAAGCGAGCGGCGAGCTGCTCGGCCGCTTGCTTGATCGCGCGTGATCCCAACCGATGCTCATTGCGCAGGACCTGCTTGGGCGGCATCTTCAGATCCCGGACAATCCCGAGCCAGGACAAGGCCACCAGGATATAATAGGTGAGATCAATCTCGTACCAGTGGAAGCCCTGTCGAGCACTGGCCTGATAGGCGTGGTGATTGTTGTGCCACCCCTCACCCATCGTGACGAGAGCGAGCAGCCAGTTGTTGCGGGAATCGTCGCCGGTCACGTACCGCCTGCGGCCGTGAACATGTGCGAGGGAGTTGATGCAGAACGTGCCGTGATACACGAGCACCGTGCTCCAGAGAAAGCCGACCACGAGTCCTGACCACCCGGCAATGAGGAAGCAGAGGCCCGCGAGCACGAATGCCGGCAGAAGCTCCAGTTTGTGCAGCCACATCAGCTCGGGATACGACGCCAGATCCGATACTTTCACCAGATCGGTTGCATCGTGCTGCCGGTAGAAGATCCAGCCGAGATGACTGTAGAGGAAGCCCTTGTGCCGGGGCGAATGCACATCCTGCGCCGTATCCGAGTGAAGATGATGATGGCGATGTTTGGCAGCCCACCAGAGGACGCTTTTCTGAGCGCTGCTCTGGGCCAGGAAGGCCAGGATGAACTGAAACACCCGGCTGGTCGCGTAAGCCCGATGCGAGAAATACCGGTGATAGCCGGCGGTGATCGCAAACATGCGCAACCAGTACAGAACCGCGCAAATGGTAACGGCTTGCCACGAGACGCCCGACCAGATCGCCGCGACGCATCCCGCGTGGACCAATATGAACGGCAGGACCTGCGGATACATGACGTCGTCGTGTTCGTCACCGTGTTCCTGGCCTGAATCGATATTGATAGACACGCTCGCGACCTCAGAAGTTTCAATGGGCGGGGCAGCCCCGCTTTGCGGTACAAAAAACCCGCGGCCGGTAAACCAGTCGCGGGTCACACGAATCAGGTCATCAGTCAGGCACGCTATCAGCGGCGAGGCCAAGTCGGAGGCCAAGTCGTCGGCCTAACTCGACGAATCGAACATGGCTGTCGTTCGATCATTCCGCAAGTGGCCATATGCCGCTGTTTTGTATCCAAGTACCGCTCGGTGGCGCTCGGAACAATTACGCCGCCTTCTTGCTCTGCGCGAGCTGTGCCAGCTGGCGCATGATCTCCGTGGTGCCGGCGAGCCGCTCTTCCGGCGTCTCCCAGTCTTGCAGGAATACCACCTTCATGTCGGGCCGCACCTTGGCGGCCTGGCCGTAGCTGCGGATGAACGACACCAGGCGGTCGGGATGGGCGAACGAATTATCGCGGAAGGCGATGACCGCGCCCTTCGGGCCGGCGTCGATCTTCCCGACATTGGCCGTGCGGCAGAACGCCTTGATCGCGGCGACCTTGAACAGATAGCGCACCTCGTCCGGCAACACGCCAAAACGGTCGCGCATCTCCGCACCAAAATTCTCGATCTCCTCCTCGGTGTCGAGATCGGCGAGCCGCCGGTACAGCGACAGCCGCACCGAGAGGTCGCCGACATAGTCTTCCGGAATGAGCACGGGCATGCCGATGGTGATCGAGGGCGACCAGCGGTCGGCGGCGGGCTCGGACACGCCGGCCTTGAGGTTGACGATCGCCTCCTCCAGCATCGACTGGTAGAGCTCGAAGCCGACTTCCTTGATGTGGCCGGACTGCTCCTCGCCGAGCAGGTTGCCGGCGCCGCGGATGTCGAGGTCGTGCGAGGCGAGCTGGAAGCCCGCGCCCAGCGTCTCCAGCGATTGCAACACGGTGAGCCGGCGCTCGGCCTGCGCGGTGATCTTCTGCTGCGCCGGCAGCGTGAACAGCGCATAGGCTCGCAGCTTGGAGCGGCCGACGCGGCCGCGGAGCTGATACAGCTGCGCCAGGCCGAACATGTCGGCACGGTGCACGATCAGCGTGTTGGCGTTGGGAATGTCGAGGCCGGACTCCACGATGGTGGTCGACAGCAGGATGTCGAACTTGCCGTCGTAGAAGGCGGTCATGATGTCCTCGATCACCGCGGGCGGCATCTGGCCGTGCGCGACCGCGACCTTCATCTCCGGCACGTTCTTGTCGAGGAAGTCCTTGACCTCGGCGAGGTCGTCGATGCGCGGCACCACGTAGAACGCCTGGCCGCCGCGATAGCGCTCGCGCAGCAGCGCCTCGCGGATCATCAGCGGATCGTGCGGGGCGACGAAGGTGCGCACCGCGAGGCGGTCGACCGGGGGCGAGGCA
Organism: Bradyrhizobium sp. MI1.7; assembly: GCF_055811795.1. Classification (NCBI taxonomy): domain Bacteria; kingdom Pseudomonadati; phylum Pseudomonadota; class Alphaproteobacteria; order Hyphomicrobiales; family Nitrobacteraceae; genus Bradyrhizobium; species Bradyrhizobium sp. MI1.7. The sequence continues at coordinate 31,939 of NZ_JBVVPO010000003.1, forward strand.
ATGATCGAGAGCTCGCGGACGCCGGTCAGCGCCAGCTGCAGCGTGCGCGGGATCGGCGTCGCCGACAGCGTCAGCACATGCACCTCGGAGCGAAGCGCCTTCAGCCGCTCCTTGTGAGTGACGCCAAAATGCTGCTCCTCGTCGACGATGACAAGGCCGAGATCGCGGAACTTGATCGCCTTGCCGAGCAGCGCGTGGGTGCCGACGACGATGTCGACCGAGCCATCGGCGATACCCTTCTTGACCAGGTTCAGCGCCTTGGTCGGGACCAGGCGCGAGGCCTGCGCCACGTTCACCGGAAAGCCCTTGAAGCGGTCGGTGAAGGTCTTGTGGTGCTGGCGGGCGAGCAGCGTGGTCGGCACCACGACCGCGACCTGCTTGCCTTCGAGCGCGACGGCAAAGGCCGCGCGCAAGGCCACCTCGGTCTTGCCGAAGCCGACGTCGCCGCAGATCAGCCGGTCCATCGGACGGCCGAGCTCAAGGTCCTTCAGCGTGGATTCGATGGCCCCTAACTGGTCCTCGGTCTCGTCATAGGGGAAGCGCGCGCAGAACTCGTCGTAAAGTCCCGGCTGCACCGGCAGCTTTGGCGCCTCGTGCAAATGGCGCGCGGCGGCGATCTTGATCAATTCGCCCGCGATCTCACGGATGCGGTTCTTGAGCTTCGCCTTGCGGGTCTGCCAGCCGGAGCCGCCGAGGCGGTCCAGCTCGACCGTGGTCTGGTCGGAGCCGTAGCGCGACAGCAGCTCGATGTTCTCGACCGGCAGAAACAGTTTTGCGTCGGCGGCGTAATGCAGCTCAAGACAGTCATGCGGCGCGCCGGCGACGTCGAGGGTTTGCAAGCCGATGAAGCGGCCGATGCCGTGGTCGGCATGGACGACGATGTCGCCGGCGGTGAGGCTCGTCACCTCCGAGATGAAATTGTCGAGCTTGCGGCTGGCCTTGCGGGGCCGCACCAGGCGGTCGCCGAGGATGTCCTGCTCGCTGATCAGCGCGATCTCATCGGTCTCGAACCCGGCCTCCAGGCCGAGCACGGCGAGCATGGTCTCGTTGCGCGGGGTCGCCTGCACCGTCCGCCAGGCGTTGACGCTGGTGGTGTGGGTCAGCTTGTGGTCGCGCAGCATCGAGGTCATGCGGTCGCGCGATCCCTCGCTCCAGAGTGCGATCACGACCTTCTTGCGCTGGGCATGCAGCGCCATCACGTGGCTGACGACGGACTCGAACACGTTGACGGTGGCGTCATTGCGTTCGGGTGCGAAGTCGCGGCCCTTGCGCGCGCCGGCATCGACGATCGTCGCACCATCGGCCGGAACCGAAAACTGCGTCAGCCGCACCAGCGAAATCTCGCTTTCGCGCCTGGTCCATTCCTCGTCGGTGAGATAGAGCCTGTCAGGCGGCAGCGGCTTGTAGATCGCACCGCCGCCGGGATGCTCCATCGCATCGCGGCGGGCTTCGTAGTAATCTTGGATCTGCTTGAAACGCTCGCGAACGGCGTCCTCGGCCTGCGGCTCGATCGCGATGGCTGCGCCTTGCAGATAGTCGAACAGCGTGTCCATCCGGTCCTGGAACAGCGGCAGCCAGTGCTCCATGCCGGGATGGCGGCGGCCCTCGCTGACGGCCTCGTACAGCGCATCGTCGCGCTCGGGCGCGCCGAACTCGGCGACATAGCCCATGCGGAAGCGGCGGATGGTGTCGGTGACGAGCTGGAATTCCGAGATCGGCACGAGGTCGAGCGAGCGCATGTCGAGCATCGTGCGCTGGGTCTCGGCGTCGAAGGAGCGGATCGATTCCAGGCTGTCGCCGAAGAAGTCGAAGCGGACCGGCTGGTCGAGGCCGGCCGGAAACAGATCCAGGATACCGCCGCGCACGGCATATTCGCCGGGCTCGCGCACGGTCGAGGAGCGGTTGTAGCCGTTGTGCTCGAGCCAGGCGACGATGGTGTCCATTGGCACCACGTTGCCCGGCGCAACCGACAGCGCCTGCGCGGCAACGAGTTCGCGCGCAGGGACGCGCTGCAGGATTGCGTTCACCGTGGTGAGCACGATCAGCGGCTTGTCGCTGCCGGTCAGCGGCGCAAGCCGCGCCAGTGTGGTCAGGCGCTGCGCGAGGATGCCGCCATGCGGCGAGACGCGGTCATAGGGCTGGCAGTCCCAGGCCGGAAAGGTCAGCACCGGCAAATCGGGCGCGAAGAATTGCAGCGCGCGCTCGAGCTGCTGCATTCGCCCGCCGTCGCGGCAGACCACGGCAAGGCTGACGGCCGGTTTCTTCGGCCGTGCGGCGATGGCACGGGCGAGATCGGAGATGACGAGGCCCTCGGCGCCCTCGGCAACATTGGCAAGCGTCAGCGCGCGGCCGGGCGTAAGCAGCTCGGCCGGCGACTTTATCCCCTGTTTCATAAATCGCCGTCCGTAATCGGGAACGCCTTGATGCGCGCAAACAGCGCGCCGGTGACATCAGCTGGCAGCACCTTGTCACCGGTGATGGCGGCATAGAGATCGGGATCGGACTCTTCGAGCAGGGTCTCGAGCTCGGTCAGCTCGTCGTCGGACAGATTGCCGATCTCGGCATCCGCGAAGCGGCCCAGGATCAGGTCCATCTCGCGCGTGCCGCGGTGCCAGCAGCGGAACAGAAGCCGCTTGCGGCGATCGTCCAGCCCGTTGCTCGATCGTGTCGTTCCCGTCATGTCTCAGATCCAGTCAAACGCAGAAAGCCCGGACGTGCCGGGCCGGGGTGATATAGCCACTCGGACCGCCCCTGTCAGCCCTCGATTTGGCATGGCCCGCTGCCCGCGTGGGCGCCGCGAAAAAAGCCGTGGATGCCCGGCATAAAGCCGGGCATGACGGGCCGAAACGATCCTAGATTCGCTCTCATGCGCCCCAGCCTGCTCAATCCGCTGTTTGCTCCCGTGACCAGCCTGCCCGGCGTCGGTCCGAAGCAGGACAAGCTGCTGCAGTACCTGCTCAGCCGCAATGAGACGCCGCGCCTGGTTGACCTGCTGCTGCATTTGCCGAGCCAGGTCATCGACCGCCGTGCGCGGCCAAAGATCCGCGACGCCGTCCAGGGAACCATGGTGACGCTGGAGGTCACCGTCGATCGCCATCGCCCGCCTCCGCCGCGCAACGCCCGCGCGCCCTATCTCGTCTACGCCAGCGACGACACCGGCGACGTCGTGCTGACCTTCTTCCGCGCCAAGCCCGGCTATGTCGAAAAGCTGCTGCCGATGGGCGAGAAGCGCTACGTCTCGGGCACGCTGCAGATGTATGACGGCATCCCGCAGATCGTGCATCCCGACCGCGTGCTCGACGAGGAGGCGATCGCAAAACTCTCCGGCATCGATCCGGTCTATCCGCTGACCACCGGTCTGGCACTCGGCTCGCTCCGCCGCGCGGTCGCGCAAGCGCTGCAGAAGCTGCCGGCCCTGCCGGAATGGATCAGCCCGGAGGTGATGCGCCGCTGCAGTTTTCCGACGGTCACCGAGGCGCTCAGCCGCGTGCACCAGCCGGTCGAGCTGACAGACATCCTGCCCGAAAAACCCTACTGGTCGCGCCTCGCCTTCGATGAGCTTTTGGCCGGCCAGCTCGCGCTGGCCCTGATCCGCGCCCAATTGCGCCGCCCGGCCGGCGTCCGCAACGCCGGCGACGGTCACTTGCGCAACAAGATCATCGACGCCCTGCCCTATGCCCTGACCCCGTCCCAGCGCAACGCCGCGGCCGCCATCGCCGAGGATCTAAAACAGCCCGTGCGCATGCTGCGCCTGCTTCAGGGCGATGTCGGCTCGGGCAAGACCGTGGTGGCGCTGCTGGCGGCCGCCGCCGTCGCCGAAGTCGGCAAGCAGGCGGCGCTGATGGCGCCGACGGAAATTTTGGCGCGGCAGCACATCAAGACCATCGCCCCGCTCGCGGAGCGCGCAGGGCTGCGCGTGGCCATCCTCACCGGCCGCGAGAAAGGCAAGGAACGGCGCGAGCTGTTGGCGCAACTCGAAGCCGGCGAGATCAATCTCCTCGTCGGCACCCATGCCCTGATCCAGGACGACGTGATCTTCAACGATCTCGCCCTGGCCGTCGTCGACGAGCAGCATCGTTTCGGCGTGCGCGAACGCCTCGCGCTGACCTCGAAGGGCGCCGCCGTCGACGTGCTGGTGCTGAGTGCGACGCCGATCCCGCGCACGCTGGTGCTGACCTATTTCGGCGACATGGACATCTCCGAGTTGCGCGAGAAGCCCGCCGGCCGCCAGCCGATCGAGACCCGCACCATATCGATGAGTCGCCTCAATGAGGTCACGGACAGCATCGGCCGGGCCCTGGAGGCGGGCAAGCTGGTCTACTGGATCTGCCCGCTGGTCGAGGAATCCGAGGCCGAGGGCACCGAGCACCTGACCAATGCGACCAAACGCTTCGAGAGCTTGCAAAAGCGTTTCGGCGACCGCGTCGGCCTCGTCCACGGCCAGATGAAGGGCACCGAGAAGGACCGCGTGATGGGCCAGTTCGCCGCCCATGAGATCGGGCTTCTGGTTGCGACCACCGTGGTCGAGGTCGGCGTCGACGTGCCGGCCGCGACCATCATGGTGATCGAGAACGCCGAACGGTTTGGCCTTGCCCAGCTGCACCAGCTGCGCGGCCGCATCGGGCGCGGCTCGGAAGCCTCGACCTGTCTCCTTCTCTACTCGGAGCCGCTCGGCGAGATGTCGAAGGCACGCCTGAAGGTGATCCGCGAGACCACCGACGGTTTTCGCATCGCCGAGGAAGATTTGAAGCTGCGCGGCGAAGGCGATGTGCTCGGCGTGCGCCAGAGCGGCCTGCCCGGCTACCGCATCGCGCGCTCGGAGGTGCACGGCCAGCTCATCACCCAGGCTAGAGACGAGGCGCTGCGGATCCTGAAGGACGATCCGAAGCTGAAAGGCGAGCGCGGCGAGGCGCTGCGGTGCCTGCTGTATCTCTACGAGCGGGACGAGGCGATCCCGCTGATCGGGGCGGGTTAGCCTGCTGCTCTTCGGCGCCCGACCTCATAAGCCGCCACATGCGCGCGGGCCAGATCCAGCAGCGGCGTATCGATACCGAGCGTGCGGGCGCGATTGGCCATATCGCCCAGGATATGCTCCGCTTCGGTAACCGAACCACGCTCGATATCGCGCAGCATCGAAGCCTTGAGCGGCGAGTCCGGGGTGGTGAACAGTTTCCGGTCGAACTCGATGAACGGGGCGCGTGGCTCAAAACCCGACGCCGTTGCAACGGCACAGCATTCCGCGAACAGCCGGAAAATGGACTGCTCGCCGTTCGGCACCGCCAGGATGTCGCCGATACTTGCGCGCATCAGGCAAGTGATGCCGGCGAGCGTGCTGAGCTGGATGAATTTCTCCCACATGTCCTGCATGATCGTTTCGCTGGCGCGCACGTCGATACCGGGGACATGGAGCAGTGTTTCCAGCGCGAGCGCACGCTCGCTCGGCGCCCCGTTGGTCTCGCCGAAGACGATGGTCTGATTGGCCATGAACTGAACGACACGACCATCCGCGTCGAGCCCGGCGCTGACGTTCGCCAGGCCGCCGAGGACGCGCGCAGCACCGAACTTCGCGGTCAGAGCGTCAATATGTTTCAATCCGTTGAGTATCGGCAGAATCATCGTGTTGGCGCCAACGGCCGGGGCAAACTGGGCCATCGCATCGTCGAGCGAGTAGGATTTCACCCCGACCAGCACGACGTCGAACGTCTCCTTGAGATCGTTAGCCAGGACGATCTTCGGCTGCACGGCAAAGTCGCCATGCGGGCTCACGACCTGCAATCCATTCCGCCGCAATTGCTCGGCACGCTTCGCTCGCACCAGAAAGGTCACGTCGCCGCCCGCTCGGACCAGGCGAGCTCCGTAATAGCCTCCAAGCGCGCCTGCGCCGATCACCAGCACTCTCATTCGAACTCCGAACCAACCCAGCTTCACCCCCAAAAAAAACCCCACCGGGGGCGGGCGGGTTCTCCCCCCCGTATTTGCCCGCGCCGCTAAGCAATCCAGAATCTTCCCACGGAGACAGGCTGGATTGCTTCGCTGCGCTCGCAATGACGAAGTGGATAGAGCCGCTTCAGAAGACTCACCCTTTCGCCGCGGTCGACTTTATGAAACCTTGCGCTCATGCGCAGGGTCATCGTTGTCGGTTCTCAGGGAAGCGGAAAGACGAGCCTCTCTCGAAATCTCGGGCGGAAGCTTGGACTGCCCGTGGTGCATCTCGACGTGCTCTATTGGCGGCCGGGATGGAATCCATCCGACAAGGCCAGCTTCCGTCTACGCGTCGCGGAGGCGATCGCGGGCGACGCATGGGTCATCGACGGCAGCTTCTCGGGGCTCGCCTTCGATCTCACGCTTGCGCGTGCCGACACCCTGGTCGTCATCGACCGCCCGCGCTGGCTCTGCCAGTGGCGCATTCTCTGGCGCTCCGCGTTCGATCGCGACACGACGCGACCCGATCTGCCCGAGGGATGTCCGGAACAGTTCGACTGGAAACTGATGAAGGAGGCGTGGCGCTACGACACCGAGCGCGTGCCCGTCATCGAGGCCGAGCGCCTTCAATATGGCCCCGATGTCCCGGTCGTGCGCCTGAGACGCGACCGGGACATCCAGGGTTTTCTGGAGTCGGTTTCAGTACACTGCGAGTGATCCATCGCCGTGACTTCAGACTGGACGGTCAGGCCTTCTTCTGCGCGACACGCGCAGCGAACGCCTTCAGCAGTGCCGCATCCACCGCTTCGCCATTCGCGTCCGCGGCGAGGTGCTCGAACCAGCGCGCAAAGCCTTCGTAGATCTGGCTCGCCGGATGGTCGGGCCCGAGGAAACCCGAGATCTCCCGCATCTCCGCGACCCAGCGATAGGCTTTCGGGATCATGTCCGGCAGCGCGACTTCGAGCCGGGCCAGGACCGCGGGCTGGCTCAGCGCGAGCTCGTCGCGCAGCGCGTCAGCCGCGCCCGCTTTCGTGGCCGCGACCACCATGGCCGAGCCGATGCCGGCCAGGCCCTTGACGATACCTGCATAGGACATCTTCAGCGCGGAGGCCGCGCCGACGGGGCCCTCGACAATCCGCACGTCGAGCCCGAGATCCTTCAGCACCGCGAGATCCCCAGCGTACTCGCCGGACAGGTAGAAAGCCGGGCTCTTGCCGCCGGGCTGCGGCGGGAAGCCGATGATGCCGCCATCGACGAACGGCGCCTGTGCCGAGCCGATGATCTCCTCGATTCTTTGAACGGTATCGACATTGACCGCGTTGCAGTCGACGACGATGGGCTTCTTCTCGCGCCGGACGATCAGCGCGGCCAGGCGTTCGGCCAAAGCCACGGCTTCGCCCGGCGGCACGATCGAAAGGATGATGTCGGCCTCCACGATCGCGTCGTCCTCGGCGCCGATCATGCCGGCATCGGCGGCGCGCTTTTGCGTCGCCTCGCTGCGCCCCTTCAACGACGTCAGCACGCGCGCACCGTTTTCGCCGAGGCGGCGGGCCACGGCGCTGCCCATGGCGCCGGGCGCGAGAATCGCAATGGTCTTCGTCATCATGCACTCCAGGTCGAATTCCGAGCGAGGCGCTCAATTCAACCGGAAGACTAGCAGAGGACGAAAGTGCTTGCGTGAATGCGGCCATCCGAAACGGGAATGGCCCTACTCCACCTTCGCGGGCTGGGGCTGGAGCGCGGACGCGTTGGCAATGCGCGCGGCGTTCGCCATGCCCGCGAGCGCGGCGGCCTTCTTCGGATCGGGCGCCGAGCCCGGCTGCACCACGCCGGCCGACATGATCAGGGTCGCGGCATCTTCGGTGCTCATGTCGACCTCGACGATCTTGCTCTTGGGCACGTAGAAGAAGAAGCCCGTGGTCGGGTTCGGCGAGCACGGCAGGAACACCGAGACGTGCTCCTCCTGCCCCGGCAGGCTGCGCGCGACCTCTTCATTCGGCGACTGCGAGATCAGCACGATCGACCACATGCCCGGCGACGGAAACTCAACCAGGCCGACCTTCCGGAAGCTCGAGCCCTTGCCCGAGAACAGCGTCTCGAACACCTGCTTCAGGCCGCGATAGATGGCGCGCACCGCCGGAATCCGGCCGAGGAAGGTCTCGCCGATATCGACCAGCGTCCGGCCGATCAGATTGGCCGCGAGGAAGCCGACCAGCGTCAGCGTGAAGAATGCGACAATCAGTCCCCAACCTGGAATGACATACGGCAGATAGGTTTCGGGCCGGTAGGCCAACGGCACGAACGGCCGCACCACGCCGTCAACCCAAGTGACGAACCACCAGACCAGATACAGCGTGATGGCAATTGGCCCCGTCACGACAAGGCCGGTGAGGAAATAATTGCGGAAGCGGCCCATCAGGCCGGTATGCGGTTCCGGGATGGGATCAAGCGGCGCAGGCGCGTCGTCGCGGGGGGTCATTCGGGTTCCAGGTCGGTCGCTGCACTCAAGCTAGGGTCTTCTAGCAGGTTTTGGAAGACTACCTAGCGTTCCGGCCTGATCCCTTCTGCCTATTCCACGGTCACCGATTTCGCGAGGTTGCGCGGCTGGTCGACGTCGGTGCCCATGATGACCGCTGTATGATAGGCGAGCAGCTGAACGGGGACGGCATAGACCATCGGTGTGAACGCGGCCGCCATGTCGGGCATGACGATGGTGACGAGGGACTCGACGGTCGCCTCCTCCGCGCCCTTGGCGTCCGTCATCAGGATGATCCTGCCGCCGCGGGCGGCAACCTCCTGCATGTTGGAGACGGTCTTTTCGAACACGCGGTCATAGGGGGCGATGACGACGACCGGCATGGTCTCGTCGATCAGCGCGATCGGCCCGTGCTTCAGCTCGCCGGCGGCATAGCCCTCGGCATGGATATAGGAGATCTCCTTCAGCTTCAGCGCGCCTTCGAGCGCGAGCGGGAAGCTGGTGCCGCGGCCGAGATAGAGCACGTCGCGCGATTTGGCGATCTCACGCGCCAGCTTCTCGATCTGGAGCTCGGTGGTGAGCGCGTCCGACATCAGGCGCGGGATCTCGACGAGGCCATGAACGAGCTTGGTCTCGTCCTCGTCGGACAATTCGCCGCGGGCCTTGCCGGCCGCGATCGCAAGATTTGCCAGCACCATGAGCTGGCAGGTGAAGGCCTTGGTCGAGGCGACGCCGATCTCGGGACCGGCGAGCGTCTGCAGCACGGTCTCGCTCTCGCGCGCGATCGTCGAGGTCGGCACGTTGACGACGGCCACCGTGTGCACACCCTCGGCCTTGGCATAACGCAGCGCGGCCAGCGTGTCGGCGGTCTCGCCCGACTGCGAGATGAAGATGGCGAGATCGCCCTTGCGCAACGGCGCCTCGCGGTAGCGGAATTCGGAGGCGACATCGACCTCGACCGGCACGCGCGCAAAGCGTTCGAACCAGTATTTCGCGACGAAGCCGGCATAGCTCGCGGTGCCGCAGGCGGTGATGTTGATGCGCTGGATGCTCTTGAAGTCGAAGGGCAGCTTGACCGGCAGCGAGACGCGCTCGGTCGCCATGTCGACATAGCGCGCCAGCGTGTGGCCGACCACTTCCGGCTGCTCGTGAATTTCCTTCGCCATGAAGTGGCGGTAATTGGCCTTGTCGACCAGCGAGGTCGAGGCGGCGTGCTTGATCTTCTCGCGCTGGACGGCGTGGCCGTCCTTGTCGAAGACCGTGGCGCCCTTGCGCGTCAGCACGACCCAGTCGCCGTCTTCGAGATAGCTGATCGTGTCGGTGAAGGGGCCGAGCGCGATGGCGTCGGAGCCGAGATACATCTCGCCGTCGCCATATCCGATCGCGAGCGGCGGGCCATTGCGGGCGCCGATCATGAGATCGTCGTCACCGGCGAAGATGAAGCCGAGCGCGAAGGCGCCGCGCAGCCGCGCCAGCGTCAGCTTCACCGCTTCCACGGGCTTGTTGCCGCGCGTGAGCAGATCGTCCACGAGATGCAGCACGATCTCGGTGTCGGTCTCGGTGTGGAACACCGTGCCCTTTTTCTCGAGCTCCTCGCGCAGCTCGCGGAAATTCTCGATGATGCCGTTATGGACCACGGCAACGCGTTCGGTCGCGTGCGGATGGGCATTGTTGACGGTCGGCTTGCCGTGGGTGGCCCAGCGGGTGTGGCCGATGCCGGTCGTGCCCTTCAACGGCTCGGCTTCCAGCCGTTTCTCCAGGTTCTTCAGCTTGCCCTCGGCGCGGCGGCGCGCGAGATGCTTGCCTTCGAGCGTGGCGACGCCAGCGGAGTCGTAGCCGCGATATTCAAGACGTTTGAGCGAATCCACCAATTGCTCTGCAACCGGCGTGCGCCCGAGAATGCCGACAATCCCGCACATGCGGATCAATATCCCCCAAATCGTCGAAAAATCGCCTAAACGATCCGCTCGGTCTTTAGCGAAGTTCCTAAGGAACCAGATACTCAATAATTATTGCGGATTGAGACAGCGCTGGTTCGCTTCCGATTTCGACTGCGTCGAATTGGCCGGCCTTAAACCGCGCGAATTAACTTGTTGTCAATAAGTTTGACCAACGATTCCCGGCCAGGGAGTAAGGTCATGAAAAGCTCGTCCGGCCGCAAAGGCCTGTCATCGATGTATGCCCACGCCAGCGAGACCACTGGCACGCACCTTGCGCATTGGCCGCCGCCCCAGCGCGGCAAGGAAAGCAAACCCGTCTTCGTCAAGCACGCTGCCGGAGAACCTGCGAAACGGGCCAAGCCGCGCGGCTGGCGCCTGACGCGCGCGATCTTCTCGGAATTCTCCGACGACGAATAGCGGCGCGCCCTACCACCCCAGCATCACGGCCCAGACGAGGAAAATGAGGAGCGCCCAGAACGCTAGCCCGATGACGAGGGCCAAAATCTCGGGCGGATCGTACTCGTTCATTTCCCGCAGCAGCAGTCGCCCCATCCCCGTGACGAATGTGTCAATCAGAAAACTGCTCAGATCGCGCACAAAGCGAGAGGACACCGCAGTTGGCGCTCAGTTCTCCGGCTTCTTTTCCGGCTTCTTGCCGCCGGTCTTCATCTCGCGATAGCGCGCAGCGCCGCCTTCCCGGATGGTCTGCTGATTGCGCTCCAGCGCCATGGCGTCGTCGGGCACATCGCGCGTGATCACCGAGCCTGAGCCGATATAGGCGCCGTTGCCGATCTTCACCGGCGCGACGAGAGAGGAGTTGGTGCCCACGAAGGCACCCTGCCCGATGATCGTCTTGTGCTTCTTGAAGCCGTCGTAGTTGCAGGTGATGGTGCCGGCGCCGATGTTGGAATTGGCGCCGATGGTGGCGTCTCCGATGTAGGAGAGATGGTTGACCTTGACGCCGGCCTCCAGCGTCGCGGCCTTGGTCTCGACGAAATTGCCGATGCGCGCGCCGTCGCCGAGCGAGGTGCCGGGTCGCAGTCGCGCATAGGGGCCGATCGAGACGTTCTTGCCGAGCGTGGTCTGCACGATATGCGAGAAGGAATGGATCACCGTGCCGTCGGCGATCGACACGCCCGCACCGATCACCACGAACGGCTCGATGGTGACGTCATTGCCGAACACGGTATCGGCGGACAGATAAACGGTCTCGGGCGCGATCAGCGTGACGCCTGCTTCCATCGCCGCTTTGCGCAAGCGCGCCTGCATCACGCCTTCGGCCTCCGCGAGCTGCGCCTTGGTGTTGATGCCGCGCACCTCGTCCTCGCTGGTCTCGATCACGACGGACTCCCATCCCTGTTCACGAACGACGCCGACCGCGTCAGTCAGATAATATTCGCCCTTCGAATTCGCATTGCCGATCTTGTCGAGGATCGCGAGTGCACGGCGCCCGTCGATCGCCATCAGGCCGGCATTGCACAGATCGATCTTGCGCTCGTCCGCGCTGGCATCGGCATGCTCGCGGATCGCGACCAGACGGTCGCCCTCGACGATGAAGCGGCCATAGCCGGTGGGATCGGCGGCGCGAAAGCCGAGCGCGGCGATTGCTGCGCCCTTCGCGAGCGGCGCGCGCAGCCGCGCAAAGGTCTCGGCTGAGATCAGCGGCGTGTCGCCGAAGGCAATCAGCAGATCGTCCGCGCCCCGCGCAATCGCCTCGCGCGCCGCCAGCACCGCATGCGCGGTGCCGAGCCGTTCTGCCTGCACGAAGGTGAGCGCATCGGGACGGATGCGTTTCGCCTCGTCCGCGACCGCCTGATGGTCGGGGCCGATCACGACGGCGAGCGAGGTGCCGGTTCCCTTCGGTGTGGCGGCGAGCACGTGCGCGAGCAGGCTCTGGTGGGCGACCGGATGCAGCACTTTCGGCAGGTTCGATCGCATGCGCGTGCCTTCGCCGGCGGCGAGTACGATCGTGAGGCTGGAACGGGCGGTCATCGAAATCCTGTCAAACATGGCCGAATCAACGGGCGGCGGCAGGCCGACGCCGTCATGAGCTGTCGCCTTGCTACCCCCGCAAACGCCCGGAATTCAAGTGCGACGGGGTTTTCCTGTTAATGTTCCCTGATTGATTCGGGGAAGCAGTTCGGGGCTGGGCACTTAACGTTCATGGCAAAGGATTCCGACCCACTGGCGGACGCCTTCGGGGCCAAGGAGACCGGCGGGCTGTTCTCCGGACTTCTGGCCGAGGAAAGCGCGGTCGACCGCAGCACGATGTGGCGGCTGGGCGCGTGGGGCGTGGTTGCCGTCGGCGCCGTCGTGATGGCCGTGATGGCCAATCAGGCCCAGCTCGGCTGGCGCCGTGACCAGGTTGCGTCGGCCGATCTGTCGCGCCAGGCCGACCGGCTCCAGATGCTGACCAAGGAGAGCCAGAACGAGGCCCGCCGCCTCGCCTCCGCCATCGAGACGCTGAACACCGATCGTGACCGGCTCTATTCGCGCGTCACCGTGCTCGAGCAAGGGATGGATTCCGTCACCGGCGCCATCGCCAAGCAGAGCGCGAAGCCGCAGGACGCGCCGGCGCCTGACACCCAGCCCGCGGCGCCGACCGTCGCGCCGGTCGCCTCGACGCCGGCTCCCCCAAGTGACAAGCCGCGCGCGGCAGCCGCGAAGGACCAGGCGAAGGAGCCGACAAAAGACGCCCTGAAGGAGGCCGCAAAGGATCAGTTGATCCCGCCGCCGCAGAACGCCGCCATGGCCTCGCTGGTATCGCAGTCGCCGCTGACAACGTCGGCACTGCCCATGCTTCCGCTGGTGCCATCCAAGTCGATCATGGCGCCACCCGATCCCGCCGCATCGAAGCTGACGCAGCCCGAGACGACGGAGAAGGCCGCCGAGAAGAAGCCCGAACAGGCGCCCGCCCCGACCGAGGTCGCCGCGGCGCCAGCCAAGCCGCCGGAGACGGCCGAGAGCGAGGCCCCTGCAATCGCGGTCCAGCAGACGCGCTTCGCCATCGACCTTGGCGGCGCCAACTCGCTCGACGGCCTGCGCGCGCTCTGGCGCGGCCTGACCAAGTCCAATCCCGAGATCGCGGCGCTGCGGCCGATCATCATGATCAAGGAAGGCAATGCCGGCCTCGGCATGCAGCTCCGCTTGGGGGCCGGCCCGCTGATCAATGCCGCCGCCGCCGCAAAGCTCTGCGCGGGCCTCGCCGAGAACGACCGCCATTGCGAGACCACCGTGTTCGACGGCCAGCGGCTGTCGATGCGCGGCGGATCGGAGAAGGGACAAGAGAAGACTCAGGACCGGGTTCAGGAGAAGAACGCGGACAAGAACCAGGACTCCGTCCCGCAAGCCGAGACTGCGCCGGCGCCCGCTCCGGCCGCCAAACCGGAGAAGCGCCGCCGCAGCTACTCCTCAAAACGCTCGTCGAAGCGCGAGGAGCCCGCGCCTGCCCCCGCGCCTCAGCCGCCGGCCGCACCGGCGAAGCCGGAGACGGCCTCGACGGGATCGACGCTGTCGTCGTTCTTCAGGCGGTAGGAACGCTCAAATAACAAGCATCAACGCAGGGGTGATCGACAATGGTTGATGCTGGAATCCGAGCGCGCGTTGTTCGTTTCCTGAACGGAGACTTTGTGCCGGAGGATCTGGCGCGTATTTTTCTATTTGCCAGAGATCGCTGCGATGGAAGAGAACCTGTTCAGGAAATCGGCGACTTCGTCGCTCATAAGGCCGAACGCAACAAAGGGATAGTTACTCGGGAAGTGCGCGATTGGGCTCTGATCGCCTTCTTCATGTCTTTCTTCAATAGACACCCGCCTGGGGCCAATCCGTACATCACGAACAGATCACTGCCATCCCAGTTCGTGCCTTGGCTGCACGCGACCCTCAGACGCGCTCCGCCGCGCCTCCGAAAATTCCCGATGGCGAAGGCAAAAAAGCTAGTCGAGACGATCGAACAAAAGATCGTCCGCACTAACTTCGGAACGATAAGCGTGGAACGGCTCAACGCGGAAGAGCTGGATTATATTGACAAATTGACGAGTAGCTTTGTCGTCCGGCCTGCATTTACGTCTGATCGACTGTTCACCGATCTGAAGGCAACCCTGAGAAGCAGCGGAGTGCTCGAACCCAAGGAAAGCAACGCTTTCGATCAACAAAAGCGCCTGACTGAGCTCTTCGCGGTAACGCTCATGCACGGTTGCGCTGTCGATCTAGGAGACGGCTTGAACACGACTCTGATGGCATCCGATCCAATAAATGGCGGCCCAATCAGCGTTGATGCCGGAATTCCAGTGCCCAATCCAGGGGGAGTCCCACTGGCCATCGCGACGGCGATGTACAAGACTGAGCTTTCGCCTCAGGGCAATATGGAGGAGGACCTGATTAACGCACCACAACCTTGGGCATTCGAGCTGGAATTGAGGCCCAATGGTCTCCTGTGTCGCTTGGGTTAGCCACAGCGCGCGCGAGCTCGGTCTCATCGCCTAATTGGCGATTATGCAATGGGCAGAAATATCCACCTCGCCTGTTGCCCCCTCCCGTCATCCCGACCATATTGCGCCCATGACAAAAAAGCCCTTCCGCCTCACGCCCTACCAGGTGCAGTTCCTGATCGTCGTCGGCTTCGTGTCCGTCGGCTACGCGATCTATCTGCGCTATCTCGGCATCGAGAACTCGACCGTTGGCCTCGCCTGTGACGCCGGCCTGCAGACTCTAATCTGCAAGGCGCGCACAGTCTCGACGGTGCTGTTCAAGAATTCGGTGTTCGGCATCGTCGCGCTGGTGGTTGCGACGCTGAACCTGATGCGGCCGTCGATCGTGCTGCTGACCGTCGGCATCGTCGCCGCCGGCCTCGGCATCGTGCTCTACAATGTCGTGCTGTCGGGCCTTGCGATCGGCCTGTTCATTCTTGGATTTGCTCGGCCCGCGCCCGCCACAGCGTGAACGCGAACAGCAAGTAGATCGCGCAGGTCCACAGCGACTGCCAGTTCTCGCGGCCCTCGTTGAACAGCACATAGGCGGCCGCCAGCGTGAGCAGGCCCGCGAATACCGATTCCGCAATCGGACGCTGGCCGATCTGCGGCCGGTTCAGCATCAGCACCGCGAACGGCACCACCGCCATCGTCAGCGAGGCGTAGGGGAAGTCGTGGTAGCGCGAGTCGAACACGAAGGCGAGCGCGGTCTGCGCCGCGATCACCGCGGTCACCGCCAGCGTCAGGCCGAGCACGGCGGTGAGCTTCGACCATTTGCGGCCCTCGCGCGGGCCGAGCAGATCGAGGAAGGTCGGAAGGCTGCGGCCGATCACCATCGCCTGCGCGCAGAAGATCGGCGACAGGATGCCGGCCAGAAGCAGCGCGCCCCAGTGCAGCCAGCCGCCGATGCCGTAGCTCTCATAATACATCTTGTCGACGCCGATCCCGAGCAGGGTGCCCGCTGACGTCGCCGAGATCGCGACGCCGAGCCAGGCCGAGAAGCGCGGCGTCCACGGCCGCCTGCGCAGCGTGAGGCCGGCGACCGCGAACACCAGCACGCAGAGGCCCATGCCGGCGCCCATGTACCATTTCCAGTACGGGAAATTGCTGATCGGCTGGCCCGGCGGATATTTCAGGTTCCGGCGCACCGAGTCGTACAGGCCCCAATAGCCGCCGACGGTGCCTTCCAGCTTGCGCTTCCAGGGCTGGTCATAGGACTCGATCAGATTGACGCGAAACTTGTTCGCTTTCGCCAGGCCCAGGATTTCCGAGACGACGCGCGCCTGGTTGGTGCGCGACGGCAGCGCGCCCTCGCGCATGCGCCCTTCGCTGGGCCAGCCGGTCTCGCCGATCAGGATTTCCTTGCCGGGGAACGCGACCGCCATGCGCTCGCGGATCGCCTCGACATGGCTCGCTGCGAACTTCGCCTTCACCGGAACATCCTCCCAATAAGGCAGGATGTGGATCGTGACGAAGTCGACGGCGTCATAGACCTCGCGATTCCTGAGCCAGAACTCCCAGACGTCGGCATAGGTGACGGGCACGCTGACCTGCGCCTTCACCGAGCGGATGATGGAGACGAGGTCCGCCGTCGTCATCTCGCCGCGCAGCAGCACCTCGTTGCCGACGATGACGCTGGTGATGATGCCGGGGAATTCCTTGGAAAGGCGGACGGCGAGCGCGGCCTGCTCAAAATTCTTGGCGCGGTTGCTGGAGAGCCAGATGCCCTGGAGCACCTTCAGCCCGCCGACCTTGGCGGCGATCGCCGGCACCTGGTCGAGCCCGTTCTCCATCGAATAGGTGCGGACGCAGTCGGTGATCTCCTTGAGCTGTCGCAAATCCTGCTCGATCTGGTCGGCTTCGATATGGGTCCACGCGTTCAGCGGCGACTGTTCCCCGCGGAACGGCGCATAGGAGACGCATTGGACCTTGTCGGCCGGGTCGATCGGGGCGCGCGCGAGCGTGATTGGCGTGGCCAGCCACCACCACACGGCAGCAATCGCACCCAGTGAAACGAGCAGAAGCGCCAGTGGCGTACGAAGAGAAATCGGTTCCGTCCTCCGCGAGGTGCCGTCGATTACCTGCTCACGCGCCATCTGCCAAGGGGTGTGTCCGGGATGGATCCTTCCCTCCCCCGAGGAATTTACCTGCGGCCGTTCGACAGAGGCCTAGGATCGTGACTTTGCTGGACAAAATTTCAAATTCAGGTCATGGACTCGGCAGGACTTTGCCGCCGCATTGGGGACCCATTTGGACGCCATCACCGGCGAGTCCGCGAGGTCCTGGCGCGGGCGGTCAGCTGATATATTGGGGAATTCATGCGGCAACGGGTGTTCGAGTTACGAAATGCGGTCCTGCGGCAGTTCGCCGCCACCTTGGCCGTCGCCTCCCTGGTCGTGATGGTCGGTCTCGGTGGCGCCTCCGCCCAGAGCGGCACGCCCGCCCCGGACCAGGGCAAGGCAGCCGCCCAGCCCGCCGATGCCGCCGCCAAGGACGCCGCCCAGAACCAGCGCCGCACCGACGAATTCGCCGAAGCAGCCCAGGTCATCAACGGCCCGGCCGGCAACCCCGAATGCGTCTGGCTCGGCCGGCGCGTGGTGCGGCTGATGTGGCGCGACGACCTCGATACCGCGTTCCGCCATCTCGACCTCTACGACCGCTTCGGCTGCCCCGGCGGCCACATCCAGGCCGCCTTCCGCTGCCTGACCCGCTTTGGCGGCCAGATCGATCCCAAGGTCGCCGAGACCCTGGACAGCCGCGTGCACGCCTGCTGGATCAACCCGGCATCCCAGCCGCAGCAGGCGTCAGCCAGCGCCTCCCAGCCGGCGGCGCCAGCCACGGGCAATTCGCAGGCCCCGCAGCCGGCCGCGAGCCCCGCGCCTGCGGCAAGCCCGACACCGGCGCCCTCGAAATAGCCGCGATCGTTTCAGCCGCCGTTCAGGAACGATCGGCGATAGAAGCGGTTGGCACTGCCGCACATTCCAAAACTGTCATGCCCTCATACGGTCATGAGGCCATGACAGTTGTGAAACCGCGCGGCAGAGGTATGCTCCATTTGCCGCGGACTCGGTCGGATCTCGGGGTCGGATCCGCTTCCCTGCCACCTCAGCCCCTTTTGGTTTAGCCGCGATGCGCGTTGTCGCCGCCGTTCTGTTGCTTGTGTCCGTGCTTCACGCCGGCATCTGGGGAGTCCTGCGCGACAAGGAACCCGCGCCCGACTTCAAGGGCCTGCTGCCCAGCGTCTCCTACGCCCCGTTCGAAGGCGCGGCGCACCCCGACATCGACAACATCCCCACCGTCGAGAAAATCCGCGCCGACCTGAAGACGCTGTCGACGATGACGCGCGCGATCCGTCTCTATTCGTCCACCGGCGGCGTCGAGCTGGTGCCGCCGATCGCGGCCGAGTTCGGCCTCAAGGTCACCGTCGGCGCCTGGATCGACAAGGACAAGGATCGCAACGAGCGCGAGATCAAGGCCGCCATCGAACTCGCCCGCAAGAACAGCAACGTCGTCGGCGTCGTGGTCGGCAACGAGGTGATCTACCGCGGCGAGCAGAAGGTCGAAGACCTCATCGACATGATCAAGAAGGTGAAGGGCTCGGTCCGCGTGCCCGTCACGACCGGCGAGATCTGGAACATCTGGCGCGACAATCCCGACCTTGCCTCCAACGTCGACTTCATCGCCGCCCACGTGCTGCCCTATTGGGAAAACTTCCGCTCGGACCAGGCCGTCGACCAGGCCGTCGATCGCTACAACCTGCTGCGCAACCTGTTCCCGGGCAAGCGCATCGTGATCGCCGAATTCGGCTGGCCGAGCCAGGGCTACAACCTTCGCAACGCCGACCCCGGTCCGTTCCAGCAGGCGCTGACCCTGCGCAACTTCGTCAGCCGCGCCGAAGCCATCGGCATGGAATATAACATCGTCGAAGCCATCGATCAGCCCTGGAAATATTTCGAGGGCGGCGTCGGCCCGTACTGGGGCATCCTCAACGCCAGCCGCGAGCCGAAATTCGCCTGGACCGGCCCGGTCGAGAATCCCGATTACTGGAAGCTGATGGGAATTGCGCTGCTGGTCGGCATCCTCCTGTCGCTGCCGATCCTGCGGCTAGAGCAACCGACCGCCAGGCAGGCGTTCCTGCTGTCGGCGACCGCCAACGGCGTCGGCGCCTGGGCCGCGACGGTGTTCGCGTTCTGGAACGACCACTATTTCATCTTCGGCTCGGCCTTCGCGCTCACGCTCGGCATGATCCTGCTTGTTCCCCTGGTCCTCATCGCGATGGCGCGCGTCGACGAGATCGCGGCGGTGGCCTTGGGCCGGCCGCCGCAGCGGCTGCTCTCCAAGACCAAGCCGGTCGAGAACGTTCCCGAGAATTACTACCCGAAGGTCTCGATCCACATCCCCGCCTATTTCGAGCCGGTCGAGATGCTGAAGCAGACGCTCGATGCGCTGTCGCGGCTGAACTATCCGAACTACGAATGCGTCGTCATCATCAACAACACGCCCGATCCCGCGTTCTGGCAGCCGATCCAGGACCATTGCCGCGCGCTCGGTGAACGCTTCAAGTTCATCAACGCCGAGAAGGTGCAGGGCTTCAAGGCCGGCGCGCTGCGGATCGCGATGGACCGCACCGCCGTCGATGCCGAGATCATCGGCATCCTCGATGCCGACTATGTCGTCGATCCCGACTGGCTGAAGGACCTCGTGCCGGCTTTCGCCGACCCGCGCGTCGGCCTCGTGCAGGCGCCGCAGGAGCATCGCGACGGCGACCTGTCGATCATGCACTACATCATGAACGGCGAATATGCCGGCTTCTTCGACATCGGCATGGTCCAGCGCAACGAAGCCAACGCCATCATCGTGCACGGCACGATGTGCCTGATCCGCCGCGCCGCGATGGACATGGCCGGCGGCTGGTCGTCCGACACGATCTGCGAGGACAGCGATCTCGGCCTTGCGATCCAGGAGCTCGGCTGGACCACCCACTACACCAATCACCGCTACGGCCAGGGCCTGCTCCCCGACACCTACGAGGCCTTCAAGAAGCAGCGCCACCGCTGGGCCTATGGCGGCCTCCAGATCGTGAAGAAGCACTGGCGGCACTTCCTGCCCGGCCGCAGCCGGCTGACGCCGGACCAGAAGCGCGAATATGGTCTGGGCTGGCTGAACTGGCTCGGCGCCGAGAGCCTCGGCGTGGTGGTGGCGCTGCTCAACCTCATCTGGGTGCCGATCGTCGCCTTCGCCGACATCGCCATCCCCGACAAGATCCTGACCCTGCCGATCATCGGCGCCTTCATCGTCTCGCTCGCGCACTTCCTGTCGATGTACCGCGCGCGCGTCGCGATCAAGCCCGGCCAGATGATGGGCGCGATGATCGCGGCGATGAGCGTGCAATGGACGGTGTCGCGCGCGGTCGCGCAGGGCCTGATCACCGAGCACATCGCGTTCGCGCGCACCTCCAAGGGCGGCCTGTCCAGGATGTCGATCGAGTTCCAGGCGTTCTGGGAGGCCGTGATCGGCACCCTGCTGGTGATCGGCGCCGGCGTGCTGATCGCCTCCAACAGCTATCGCCAGATCACCGAGATCTACATCTTCGCCGGAGTCCTGGTGCTGCAAAGCCTGCCGTTCCTGGCCGCGGTCGCGATCGCGATCCTCGAGCTCAGCCGCATCAACTCGTTCCAGTTCTGGCGCGACAGCGCGATCCGTACAGCCGAGTTGATTGGCCTCCGTCCGGTCGCACTGCCAACCCCCGCCGGCACGCCACAGCCGGTGCCGAGCGAAGTCCGGCGGGAAGCGAACTGACGAACGAACGGCCTCTCGGCGCGGGTGAAACCTCCGCGCCGGCAAGCCACCGGCGCTGTTCGGCGTGGATAGCGGGCCGCCAATCGAGTTGAAAATTCCGGCCTAAGCGGCGGAAAGCGCGAGCGAATCCCCGCCTCCGCCAAGAGTTTGGGCCGCCACTCGCACTATTGACCTCAGCGCCCCATCCCCCTACACAGCGCGGGCCGAAAGCATGATCCGGAAACAGCCGGTTTTTCCCCGCGACGCCAGTTGAGGCAGCGGCAAGACATGCTTCTCGAATGTCCGAAGACGATGGCGATCGATCTTGAAAGCCATCAGCGGCCATGGGAGCGCGTAGCTCAGCCGGTAGAGCACGTGACTTTTAATCACGGGGTCCTGGGTTCGAGCCCCAGCGCGCTCACCAAGCCGAAACAATAACTTGAGCGAAATCACAAGCCGACCGAAAAAGCCGTGTGTGGGCACTGTGTTGGCAAATTGATTGCCGATCTGAGCGTCGAGGATGCAGCGCGGCAATTGCTCGCGATCGCCATGAGGCCGGCGCGCTCAAGCGGCAGCACGCCCTCCCCGTCCGCCAGATCCGGGCACATGCGCTCCATGCGCGCGAAAGAGCCCCACTAGGGCCGGCGCAACACCCCAAGCAGGTCGGCGACATCGATCACATCAAGGTCTTCGCGACGGTGGGCGCCGCGGAACGATGGTTTGAGGAGAACGACCCGGAGGGCGTCGCCTTCGAATACGATGTGATCGAGTGATGTGGAGCGGATAATTAGCGCCACATCGTTGGTGGGTTCAAGGCCTCGCGACCCGCTGCTTTCAACGCGTCGGTCGAGAACTGCCCATGTGCCGCGGCATCGAGCAGCTTCGAAGCAACGTACGCTCTGGCGCCCGTCTCGCTTACAGGAATATTTTCGCAAACTTCATCGAGCACCGCCCTGAGCAGCGCAGTCATTTCAGCATCAAACACGCCGAACTCCCGAAATTGAGAGGATACTGAACGCTGCACAAGCGGAATATATTCGCTTGGCAGCGTTCGCCGCGTATTCCGGTCTGGGCTCTGAAATCCCAGCGCCTTCCAAATTGGCACCTGTCTGTCAAAGTAATGTGACAGCTTCCTCGGCCACATCAACAGGAGTTTGCAGGGCCTGCCAAGGCCCGCCAGCGTGAACCGGCAGCCTGAAACCTTCCCAGGTTTCGTACGTAAAATCTCTATCCGAGGTTTTTGTTAGTTCCCATCTCGGGGCTGGAAATGAACACCGCCGCCGGGACAATGTATTAGAGCCCGGCGGCGTATTTGTTGGTGCCTGAACCGGCGCGCGCCTCGAGCGGCGGCTTCCACCTGAATTTGTAGGGCAGATTTTTTTCTAACCTGAGTTAGTTTTTTCTATGCCCAGCGTCGACTACCCCAATTTTTCTGCGCGTAGAGCAAGGGGTCGACCGGGTGGTTCAACAACTGGGACTGGAGGATTGGGCCTGGCAAATCGCCGCCGACGTGTATCGCTTGAATCTGTATAGCCGACTCACCGGACGAGCGGCCCCGGGAGATGCCGTTTCAGACGAACAGCTTGCCAGAGCAATCCGCGAAAGCTTCACTCAAACGAACGACGGCGCCTATCGAGAAATGGTTGAGTTAGCGACCGATGCCGCTTTATCGGCCTACGATCGTGTCGTCTCACGCAATGTCAAACAGGCGCGCGCTCAACTAGCGAACTAACGGCTCGTCGGCGGATGATGACTAGCCTGCCCCGCAAGAGAACCCCGCCGACCTTGTGAGCCGGCGGGCTTATCTCTACCGCTTCAACCGGCGGCGATGCGTCATCAGCCGTTACCGGACGCCACTCCGATGCATTGATGCCGCAATCGGCGCGATGTTATGCTAGTCGCAGAACCGGGAGTTTCTCGATGCGCAAAATCGCCGCCGCTGTCATGTTTGCCCTGATCGGACAAACCGCATTGGCTCAGGACCATGTTCCAATGTACGGCGAGTCCAAGGACAAGACGGAGGCCGAGAAGGCGGACGACATTCGGGCCGAGCGCGCCTATCAACGCTCCCTCGGCAATGTTCCCAACCAGAAGGCAGTCGATCCGTGGGGAACTGCCCGCGGCGACGAAGCGAAGAAGCCGGCCACGCCGGCCAAACCGGTAGTGAAACATTCGTCCAAGGCCAAGAGCGGCAGCCCCCCCAACTAGCGAATTCTAAAGGGGGGCCGCCAGCGCGAACCGGCGGGTCAGCGCTTCGCTGCGTTGCCAGCTAATTCCATCGCGAGATCTAGGGCTGCGATTCCAATTTGGTCGGTCGGACGGGATCTGCAGCGCTGTAAAGTCACCGCCTCCAACAATCGCCTCTATCATAGAGCGACGGCCGGCGAGGCTACCATCGAGCATCCAGCCAAAGCTTATGCCGTGGCGACGGCAATAGCCGGCCAATTCTTGTGAAGCGCAGAAGCCTGGTGCGTGCGGAGCCGGCTCCTGAGCGCGGTGGCCAAGGGCTACGAGTGTTGGTCCACGGGTCTGCAACCTTGGGGAAAACGCTCCCTAGGTCAGTCGGGCTGCATTTTCCGAATCAACCAGATGTGCGCGCGTTCGCGCGTGATCTTGCCGGGGGTGTGTGTGAGCCAGTTTCTGTCCGTGCTGCTATTGCTGACGACACTAACGCTGACGGTGTGTTTCGGCGTGGCTGCCTGGCGCCAGTCGGCCGGCAGAGATACCGATATTACAGCCACCATTTCACATCGGGAAACCGGCTGGAGGTCCGAACGGAGCAACTGAGACCTTGCGCTCGCTCTTGCGAGAGAGTTTTGAAGTCACCGTTGGCGCGCGCCAGTTCGATTGCGATGCCCCCGGGCTTGATCTCGAAAATGCATCGGGGCGCAGCGGCCCCTAAGTCGAGCGGCCCCTCACGGATAACGTCTCGGTGAATGAAACCGTTCGCCGCATCACGCGAAGCACTCAGGAAACAATCCGGGTCCAGTGTCTCGTCACCCACGAGGGGATCTCAAAATGATTATTCTCAAGGTCTCTGCTGTTGTTCTTGGCGCTGGCATCCTTTTCACGATGTACTCAGGGGAGCTAAGCGCAGACGTCGTGCTTGCCATCGTGTCCTGCTTGGCATGACAAGAAGACCGGCCAACGTGAACTCGAGGGCCAGTAATGCCAACTGCTTCGCTTGAACTATCTTCAGCTTTCCGGAGCCGACGTCGCAGCCGGCACACTCAGCGGCGCTCCCCCAACTGAAACCGGCCCGACAGACTTCGACTGCCGAACCATCCGCTTCCGCATCGCTGCCGACAGTCCATAGCGCGCGTTCGCTTTTCGGATCGAGGACGTGACGTCCGACATCATTGCATTCTGCAGCGTGTCGACCTTCGCGATGAGCGTGGACAGCTGTGAAGATATCTTCCTCACATCCACCCGTTCGTCCGTGATGCTCTGTCGCAGAGACAGCAGCACCATTGAATCCTGCTGCAGCAGGGCTGCATTTTGCTGCAAGGCGTGGTTGTTCTCCTGCAGCGAAGCCGTGTGTTGCTGCTGGGCCGACTGAATGTCCTTCAAGGCAGCGACAACCGGATCCGCCTTTGGCGCGGAAGCTTCCCGGCGCGGAAGCAGTTCAGCCAGACTGCTGAGATTCGGCGACGAAAGATCAGCCGGCCATGTATAGATCGCCGCCGCACCATTGATGGCCAAGGCACACACCGACAGTGCCAGGACCGATTTCCGGCTGGACCGCTTGGCCGGTGCCGGAGCTTCCGGGGCTGCGGGCTCGAGTGCTGCGACTGCGAGCGCGAGCGCCGCGGGGTCGAGTTGTTCGACGAGGCCTTGCGCCTCGGATGTCGTGGTCATGTCCATTGACCTCAAATGAGCGAGCAACAGGAAGCCGACGCCGGAACGTCCTCGCGACGGCTCCTCTACGCAGCACCCACCTACAACTGCCTAAAATTGTGGGCATTTTGGATTAATTCCACGTTAGCGACATGGCCGCCTGGCAGGCTTGGCCGCCCCGGCCGATTACGGGGGGCGAAGGGACGGAATGAGTCACGCGGCAGCCTGCTTCGAAGCACCAAAGCCGAGAGACAAGGCCCCCGAAAGGTGTAAGATTCACGGGAACCGGAGGAACGGCATGTTTGAAATCAGCGGTTTCGACACGGCAGGCGTCGTCAGCCTCAAGCGGCTGTCACTCGCGGCCGCCCTCAAGAAGGCCCGAGAGCTTGTCGAAGACGGGTGCTGGGACGTTCAGATCGTTGATCCGACGGGGCGCGTACACACCTCGTTTGAGGAGCAGGCCGCTTAGTCGTGGCGCTGGGCCGGCTCCGCGGCTAGCTCATCAAGAGCACACTGATCGAGAGCAAACTCGGCCGTGCGCCTGACGGCCCGTCTCTCAGTACCGCCGATAGTAATTCTCTGGCCGGTCCTGGAATTGTAGTGGAACCGTGCCGTTGGGGTAGCAGACACCGTCGCGGATATCGACGTCAGCGCCGTGGCCGCATGGCACCGGACGCCGGCGCATTCCATAGTAAGGCCGCGGGCCCTGATAGTATCCCTGCAGCGCCGCCTGGTCTTCGGGACGGAGATAGCCGTTGGGATAGCACATCCCGTCGCGGGCGCTCTGATCCCAATGATCACCGCACGGCGGCGGATGTCTCGGCACGCCGCGATACTGCACCTCGAGCGGGCGTTCGACAGCTGACGCCGGCGCCGTTGCACCGCCATGAAGAGCAAGGATTGTCGCAATAGTGGTGATCAACATCGAAGCGGTCCTCCAAGGCAGCAAGATAGACACCCCCTCTGAATGACGCCTGAACGAGACGGGAGCGCCACGACCATCAGGGTCGGCCGATGGCACGATGGCGGCCACCGCGCTGCACTGGACACTGCAGCTGCCTGCAGTTCCAAGGGCCTTGCCACAAAAGCCGGGAGACAACGCCCTCGAAAGGTGTAAGATTCAGGAAAACCGGAGGAACGGCATGTTTGAAATCAGCGGTTTCGACACGGCAGGCGTCGTCAGCCTCAAGCGGCTGTCACTCGCGGCCGCCCTCAAGAAGGCCCGAGAGCTCGTCGAAGACGGCTGCTGGGACGTTCAGATCGTCGATCCGGCCGGGCAGGTCTACACCTCGTTTGAGGAGCAAGCCGCTTAGCCGCCCCGCCCTTCGGCACTTTTCAGAAAGCACCCGTCCGGTCCGATCACGCTTCGCGAGCGGTGATCGTGATCGAAATGAAACCCCAGCGCCTGGTAGGGAGCGCTGGGGCGTTTTCAAAATATCAATCGGTAAAAGCAATGAGGCCTTCATAGCACCGGTCTCGAAGCGCGAGTGTGAACTGGTTCACACGGCTCCGCCGATCTTCGCGTACCGCGTCCGGGTGTGGCTATCCGCCTCGGCCGACGTTGGACGAGGCATCATTGAGCCAGCGCGCCGTTGCTTCATCGCTCCAGCCGGGGACCGCGAAGCGCACGCGAGGATTCACTTCCGTGCCGAAACGATCAACCGGAGGATGGCGTGTCGCAGGATTGTGCGCACGAGCGTGGTGCGCGGCGTCCGCAGACGTACACAAGACGATCAGGAGGCCCAGGGCCAAAACAACACGCATCGTATCGGCTCCAATCGAGTCCGTTCCCGCTCATGTAATACGCCGACCGACCCACCGCGATCTGACGCGGCTTCACAGCTAGGAGAGCGAAGCGCGAACGCGACGTTCTTGCGATCGAGCGGACCGCCGCTCAACTCCCGCGCGCCGCACCGTTGCCAACCAATTCGTTTGGGAGCACGCTCTCTCCAGGCGCTTAAGACGCCGCACAGGGAGAACCACATGAAGGAACCGGGCCTGGACGGCCGCCATCGGGACAAGGATGGCGCGATCAGC
Organism: Bradyrhizobium sp. MI1.7; assembly: GCF_055811795.1. Lineage (NCBI taxonomy): Bacteria > Pseudomonadati > Pseudomonadota > Alphaproteobacteria > Hyphomicrobiales > Nitrobacteraceae > Bradyrhizobium > Bradyrhizobium sp. MI1.7. The sequence goes on from NZ_JBVVPO010000003.1 coordinate 58,398, forward strand.
AAGAAGCACGGCAACACGCTGGTCGGTACGTTGCGGAAGATCTACGGAAAGGCATTTGCGGCCGGTTATCCCGATGCGACCCCGCTCAGCGAGGTCTTGCATCAATTGAACGAGACCTCGCTGAGCCAGTTGCGTCGCGATCACGACACCGGGCATCTCGGGCACAAGATCGACCACGCCTCGAAGTGAATGGACTTCGCTTGGCCGATTTCGCTTGGCCGACTTCACTTACCCCACTTCACTTGGCCGACGTCAGGTCGTCGAAACCGACTCCGCCGACAGCCTCTCGGACGCAGCTTGGACAGGCTGCGCGATCGGTCGCCTCGCCGTACTTGCCGTTTGAGCCCTCGCTACCCTCGCGCTAGCATGAGCCCTTTTACGGAGGCTCATTTGAAGCAGTTCATTATCATCATCGCCGCCATCGCGCTCGCCGTGACTGCTCCCGCCCGCGCGCAGGCGCTGGTCGATCCCAACAAGGTTGCCCCCGAATATCGCGAGGCGGCCGAGAAGCGCCGGGCCGAGCAGATGCGGCAACGCGAATGCGCACTGAAGGCGGATCTCGACAAGGTGCTGCCCAGGGATCGCACCGTCTATCTCAACCACTGCCTGGACACGCTGGCGGTCAAGCAATAGCGGCTGGCTGGGGCCGTCTCGATCAGACCACGACCGTAGGCCGACCTGACCGCACGATCATCTGTCGATTTCGGGCTCGTGTTGTGGACCAGCGGGCGATTTGTCGCACCGGCGCCGCGAAGACGCGGCCCCCCTCCTCACTGGCGCCGCGGCTTGCTCGGAAACAGCCGATCGCGGATGTAGCGCGAGGTCGGCGTCAGGCGGATGCCGCGCGGCTTCTGCCAGGCGGCCCGGTCGATCTCCTTCTTGTCGCCGATCTCGAGCCTGCCCTTGGCACCCTTGGCGATGAAGATCGCGTCGCTCATCTTGCGACCGGAGCGCTTATTCCTGGCCGTCACTTCCTTCCACAGGCTGATCCGGCCGAGCTTCAGCTTGGGCAGCTCCTCCTTGATCTCCCGCCGCAGGCAGTCCTTGTCGGACTCGCGCGAACGCTTGCGGCCGCCCGGGAACATCCACAGGCCGTCCGACCGCCGTCTGACCAACAATACCTTGCCGCGTTTTGCGGCAACCAGCTTGGAAGACTTCGCCATTACTGCCGTAGATCGAAAACAGAATCGCCCTATCGTAACTTGTCTAGTTGAATAGACAAGTTCGTGGGGCGCTTTGACCACAGCCCGTGCGAGCAGCTCAGCTTTCGCTCGCCGCCGCCCGGTCCTCGGTCCTGATCCAGGCCATCATCAACTCCCAGGCCACCGACAGGATGATCGGCCCGATGAACAGGCCGACGATCCCGTGGGCGAGCGTGCCGCCGATCACGCCGACGAAGATCACGATGGTCGGCGTGGTGAGGCCGCGCCCCATCACCAGCGGCTTCAACATGGTGTCGATGAAGCCGACGAGGACGAGAAACACCGTGAGCAGCAGCGCCGTGGTGACGTCCTTGGCGGTCCAGATCCAGATGATCACCGGCAGGATCACCAGGAACGCGCCGATCTGCACGATCGAGAGCAGGAGCACGATGAAGGCGAGCAGGCCGGCGCTCGGCACGGCTGCCATCTTGAAGCCGATGCCGGCGAGCAGCGCCTGCACGATGGCGACGCCGATCACGCCTTGCGCCACGGCGCGGATGGTGGCGCCCCCAAGCTCGAGAAAATGCTCGCTCTGCTCGGGCACGATGCGAAACAGGAAGCCGCGCCCGGCCGCAACCAGCCGCGGCCCATGCGGAAACAGGAAGCCGGCGACGAACACCGAGACCAGAAACTGGAGCGTGCCGAGGCTCGCATCGCCCGCAAGCGACAACAGGGGTCCCGCCAGCGGCTGGAGATAGGGCGCGACCTCGCGCAGCACCGCACGGATGTTGTTGTAAGCCTGATCCCAGAGATCGTAGAGCCAAGGGCCGACCACCGGCCACGACTTGAGCTGCTCCGGCGCCGACTGCAGCGCGAGATCGCCGGTGCCGAGCTGCTTCGCCAGTTCGCGCGCACCGTCCACCGCGCTGAGGCCGAGCCAGGTCGCCGGGCCAATGACGATGCCGAGCGTGATCAGGGTGAGGATCGCGGCCGCGGTCTTCGGGCGGCCGCCGAGGATCTTGGCGACCCAGCTGAAGGCCGGATAGAACGCGACCGCGAGCACGGCGCTCCAGGCCAGGATCGGCACGAACGGGCGGATGATCAGGAAGGTCCAGATGATCAGCAGGCCAAGCAGGCCGACCCGGATCAGGAGCTGGATGATGTCCTCTCCCGTCAGGAGCTGACGGAGACTTTTCACGGGCACGCCTTTCCTTGCGGCATTGACGCGGGTTCCGGCACTTGCGCGGCAAAGCGTTATTGCCAGCCGCGCATCCGGCGTCAAGACGACCGGGCCCGCGGCGGCGCAAGGGATCGGACCGCTGCGCCGCCCGGCGCGGCATCAGCTGTCGCCGAACGGGTTGGTCCAGTCGGCCAAGCGGTGGCGCTCCGTCCGCTCAGAAGTGGTAGTTCACGCCCACCGTGCCGGTCTGGATGTTCAGCTTCACGTTGGCTGGAGTCGCCACCAGATTGCCTGTCGTCACCGGCTGCTCGGTGATCGTGCCGAAGCCCATATAGTTGTACTCGGCCCGCACCGACCAGTTCGGCACGAACATCCACTCGATGCCGCCGCCGGCAAGCCAGCCGGTGCGATTGAAGCTGCCCGAGGCGGAACCGGCGAGCGGGCCGGCAAGGCCGTTGTTGACGCTATACTTGTCGCGGGTGAAGGCCGCGCCACCCTTGGCGTAGAGCAGCACGCGGTCGAAGGCGACGCCGAAACGGCCGGCGACCGTGGCGATGTAGTCGTTCTTCAGCGACAGGTTGAAGCCGGCACCGCCACCGAACGGGCCGCCGGCATTGAGTGTGACGCTGGACCAGGCGCCGGTGCCTTCGAGGCCGATCACGAAATTGCTGATCTGGTAGTTGCCGCCGATCTGGCCCCCGACGATGCCGCCGCTGGCCGTGGCCGAGCTCCAGGTCGCTGTCGGATCGGTCGGGTCGATGCCGGTCCATTTGCTCCAGGCGCCGCCGCCATGCGCGCCGATGTAGAAGCCGGTCCAGCTGAAGATCTGGGCCGGCACGATCGGCGCCTTCACCACCGGCGCAGGTTCGATGATGTCGGCCGCAAAGGCCGGAGTTGCCAGCGACAACAGCGCAGCTGTAAAAATCAGTTTCTTGCTCATGATCCCACCCCCAATGACTTTTGCCCTGCTCGACCAGGGCGATGGGGTGAAATCTAGCTGTCCGATCAAGGGGGCGCTTGGACCGACCGGCGGCGCGATTTGGACTGACGGGCGCTCGTCGCAAGCTTAACCGGCTCCACTGGGGGGCCAGGCCTTCGCGCGGGATAGACGCCATTGATACAACTAAAGGTAAATATTATACTCGGACATTTCCAAAGGAGAGGATACCGTGGATCCTTTACTCGCGCAGTCATACTTCAAATTGTTCATGAATTACGACACGAGGAACATAGCTGTTCTCGATCAAATCAAAGCCGCCCTACTGCAAAACCAAATGTCCACATTTCGATCTGACGCTTTGCTCTGCGTGCTGTCGCTTTTCGACCAGATGATCGTTCAACCCTACCAGGATCGATTGAGCCAGGGGAATCTCTCGTCTCCAAATAGCACCGTCGTTCTCACAGCACAGAACCTGGATGCCCAGGTGATGGATAGCTTCTATGAGTTGGTAAAAACAACGAACAACAACAAGCGCGAGTCACTTGCATCTTCCCACGACGTCATCAAAGCGATCGACGCAGCCTGGGGTACCATCTCAACTTATCTTTTGTGGGGGTGACGCCGTGCCAGCTTTCGATCCTCTGACTGCAATTGCACATTTGGAGGCCAACAAAGCGACGATTTGGCCCGACGTCACGACGCAAGATGCCTTTCTATCGGAGGCGAAGGCTCGCCTTGGCGGCCGAAGTTCGGACGACAAGAAGGAAGCGACGAAGCTGGCGGTCGAGACTGCTAAGACGCTTCTCACAATTGCTGTCGCGCTTCTGGTTGCTTCAGGGACATTGCTTCAGTTCACGCGCTCTAATGGCGTTCCGTGGCTGTCTTGGACCGTCGCCTTCTTCACCTTCAGCGTGATCCTCTTGTTCATCAGCATGAGCGCCGGCCTCTCTGCAATCAGCGGGGTCTATAAGCGTGCCGACGGACGAACGTTCCCAACCGAAACCGCTTGGTCAACGCTCCCCGTCTCGAAACGCTTGAACGTGCAGTCTCTAACGGGGGTTTTTGCTCTTCTAGCCTTGCTGATCGGGCTAGGACTTTCGGCGCACAGTACACAAACACCGGGACTGAGCCTCACGATCCCCGGCACTCCACAGTCCGCGCTGCCAGCGGGCCCCCTCATGATCGACGGAACATGGACCGAACTGCGCCTAAAAACGGCAGGAAACCAAGAGCTAAAACTGCCGCCGAACTCACCAACTAGCGGCCCGCTCGCGATCAACTGCAAATAGCCTTGCCATCGTGCCAGTCCTATTTCCGTGGCAGACGGCAAGTCGCCAACTTGGCTAATCGGAATTAACGGATTTTGCGTCATTCGGTTTACTTCGAAGCAAATGCTGAATCCTACGCTGGTCAGCGTGACCTAACCTGTAATTGCGGTGCAATGGCCAACAGCATCTGGACGATCGAAGAATTCACCTGCCCCGGTTGCAGCATGAACTACATTGCGACAAGGGAAGAGCACGCCGAGCCGCATTCGGGCCACTTCAAATGCAGCATCTGCAGTGGCGTGGTGCACTCCTGGTCGGGGAAGCATCACTTCTTCGGCTGGTCCGCGGTGAAGACCAAGCCGCCGGTGTTCGGGAGACGGTGGGCGGGAGTGGGTTGGTAGGCCGAGGCAAGGTTCTCACTGCCGTCGCCTGGATGGAGCGAAGCGAAATCCGGGACCAGTGTCGCTTTATTGCACGAACCCCGGATTGCGCTTCGCTTCATCCGGGCTACCAAACCCCATCGCCACTCTCGCCGTCATTGCGAGGAGCTCTTGCGACGAAGCAATCCAGAGCGCCTCCGCGGAGGGATTCTGGATTGCTTCGCTGCGCTCGCAATGACGATGTTGAAGCAACGACGCACAATGCATCGACGGAGTTCGCAGTGACACCTTGCCCGTCGTCGGGCAAAACACTTCACGCAAAATTCCCACTGCGATTGTCAGCCCTGCCGCTGTGCGGAACAATAGCGATCCTTTTATCATGGCAACTGCTACGACATAAAAAACCCGCGGCAGGTTTCCCCGCGCGGGTGTTACGAATTTCCGATGATGCCGCTCTGCCAGTGTTTTGCCCGACGTGTCAAATCCGGACGAGGCGATGCGTCGCGCCATCGAGATATCGGTAGGCTGTTCGCGTTGGACAAGTCCGAAAAGGACCTGCTTGGCACCAACTGAAAACGACGAATGCATTCAATAGCCCCGCTACTGTGTATGGGGTTGTTTTTCAGCTTTTGCTTTGAGGGCGTTTGAACGCCAGCTTCAGCGCCGGCCGCGCGGCATCAGGCCGGGATCGGCGGCGAGCGCTTTGCCGTGACGCAGGGATGAGGAACTGACGCTTCTGCTCAGCCGCGACACCGGTTAGACTCCCCTCCCCGCAACAGAATCCGACACGCAATGACCGCACCCTTCGTTCCCCAGATCGCTCTCTACCGCAACTGGCTCGCCGAGCAGCGTGGCCTTTCCTTCGCGAATTACGAGGAGATGCGGCAGTGGTCGGTGTGCGATCTAGACGGCTTCTGGCGCAGCATCTGGGACTATTACGATCTGCAATCGCCGACGCCGTTTGCAGCCGTGATCACCGAGCGCAAGATGCCGGGCGCGGTGTGGTTTCCCGGTGCGCAGGTCAACTATGCGCGGCAGGTGTTCCGGCATGTTGAGGCCGCCGACGCCGCCGGCCTGCCCGCGATCGTCAGTAGCGGCGAGGACGGCAAGCTCAACGAAACGAGCTGGCCGGAGCTGCGGCGCAAGGCGGCGGCGCTCGCGCTGCATCTGAAGGGGAAGGGCATCAAGCCCGGTGACCGGATCGCGGCCTATCTGCCCAACATCCCCGAAACCATCATCGCGTTCCTGGCGAGCGCCAGCATCGGCGCGGTCTGGAGCGTCTGTGCGCCCGATATGGCTGCGCCCGCCGTGATCGACCGCTTCAAGCAGATCGAGCCGAAGGTGCTGATCGCCTGCGATGCCGTCACCTATGCCGGCCGCCAGCATGATCGCAAAGACGTCGTCGCGGAGCTGCGGCGATCGCTGCCGACGGTCGAGCACGTCATCCTGCACAGCGAGGCCGCGCCCGCAGCACCGGACGCCCGGATCGCGGACATCGTCGCAAGGACAGGCGCCGCGATCGACGCGTTCGAGCCGGCCTGGCTGCCGTTCGATCATCCGCTCTGGATTGTCTATTCCAGCGGCACCACCGGCCTGCCGAAACCGATCGTGCACGGTCATGGCGGGATCGTCATCGTGGTGCTGGCGCTGCTGGGCCTGCACAACGACCTCGGCTGCTCCTACCACGCGAACTCGTTCGGCGAGCGCTATCACTGGTACTCTTCGACCGGCTGGATCATGTGGAATTCGCAGGTCGGCGGCCTGCTCAGCGGCACCACCTGCTGCATCTTCGACGGCAGCCCGGGCGGCACCAAGGACAAGCCGGACTGGACCACGCTGTGGCGGTTCGTGGCACAGTCGAAAGCGACCTTCTTCGGCGCCGGAGCGGCGTTCTTCGCCAACTGCGCCAAGGCCGAGATCGATCTCACTGCGGCCGGTGATCTGTCGCGGCTGCGTTGCCTCGGCTCGACCGGCTCGCCGCTCAGCGCCGACACGCAAGCCTGGTTCAACGATCGCTTCGCGGCGTTGTCGAACATCAACGGCAGCAAGGCGCAGGCCGACATCTGGTGGGCGAACATCTCCGGCGGCACCGATTTCGCCGGCGCCTTCATCGGCGGCAACCGCGAATTGCCGCAGACGCCGGGCGCGATGCAATGCCGCCTGCTCGGCGCGGCGGTCGAAGCCTTCAGCGAGCAGGGCCGCGCCGTCACCGACGAGGTCGGCGAGCTCGTCTGTACCGAGCCGATGCCCTCGATGCCGCTCGGCTTCTGGAACGACAAGGGCGATGCGCGCTATCGCGCCAGCTATTTCGAGACCTATCCGGACAATTTCGACGGCAGCGGCCGCGGGCCGGTGTGGCGGCACGGCGACTGGCTCAAGGTCAATCCGGACGGCTCCTGCATCATCTATGGCCGCAGCGATGCGACCATCAACCGGCACGGCCTGCGCATGGGCACGAGCGAGCTCTATTCCGCGATCGAAGCGCTGCCGGAGGTGCTGGATAGCCTCGTCGTCGACCTCGAATATCTCGGCCGCGACAGCTACATGCCGCTGTTCGTGGTGCTGCGCGAGGGGACAGCCTTCGACGCTGCGATGCAGGCCAGGATCAACAAGGCGATCGAGGCCGGCCTGTCCCGGCGATTCCTGCCGAACGAGATCTTTGCCGTCGCCGAGATCCCGCGCACGCTGTCGGGCAAGAAGCAGGAGCTGCCGATCAAGAAGCTGCTGCTGGGCCAGCCCGTCGAAAAGGTCATCAACAAGGAGGCGATGGCCAATCCCGCCTGCCTCGACTGGTATCTCGCCTTCGCCCGCGACTATCTCGCCCGAACCGCGGCGTAGCTTCGATCAACCGCCGCCGAAATTGGAGGGATCGAGATTCCTGTTCTCCGACGGCGGAATCGGCGGCCACCCGGGAAATTTGTACCAGCCGGGCGGGACCGGCGCGTCCTCGGGCAGATGGACGACGACGTGATGGCGTGGGCGGGCATGATGCGCCGGCGCGGCAGCCGCCGACAGACATGTTGCAATCAGGAGGACCAAAGCCAGGATAGACCGCATCATACGTGCTCCAGACGTCCACCCGGGCTCCATGTGGTGCGGGAACCACGCTGGGACGACGCATCGCAACGTCACGATGTCTCACATCGGCGGCATCGCTGCTGCCGCGAGACGCCGGAGATCAACCCAATTGCGCCATTGGCGTTTGGATTCCGTTCACCGATCGCCGCTAGATCAGGATGGATCCTCCGCGACGAACAGCAGCTATGGCCGATCTCAACGCAGTCCTCTCCAGGCTCAACGACCGCCTGCTCCGCCTCGAAGGCGAGCTGTTCGTGCTGCGCTCGCTGGCGCGCGCGACGCTGACGGCGGGCGACGACCATGCGGCGCGCATGCGCAAGCTGGTCGAGGCCGCAAAGGTCGCGCTCGACGACGAGGCCAAACGTGAGCTCGACAAACCGACGCGCAAATATGTCGATGCGGCAACCGCGCTGGTGGAGGAACTTCTGGTCGAGCCGACCCAGGCACGGCCGCTGTTCACCGTCATCGACGGTGGCCGGCGCGACTGAGCGCGTCAGATCGGACGTATCCCGCGGGGATCCGCGGACTGAGCCTTCAGCCGGCTGAGCCCCTCCTCGATGATCGCGATCTCCTCGTCGATCTTGCCGATCGGCAGGCTGAAATCATAGCCGGACCTGCTCTTCAGATCGACCGCGAGCCGCTGCCTGTGCATCATCAGCTCGTCCAGCCCACGGCGGTTCTTCAGCCGCACATAGGCGTCCACGATCTGCTCAATTGCGCTCGGCATGAAATCGGTCCCGGCAAAAAAGCCCGCAGCGCACCCACGCCGGCGGGACATTTTTGGTGTCGCGGTACGCAATACAAATCCGCGACGGATTCGTCGATACGACAGGCAGGTTGAGAACGCGTTACCGTTTGATGATTTCGTGATTGCGCCGGCATGAAAAGCCGCTGGCGATCACTCGCCAGCGGCCAAAGCCGGGTTCGAAAACGGATTCGGAATCAAATTTGGCCAGCCCCGGTTGGTGCATTCTAGCGGCACACAGGGGCTGCTTATGTTAGAAATGAAACAGAGGAACCGGCGGATACATCATTTGCTGTCGATGTGGCCGCCCGGCAACGCTAATCCGTGACGCAAAAATACTTGCGCGGCAGCCTGCGGTAGGCGCTGTAGCGGTAGTACGGCCTGTAGGCGTAGCCGCGATAGAGTGCGGGCGGCTCTTCGCCGTAATAGGCGCCGTGGTAGAAATTATAGACCGGCCCTTCGGCGCAACGATAGGCATCCCATGTCGGGCCGATGAAGGGCGCCACCCCGACCTCGGGCGGGACCGCCGGGTACGGCCCGCCGGCGCGCGCGGGCGTGGCTACGCTCAGTGCCGCGAGAAGGAAAAACCACGCGCTTCGCATGCGCTCGCTCCTGATACGGTGCAATACGCGCATGGAAGCACCGGAACGGCCGGCTGCGCAATCGCGGAGCCCGTCGCGCCCCGCGCCCGGTGCATTGTTGATAACCGGCACAAACCGCCCGCGGCTGGTGACAGGACGCACCGACGTGTTATCGGGGGATGACGCAGTTGCGAGACGGATCGGACACCCATGCGCATTACCCTCGTCGGCTCCCGCCATTTCGGCGTGACCACCCTGAACATGCTCCGGGAGCACGGCGTCCCGATCGTGCGGGTCGTCGTGGCCGACGCCGAGGATCGCCTCGCGGCGAGCGCCAAGGCGGCTGGCATCGAGGTGACGGTCCAGGCCAATCCGAAGCTGGTGGTCGCCTCCGAAATCGGCCCCGACACCGACCTGATCATCACCGCCCACAGCCACGCCCGGATCGGCAAGGACGCCCTGGCCGCCGCGAAGTACGGCGGGATCGGCTATCATCCCTCGCTGCTGCCGCGTCATCGGGGCAAAGCCGCTGTGGAATGGACCATCAAGGAAGGCGATCCGATCGCCGGCGGCACGATCTATCATCTTGCCGACCGCATGGACGCCGGCGCCATCGCCGCCCAGGACTGGTGCTTCGTCAAGAAGGGCGAGACGGCTCGCGAACTCTGGGAGCGCGCGCTCGCTCCGCTCGGCCTCAAGCTGCTGGCCGACGTGATCGACTACGTCAAGGTCCACAAGGCGCTGCCCTCCAAGGTTCAGGACGAGCAGTTCGCGACCTTGGCGCCAAGTCTTTCCTGAGTCCCTTCGTGAGTCGTTCCCTGAGTCCCCTCCTGACGTTTACCCTTAACGTGAAGGCGCGTTGATTCTGCTTCGAAAATTGGAGCCGGAAACACAAATAAACTATTGTTTCCACTGGAACAATTTTCGCTTTGGCAATGCAACAAATTTCCGTCACATTTGGGCCGAATAAGCGTCAGCATATCAGACAGATTCAAGGACGGAATTCATGCGTTTTGGTCGCATTACGGCATTCTGTGCCGCTTCAGTTATCACTCTCGCCGCTCCCGCTTTCGCCCAGACCCCCTATGACGGCAACTGGCACGTCACCATCGTCACCAAGAGCGGCACCTGCGAGCCGACCGCGAGCTCCATGCTGACGGTTGCCGACGGCAAGATCACCGCGCCCGGCGCTAACGTTTCCGGCACCATCGGCAGCGGGGGACTTGTGAAAGTTTCGATCAATGGTGCATATGCCAACGGTCAACTCAGCGGCAACGCCGGATCGGGGAAGTGGAATGGAGCATCTGCAGGCATACCGTGCAGTGGGCGGTGGGAAGCATCGCGCCAGTAAGAAATTCGGGATCAGCGTCGTGAGCCGGCGGCTGCTGATCGCGGCCGCCGTTTTGTTTGCGGCGGGGATCGCCAACTCTGAGAGCCAGGCCCAGTCCGGCCCGTTCGCCCCGCTGGCGGGGAGCTGGAGCGGTGCCGGCACCGTCACGCTCGATGACGGCTCGACCGAGCGGATCCGCTGCCGGGCCAGATACGCCCCGATCGGACCGACGATGGAGATGTCGCTGACCTGCGCCAGCGACGCCTACAAGTTCAATCTCGGCGCCAACGTCAGGGCTGAAGGCGGCACTATTGGCGGCAGCTGGTCCGAGGCCAGCCGCAACATCTCCGGCTCGCTCCAGGGCCGCGGTGCCGGCGGAAACTACGAGCTGGTCGCCTCGACCGCCGGCTTCAACGCCAACATCTCGCTGAAGACGTCCGGCAACAAGCAGAGCGTCACGATGCGCGCGGACAGCCAGTTCCGCGGCGCCAACATCTCGCTGTCGCGCTAAGGCGGACCGCGTTCAAGCCAAAAGCCCCGGCGATTCCGCCGGGGCTTTTTTTATCCGTTTTATACGTTCGGCACGAACGCCGTGACCTCGATTTCGACCTTGGCGCGCTCGTCCACGAGACCGCCGATGTAGAGCAGCGTCGAGGGCGGAAAATTGCGCCCCAGCGTTTCCTTCCAGGCCGCGCCGATGCCGGCCCCGGCCGATTCATATTCGCTGCGGCTGGTCAGGTACCAGGTCAGGCGGACGATGTGCTCCGGGCCGGCTCCGGCCTCGCCCAGCAGCTTGATGATCCGCTTCAGCGCGGTTGCGACCTGCGCCGCCATGTCAGGCGCGTAATTGCCGGTCTCGTCGCCGCCGGTCTGTCCGGCCAGCACCACCCAGCGGCCCGGCCCTTCGGCCACCACACCGTGAGAAAAGCCCCGCGGTTTCTTCCATTCAACCGGCTGCAAGATTTGCATGAGCGAAGATCTCCCTTTTCTTGTTGTTCAGTGATGCCTTAGCACGCCGCCCTGCATCGCTGCATCCGCAGTTTTGGCCGTTGCAAACGCCGGCGATGTCGCCGATACCGGCCCTCCCCTCAGGCTCGATCGCCCGCACCAGCAACGATGACCGCGACACCGTCCAAAACGATGGCTGCACTGTGGATGGCCGGCTGGCTGGCGCTCATGCTGGTCATGGCGGTTGCCGGCCGTGAGACCACGCGCGAGCTGAACGTTTTTGAGATTATGGAAGTGCGCTCGGTAATCGGGTTCACGCTGCTGCTGCCGATCATCTACCGGGCCGGCGGCTTCAAGGCGGTCGCGACCAAACGCCTGCCCCAGCACCTCGCGCGCAACGGGGTCCATTATTTCGCGCAGCTCGGCTGGTTCTACGCACTGACGCTGATCGGGATCGGCCAGGTCGTCGCGATCGAATTCACCATGCCGATCTGGACTGCGCTGCTGGCCGCGACGTTTCTGTCCGAGCGCATGACCGTGTGGAAGATCGCCGCCATCGCGCTCGGCATCGTCGGCGTCGTCATGATCGTGCGGCCCGCCACCGGCGAGATCAATCCGGGCCAGTTGATCGCACTGGGGGCCGCGATCGGCTTCAGCATTTCCATGATCTTGGCGAAATCGCTGACCCGGACCGAGAGCGCATTGTCGATCCTGTTCTGGATGATCGTCGTGCAGATGGTCGTGGGCCTGCTGCCGACGCTCTATGTCTGGACCTGGCCGTCAACCACTCTCTGGGGATGGCTCTTCGTCATCGGGGTCTGCGGCACATTCTCGCACTATTGCCTCGCCAGCGCGCTCCGCTACGCGGATGCAACCATCGTGGTGCCGATGGACTTCTTGCGGGTGCCGCTCACCGCGACTGTCGGCTGGCTGCTGTATTCGGAGCGGCTCGATGCCTGGACCGTGCTCGGCGCGACGCTGATCCTGTGCGGCAATCTCCTGAACCTGAAGCCGACCGCCCCAGTTCCCGCCCGCGCGCAGTGAACCTCGCGCTGTCTCGCGCGACAAAACCGAAGTGGCCGTGTGATCTGGATCACGTTGGAGGGTCATTCCATCGTGCACATTCGGCCACACAGCAGCGGGTTGAATACGACGTACTGCCGTTTTGGTGGCGCGAAGTCGGGCACTTCGTGTAGGTTCGTTGCCAATTTGTTGCTGCCTGCAATTCGATTCTGTTGGGGATTTCAGATGCGCACTCTCACCCTGCTCGTTTCGCTGATGTGCATGGCACTGTCGGTCAGTGCCGCGAAGGCCGACCGCCGTGTCGCTTTCGTCGTCGGCAACGGCTCCTACAAGAACGTCGCACAATTGCCGAACCCGCCGATCGACGCCAAGGCGATGGCGGCGACCCTGCGCAATGTCGGCTTCGAGGTGATCGAAGGATCCAACCTCACCCGCGACCAGATGACGGAGAAGCTCCTGGACTTCGGCCGCAAGGCGCAAGGCTCCGATGTCGCAGTGTTCTATTACGCCGGCCACGGCATCGCGGTCAGCGGCAGCAACTATCTCCTGCCTGTCGACGCCGACATCAAGTCGGAGATGGACGTCAAGCTCGGCGCAGCCATCAACATCGACCTGACGCTCGAGCAGACCATGGGCGACGCCAAGGTCAAGCTCGTCTTCCTCGACGCCTGCCGCGACAATCCGTTCGCCGCCAAGATCAAGTCGAACTCGGCAACGCGCAGCGTCAACGTGCAGAGTGGTCTTGCCGAGATGAAGTCGGGCGAAGGCACGCTGATCGCGTTCGCCACCGGCCCGGGCCAGACCGCGCTCGACGGCCAGGAGGGCAACAACAGCCCGTTCACCCGCGCACTGATCGACAACATCACCAAGCCCGGCGTCGAGATCCAGCAGGCGATGACGTCGGTGCGCGCCCAGGTCAACGAAGAGACCCGTAAGGGCCAGCTTCCCTGGGGCCACACCAACCTGATCGGCGCGGTCTATCTCAACCCGTCGCAGCAGACGCAGGTTGCCAACGCAGCCCCGACCGCTTCCGGAATCGCGCCGGCGGCAGCGAGCAGCTCCGACGGAGTCGAGCTCGAGTACTGGCGCTCGGTCAAGGAATCCAACAAGCCGGAAGAGCTCAACGCCTATCTTTCGGCCTATCCGAACGGCCAGTTCAAGGCGCTGGCGCTGGCGCGGCTTGCGGCGATCAAGAGCGGCCCGTCCACGGCGACCCGCAATCTGAACTCCGGGATCGATCCCGCCACCTTCACCGATGACTCCACCCAGCTCACCGAGGACCAGATCGGCCTCGACAAGGGCCAGCGCCGCGACGTGCAGCGCCGCCTGACCGGGCTCGGCTTCGACACCAAGGTGACCGGTGCCTTCACCGACGAGACCCGCTCGGTGCTGAAGCGCTGGCAGGCCGCCCGCGGTTATCCGTCGACCGGCTACCTCAACAAGCTCCAGCACAAGGCCCTGCTGTCCGAGATCGTGGCGGCCGCGCCGGCCACCGCGAGCGACGACAGCGCGAAGCCGGCACGGCGTGCTGCCCCGGCCCAGGCCCAGAGCGGCGCACCGGTTCAGCATCGCAACAGCGGCGGCGGCGATGCCGGCGCGGCCTTCGTCGGCGGTGTCGTCGGCGGCATGATGGGCGGCATGTTCCGCCGCTGAGGCGAGACCCGGCTCCAAAACGCAAAAAGGCCCGGCGAGAGCCGGGCCTTTTTCGTGGTGGCAATGGCTAGTAGTCTTGGGTGAACCAAGGCACGAGCGTCCGGATCCGCGGCATCGCCTGCATCGTAATGCTCGTCCGAGCCATCTCCGCGATGCGCGGCGCCAGTGACGAGAGATCGCCACGGCGGGTCACCAGAAGCAGCTCACGAAAAAATCCGGGGCCCGGCAGAGGGAGAGCGCTGACTTGACCAGCGTGAGCGAGCCCCTGCAACAGACACAGCGGCGTGGTGATCGCCACGCCCATCCCGGTGGCGACCATGGCGACCAGGCTGTCCGAGGTGTCAAACTCAAAGGCCCGCGGTGGGCGAATGCCCAAACGGCTCAGGTGGCGCTCGACCTGAGCGCCTGCATAGGAGCGTTCGCTGTACCGGACCAGGCGATGCCGGGTCAGGATCTCCCGCAAATCAAGGTCAGCAAATTCGGCTTCCAATCCGCGCGGCACCACCAGCAGATTTGGCTCGCGGTAAAACGGGAAGCGCTCGATATCATACAGGTCATCCATCGCATCGCATGTGATCGCCGCGTCGATCGTTCGGTGGACCAGCGCCTCGGCATGCGAGTGAGCAAGGCCCGACCAAACGGACAGACTCAGTGCGACCTCGCCCGTCATAAGCTCCTTGACGAGGTGTGCGCCGACCGTGGCGGCATAGGAGTCGATGAGGCCGAGCCTCAGATCGACACGCTCAGGCAGTTTCGCTGCGTCCCGGAGTGCGCTGAGTAACGTGTCAAAGTCGCGATTCAAATCGCGAACACGGCCAGCAAGGATGCGGCCCGCCCGCGTCAGTGTAAGCGGCCTCCGGCTACGGTTGAAGAACGCGACGCCGATCGAGGCCTCGGCCCGCCGCACAGCCTGAGAAACCGCTGATTGCGTCATCCCGAACTGACGGGACGCCTGAAGCATGCTGCCGGACTCCGCGACGGCAGCGACAATCTGCAAGCTTCGCAAGTCTGGAACAGGTGGCGTCATATCCATAACTTAAGCAGAAGTCATATTAACATGCAAATTGCCTTCATTATATGAATTATCCTTGTAGGAGAGCCGCATCCGAAAGCAGACTTCGGATCGTCCTAACAATTAAGCAGTCCCGATCCATGAGCGAGCAAGCGGATATTCTGGTGATCGGCCTCGGTGCCATGGGCAGCGCGGCCCTCTATCAACTGGCCAAGCGAGGGGTAAAGGCGGTCGGCCTCGATCGCTTTGCCCCGCCCCACACGATGGGATCCAGCCACGGCGAAACCCGCATCACCCGGCAGGCGGTCGGCGAAGGCCGCGATTACGTGCCCCTGGTGCTGGATACGCACCGGATCTGGCGCGAGCTCGAGGCCGAGACGTCTGCCGAGCTGCTGAACCCATGCGGCCTCGTCGTCATGGCGCCCGGTGTCGGCGAGACGTCACACCACGGCAAGCCGGATTTCGTCGCGCGCTCGATTGGAGCGGCGCGTGACTTCGGCATCGCGCATGAAGTGATCGACGGGCGAGAGGTGGCTCATCGCTTCCCTCAGTTCCTGAATCTCCAGGGCAACGAGAAGGCCTATTACGAACCCGGCGGAGGGTACGTTTTTCCGGAGCGCTGCATCAAGGCGCAGCTGACGCGCGCGGAGCAACTCGGCGCAACGATACGCACGGGAGTCGAGGTTCTCTCGATCGCGCAGCGCGGCTCCGCCGTTCGGGTGGAAACGTCCTCGGGCACATTCGAGGCGAACCAGGTGGTGGTGTCGGCAGGCGGCTGGAATGCCCACCTGCTCGGCGCGCCGTTTGACCGCGTGCTTACGGTGAAGCGGCAGGTGCTGCATTGGTACGAGCTCGACGATACCAGCGCGTATCGCGCCGACGCCCCTGTGTTCATCTGGATGCACGGCGCGACGGATATCGACTACCTCTACGGCTTCCCGCCGCTGCCTGGCGATCATCGTCTCAAGGTCGCGACCGAGCAGTATGAGACCAACACGACGGCCGACGCCATCGACCGCACCGTCGATCTCGCGGAATCGGCTGAAATGTACCGGAAGCACGTCGCGGGGCGGCTCGCCGGCGCCACGCCGCGCGTCGCGCAGGCGGCTGCCTGCATCTACACGGTGACGCCCGATCGGGGCTTCATCATCGACCGCCATCCCGACCAGGACCGGATTTGTGTCGTCTCGGCGTGCTCGGGCCACGGCTTCAAGCACTCGGCAGGTATCGGCAACGTCGTCGCCGGGATGGTGACCGACGGTCGAAGCGCGATCGACCTCAGCCCATTCTCCATCTCCCGTTTTTCGTGACGTTTGGCACGAGCCTTGTATCTTGAACAAGCGCGCTCAACGCGCGTCGTGATCACAATCCTGGAGGCGTCATCCGATGAGAGACATTGTCCGTTCCATGATGACAGGCATCGCGGCGCTGCTGATGCTTGGCAGCGCTCAAGCCGCCGATGGCGTCGATGCCATCAAGCAGCGCGGCACGTTGAATGTCGGCGTCAAGGCTGACTACAAGCCCTTCGGTTTCCGCGATCCCACGGGAAACGTGGTCGGCATCGAGCCGGATCTCGCCGCAGACATTGCCAAGCGCCTCGGCGTCAAACTCGAACTCGTTCCGGTCGCGGCCTCCAACAGAATCGAATTTCTTCAGCAGGGAAAGGTCGACCTGCTGATCGCGACCATGTCGGACAGGCCGGAACGCCGTCGCGTGGTTCAAGCCATCGAACCGTTGTACTATTCGGACTATGTGAACATCCTTCTCAACAAGAAGTCCGGCATCAAGGACTGGGCCGAGCTCAGGGGAAAACCCGTCTGTGCAACGTCGGGGGCCTGGTACAACAAGGACGTTGCCAAATCCTACGGCCCCGAAATCGTTGCGTTTGACGGCTCGGAGAAGCCTCTGTTCGCCATGAAGCAGGGCAACTGCATCGGCTATGTCTACGATCAGACCTTCCTGCAAGGCAAGCTGCTCGAGGACGAGTGGAAGGCGGACTACGACTTGCCCCTGAAAGGTATTTTGCCATCGCCATGGATGATCGCTGTCGCGCTCGATAACGCCAGCCTTCAGAAGCTGCTCGAAGATACGACAAAGGACTGGATGAGGACCGGCTTCATCGTGGCAGCGGAAAAGAAGTGGGGCATTACGCCGACAGAGTATTCGCTGCTCATGCACGAGCAATACAAGGACAAATAGACGCGCAGAGCGGAGCGCCAGATCCGTCTTGCGCTCCGAACAGGTCGAGCCAATGCACTGATACGAGGCATCGCCTCAACAGTTTGGTGTCGCGCAAAATGCACGAAATCGGCGACTGGTTTCAACGGCTCTACGAAACGACGGGGCTGAATTTCTCCGTATTCTACGATGCCTACGATTGGGACCGCTATTTCGGCGGGCTCAAGATGACGTTGCTTCTGAGTGTCACGACCATCCTGCTGAGCCTGATCATCGGCGCGGTGGGCGCCTTGCTGCAGGGCAGTCCGTCGATGCTGTTGCGGTTGCCCGTCAATGCTTTCGTGGTGGTGTTCCGCAACACGCCGCCGCTGGTCCAGATCTTCTTTTTCTATTTCGGCCTCGGCACCATGCTCCCGGCCGTCGAGGCGGCGGGCATGCGCGTTCCGCTGCTGAGCAACGTCCAATGGGCCATCATTTCGCTGTCGCTGTTCGCGGGCGCCTTCAACGTCGAAATCTTCCGCTCCGGCATCGAGGCGGTGCCGGGGACGACGCTGGAAGCCGCGGAGGCGCTCGGATACACGCGCCTCAAGGCTTACGTCCATATCGTCCTTCCGCTGGCCATTCGCGTCTGCCTTCCCGCACTGAACAACAACCTCGTCAACCTGCTCAAGACGACCACCCTCGCCTACGCGATCGCCGTTCCCGAGACGCTGTACGCGGTCAAGCAGATCTGGTCGGAATCGCAGAACGTCTTCGAAATGATGGTCGTATTGCTGGCGACCTACGGCATCCTTGTCGGCGTCCTCGTCTGGCTGATGCATCGCTGGGAGCGGGCGATGCGCATCCCGGGATATGCCCGATGAAAGGCGCCCAGCCCGAGCACAGGCTTGCCGTCCTTCTGCCGTATCGTCCCGTGCCGACCCGGATGTCCATTCGGATCGGCCCGCTGGCCGCCGCGATCCTCTGTTTCTGTGCCATCATGGCCGCGTCCACCGCGTGGGCGCAGACCGGTCCGGCGGTGCTGTCCCCGCTGCAAGTCATCGTGAAGTGGTCGCCGCTGCTGCTGCGCGGGTTCGCCTTCAACATCCTGATCTCCCTGCTCGCCATGCTGCTGGGGACCGTCGCCGGGCTTGGCCTGGGTCTGGGGTTGTTGTCGGAGTTTCGACCGCTCGCCGCCGTCAGCTGGCTCCTGACTCAATTCTTCCGCAACGCGCCCTGGCTGGTGCTGCTGTTCTTCGTCATGTTTCTGGTGCCCTTCCAGGTCACCCTCTTCAAGACGACCATCCCCTTGCCGGACTGGATCAAGGCAACGGTCGGCTTCGCATTGCCTGTCATGGCGAATGTCGCCGAGGTCGTGCGCGGTGCCGTCCGCTCCATTCCGTCGACGCAATGGGAGGCGGCGGAATCGCTCTCGTTCACACGGCGCCAGACGATGTGGCTGATCATGCTGCCACAATGCATCAAGCGCATGCTGCCGCCCTGGATGAACGTCTATGCGCTGGTCGCGATGTCGACGGTGCTGGCATCGATCGTCGGTGTTTCGGAGATGCTCACGCTGACGGCGCAGGTGCATGCCGCCGAAGGCGGCAGGCCGGAGCTGTTCGCGCCGCTCTACGGTTTCGCGCTGCTGTGTTTCTTTCTCTACTGTTATCCGATCAACCTCTGGACCGCTCGTCTCGAGCGTCGGTTCCGCATACGCTGAGGAAGCAGAGCATGGCCACGAGCTGGACTCCGGATCAGCCCATCGTCCAATGCGTCGACGTCAGAAAGTCGTTCGGAGCTCTCGAGGTTCTGAAAGGCATCAGCCTGTCGGTCAGGAAGAGCGAGGTGATCTGTATCATCGGCCCGTCCGGATCAGGGAAATCCACGCTGATCCGCTGCATCAATGCCCTTCAGCCGATCTCGTCCGGCAGCATTCAGATCGAAGGCATCGAGGTGTCCGATCCCAGGCTCGACAAGCTGGCGCTGCGCCGCAAGGTCGGGATGGTCTTCCAGCAGTACAATCTCTTCCCGCACAAGACGGCGCTCCAGAACGTGATGATGGCGCCGATCCATGTTCTCGGCCAGAAACGTGCCGAGGTCGAAGCGCGCGCCCGGGCGCTGCTTGCCAAGGTTCGGCTCGCGGGGAAGGAGGATACCTATCCCGGCGAGCTCTCCGGCGGACAGCAGCAGCGCGTGGCCATCGCCCGCTCGCTGGCGATGCGGCCGGACATCATGCTTTTCGACGAAGTCACGGCCGCCCTCGATCCGGAAACGGTCAAGGAGGTCCTGGTCACCATCCGGGAGCTTGCCGAGGATGGCATGACATGCCTCCTCGTCACCCATGAAATGAACTTCGCGCGAGAGGTCGCCGATCACGTCTACTTCACCGATCGCGGTGTGATCGTCGAGCACGGGCCGCCGGAGGCCTTGTTTACGGCGGCCAAGGACGAGCGAACGCAGCGGTTTCTATCGCAGGTCCTCTGAGTTTGCCCGAGCGCCGCCCTTCGGCGCCCCTGCAGGAGGCGCTACTTCCCCGCCGCCTTGCGCAGCGCCTCGTTGATGCGGTCCTGCCAGCCCGGACCGCCCTGCTGGAAGAACTCCAGCACGTCCTGGTCGATGCGCAGCGTGACCTGCTCCTTGATTCCCGGCGCCACGTTCGGCTTCGGTGGCGCCACGGCGACCTTGGCGGTCACCTTCTTGAACGCCGCCTCGGCCTCCGACCGCGCATCGCCAAGCGTGCGCGGCCGCCTCGGTTGATCCGTCATGTCCTAGATTCCCTCAAACAGAGCCGTCGAAAGATACCGCTCGGAGAAGGACGGCACTATAGCCAGAATGGTTTTTCCCGCAGCTTCCGGCCGCTTGCCGATCTGGAGCGCCGCCGCGATCGCCGCGCCCGAGGAGATGCCGCCGGGAATGCCCTCATGCCGCGCCAGCGCCCGGGTGGTCTCGATCGCGGTCGTCGAGTTGATCTTCACGATCTCGTCAATCACCGAGCGGTCGAGGATGTCGGGCACGAAGCCGGCGCCGATGCCCTGGATCTTGTGCGGCGTGTGCTGGCCGCCTGAGAGCACCGGGCTTTCCTCCGGCTCGACCGCCACGACCCGCAGGGACGGCTTGCGCGGCTTGAGCATCTGGCCGACGCCGGTGATGGTGCCGCCGGTACCGACGCCGGCGACGAAGAAATCGACGTTGCCGCCGGTGTCGTTCCAGATCTCCTCGGCGGTGGTGCGACGGTGCACCTCGGGATTGGCGAGGTTCTTGAACTGCTGCGGCATGACCGAATTCGGCGTCGTCTTCAGGAGCTCCTCGGCGGTTGCGATCGCGCCCTTCATGCCCTGTGCCGCCGGCGTCAGCACCAGCTCGGCGCCGAGAAAGGCCAGCATCTTGCGCCGCTCGATCGACATCGATTCCGGCATCACCAGCTTGAGCCGGTAACCGCGCGAGGCCGCGACGAAGGCGAGCGCGATGCCGGTGTTGCCCGAGGTCGGCTCGATCAGCACGGTGTCGGGCTTGACGATGCCGGCCTTCTCCATCGCGATGATCATGGCCGCGCCGATGCGATCCTTCACGCTCGCGGCGGGATTGAAATATTCAAGTTTTGCCAAAATCGTCGCGTTGACGCCGTGCATGCCCGGCAGCCGCTGCAAGCGCACGATCGGCGTGTCGCCAAAGGCCTCGACGATCGAAGAGTAGATCCGGCCGCGGCCGGGCTGGTGCGCTGCACCCGTGTTGGACGATGCGTCCATGATGAACTCCCTGTGACGACAATTTCTGTTTCTGCAGCGTCTCTTGCGCAGTAACGGACAGCTTGGGACGACACGCAAGCGACAATGCGGCACATGTTAAATACGCTGCATCGCAAAATCGCGTGAGTTGTAATTATCAGAAAACCAACGCATTTGTGTTGCGACCTCGTCAACTGATTCGGTCTATGTTAGACTTAGGTCTCAAAGCAGAGAGGTCACCACGATGTCAGCAATCGCTGAAGTGTTGTCGACCGTCGCACATCACCGCGCCCCGCGTTGCAGCGAGTTGCCGACCTGCGCCGTCTGCGCCGACTCGATGGTCGCCGCCGAAGCATCCGCCTACATCTCTGACCATATGATCAGCTATCTCTGGACCTGCGACAATTGCGGCTACGGCTTCGTGACCAAGCACGCCGTCAAGCAGCGGATCGTCTGCAACTGACTAGCGCGGGGCGATGTCGCCCCTCGCCCAGTCCTGGCGCGTACGCTGGTAGAACTCGTCGAACGTCCCGTGTGCGATCGCGTCCCTGATGCCCTGCATCAGGAACTGGTAGTAGGCGATATTGATCTCGGAGAGCAGCATGGCTCCCAGCGTCTCGCCCGCCTTGACGAGATGATGCAGGTAGGCGCGCGCGTAGTTGCACGCCGACGGCCAGGAACTCTCTGCGTCGAGCGGACGCGGATCGTCGGCGTGGCGCGCGTTGCGCAAATTGACCTGGCCGAAGCGCGTGAAGGCAACGCCATGGCGGCCATTGCGCGTCGGCATCACGCAATCGAACATGTCGATGCCGCGCTTGACCGCTTCGAGGATGTCGTCCGGCGTGCCGACGCCCATCAGGTAACGCGGCCGCTCTCTCGGCAGCATCGGTGCGGTCTCGTCGATCATCGCCAGCATGACCGCCTGTGGCTCGCCGACGGCAAGACCGCCGATCGCATAGCCGTGGAAACCGATTGCAACGAGGCCTTCGGCGCTGGCGTGACGAAGCTGCGGCACGTCGCCGCCCTGCACGATACCGAACAGCATGTAGCCGTCCGGCGCACTCTCGAAGGCGCGCTTGCTTCGCTCGGCCCAGCGCAGCGACAGCCGCATCGCCCGTTCGATGTCGTCCCGCTCGGCCGGCAGCCGCACGCATTCGTCCATCTGCATGGCAATGTCGGAGCCTAGGAAGCGCTGCACCTCGATCGAGCGCTCCGGTGACAGTTCGACCTTGGCGCCGTCGATATGCGAACGGAATGTGACGGCGTTCTCGGTGACCTTGCGCAGGTCCGACAGCGACATCACCTGGAATCCGCCGGAATCCGTCAGCATCGGCCCGTTCCAGCCGGTGAACCGCTGCAGGCCGCCGAGCGCCGAGATCCGCTCGGCGCCGGGACGCAGCATCAGATGATAGGTGTTGCCGAGCACGATGTCGGCGCCGGCCTCGCGCACCTCACGCCAGTGCATGCCCTTCATGGCGCCGGCGGTTCCGACCGGCATGAAGGCCGGCGTCCGCACCACGCCATGCGGCGTGGTCAGGCGCCCGGCGCGCGCGGCGCCATCGGTGGCGAGCAGCTCGAAATGATTGGGTAGACCTGTGTCGGGAAGATTCATGGTCGTGCTTATTGCGTGTCGGAAGAGGCTGATCAACCCGCTCGGACCACACCAGAGCCGACTTGTGGCTCAGACCGGGACACATTTGACGCCGACTTGATCGCCCGGCGCGCTTGCCAAACAAAACGATACAGTGTAGTTTTTGCGCGGGGCTGGACGAGATGCCGCGGTGAATTTTGCCGGCGGCAGTATTTGCGTGATCGCCAGCCACCGACAATGCCCTCCGCTTCATGTTCGACCGAAATGTCCGGCCCCTCGCGCGGCTGGATCAGACAGACAGGCGCCCGCCTGACCGGATTCCTGGTTCTGGCGTGCAGCCTGGCACTCGGCGCCTGCACCTCCCTGCCCCGCACGCCCTATACGGCCGCCGAGGCCAGCACGTCGCGCGTGCTCGATATCGACGGCCTGCGCCGCTACGCCGACGAGCCCGTCACGAAATTCAGCTTCGAGAAGGACACCAGCACCGCGACGAAGTCCTATCTGGCGCTCTCCGGCGGCGGCGCCGATGGCGCCTATGGCGTCGGCGTGCTGAGCGGTTGGACCGCTGCCAGAACCCGTCCCACCTTCTCGGTCGTCTCGGGCGTGAGCACCGGCGGCCTGATCGCACCCTTTGCGTTCCTCGGCTCGCAATATGACGACACGCTCAGGGAGGTCTACACCAGCGGCATCGCGGAGAGCCTCCTGAACGATCCCAGCATCATGCGTGTGCTGTTCGGATCCGGCCTGTTCGGCAACACGCGGCTGCGCGAGCTCGTCGCCCGCTATGTCGGTCCGGAGATCATGGCGCAGGTCGCGCGTGAAAACGCCAAGGGCCGAAAGCTGCTGGTGGTGACCACCGATCTCGACACCCAGCGGACCGCCATCTGGGACATGGGCAAGATCGCAGCGGTCGGAACACCCGAGGCGCTAAAACTGTTTCGCGACGTGATGGCGGCTTCCGCCAGCATTCCCCTGGTGTTTCCGCCTATCATGATCGACGCCGAAGGCCAGGGCCGCAGATTTCAGGAGATGCATGTCGACGGCGGCGTGACGGCGCCGGTGCTGACGCTGCCGGAAGCCCTGCTCTCCCAGGACCGCCTGCCCGGCAACGCGCGGATGAACATCTACATCCTCGTCAACAAGAAGATCGAACGCAATTTCGAGCTCGTGTCCAACAGCACCATCGACGTCGCCTCGCGCAGCCTGTCGTCGATCACCCAGTCGCAGACGCGCTCGATCATCTTCTCGACCTATGATTTCGCCAAGCGCAACAATCTCGGCTTCCACCTCTCCTACATCGCGCGCGATTACCCCGCGCCGCCTTCGGAAGGGTTCGACACCGCCTATATGCGGGCGCTGTATCAGTACGGATACGAGAAGGCTGCCTCCGGCCAGGCCTGGACTTCGAAGCTGCCGTGATCTCTCGTGACGGAACGAGACCGTGCCGAAACCGTTGACGATATGGCCAATTCGGCCAGATTCGCGATGACGCCCCCGCTCCCGCGCGATATAGAGCAAATGACGACGACTAGAAGCGCGCAGGAATCATTGGGCATGGGATTGACTGCGACCAAGACAAAACCGGCAGCGCCACGGCGCGAGTTGCCGAAATCACGCGGCGGCCGCCCGACGAAAACCGCTGCGATCGAGCGCGATCAGCGGCTAATCGAGGTTGCCACCCGCCTGTTCCTTGACCGCGGCTTCGACGCGACCTCGCTCGACGCGGTCGCGGAAGCCGCTCGGGTCAGCAAACCCACCGTCTATTCCCGTTACGGGGACAAGCGCGGCCTGTTTGCCGCCGTGCTGAGGCGCGAAATCGCACGCTGGCTTGCGCCGCTATCGGCAGCCGCCGAGACCCAGCTCTCCAGCGCCTCGGACATTTCGGTCGAGCAGCGGCTGGTCGAGATCGGGCGCGAGATGCTGACCTTCACCTGCGGGCCCGATGCCGTCGCATTCAGCCGCATGATGACGTCACAGGCCATCAACTTCCCCGACATCGCCAAGCTCGGCAAGGAGGAAGGCTGGCTGAAGGCCGTCGCCACCACGGCCCGCTTCTTCGACCGTCTGGTGGCGCAGGGCGCACTCGACGTCGACGACACCACGATCGCGGCAGAGGTGTTCCTCGACGTCGTCGTCGGTCACACCCACCGCCTGGCGACGTTCGGCACGGCGCTGGAATTGAAGGCCGCCGAGAAGCGCATGCGCGCGGCGATCAAGCTGTTTCTCGCCGGTGCGCTGGGACCCGCAGACCGCATCCAGAGCACCGCAAAAGGCACACAGCGGCGGCGCCCGTCCCGCTGACAATTCCGTGAGGTTGCGACGTTTCCCCTTCGAGGTTACGCCCGCGTCGTTGACCAAAACAAAACGATACGGTATGGTTTAGTTATAAGCGATACGGACCGCTTTTTCACCAGCCCCAAAGGGGTCCGTACCGCCGAAGATCGCCGTGCCGGGTCCAGCCCGCTGCGACGCTCCGCGGCCGGCCGATGCCCAAGGTCGGCCGCGAATTCTTTACGATCATCCGGCACACTCGCTGGCCGAGGGTTTCGAGCATGACGACAGCCAAACGATTGACCTCGCGATTACTTGCGATCGCCTTGCCCGCGCTGCTCCTTGCCGCGCCGGCGCAGGCGACCGTGGCCGCGGGCACGCCGACCGCGCTTCACGGCGACACAGATGGTGATGCCGAAGCAGACCGCCAAGCGGTCAGCCGCGAAATCGAACGATTCCGCAGCTCGTCGATCTCGATCGGCCAGGCCATGGCGATTGCGGAAGCCCGTCATGCCGGTGCCACGACGGCGGATGTGAGTTTCGACGGAGCCTCCGGCGTGCCGGTCTACCGGGTGAAGACCCTGCACAACGACCGCATCTGGCGCCACACCATCAACGCCGCAACCGGCGAGCTCGTCGGCGGCGAAGCCGCCCTCCCCCTCGCCGAACTCGATCTCGACGACCGCAGCAACCTCGCGGCGCTCGGTGCCATCAAGCACCGCCTTGCGGATGCCGTGCACGTCGCCGAACGTGCGGCCTCGGGCAAGGCGATCAGCGGCGGACTGGTGCGCGAACGAGGCCGGCTGAATTTCGCGATCGTCGTCATCAGCGGCGACAACCTCAAGGAGGTCATCCTGGAGCCGCCGGGCGCCCGGGCGAAATAGCGGCGGCCACAATCCCGCCGAAAAGCCATTGACGGGCGCGAAACTCTCCCGCATAAGTCGCCGCCATGTTCACGACCACCAAACGCACGACTAAAACCACCACGGCCTTCGGGGCCCGGGGAGGCGTGCGCGCGTAGGTCGTCGACTTAAACGCAATCCACTCTACCGAAGCTCCGACCTCTGGTCCGGGGCTTTTTTGTTGTCTTCAGCTCAATGCAATGGAGGAGAATGTGAGTAACGATCCCGTCGTCGCGATTGTCGGCGTCACCGGTGCGGTGGGCGCCGAATTCATCGCCACCATGGACAAGCGCGGCTTTCGCGTCGGCAAGCTCAAGGCGCTCGCAAGCGCCCGCTCGGCCGGCAAGACGGTGTCGTTCCGCGGGCAGGACGTCGTCATCGAGGAATTGACCGAGCGCGCCTTCGAGGGCGTCGACATCGCGCTGTTCTCCGCCGGCGGCAGCATCTCCAAGAAGTTCGCGCCTGTAGCGGTCAAGGCCGGCGCCGTCGTGGTCGACAACTCCTCCGCCTTCCGCATGGACCCGAACGTGCCGCTGGTGATCCCCGAGATCAACGCGAACCGCATCCGCGACCACAAGGGCATCATCGCCAACCCGAACTGCGCCGCCATCACCGCGCTGGTGCCGCTCTGGCCGATCCACCAGAAGAACCGCATCAAGCGCGTCATCATCTCGACCTACCAGGCGGCCTCGGGTGCCGGCGCCGCCGCGATGGACGAGCTCGTCGAGTCCACCCGCGCCAATCTCAACGGGCAGGTCTATACGCCCAAGGTGATGCCGCACCCCTACGCCTTCAATCTCTTCAACCACAACACCGCCGTCGACCCTGATACCGGCTACAACGACGAAGAGACCAAGGTCATCAAGGAAACCCGCAAGATCTTCGAGGACGAGAAGATCGCCATCGGCGTCACCTGCGTCCGCGTGCCGGTGCTGCGCGCCCATTGCGAGGCCATCACCTTCGAATGCGAGAAGCCGATCGGCGAGGACCAGGTCCGTGCCATCATGGCGCAGGCGCCCGGCGTGAAGCTCGTCGACGACCGCGTGAAGAACTACTTCCCGATGCCGATCGACGCCTCGGGCCAGGACGACGTCCTGGTCGGCCGCATCCGCAAGGATCTCAGCGATCCCTCAGGGCATTCGATCTCGATGTTCGTGGCGGCCGACCAACTGCTCAAGGGCGCCGCGCTGAACGCGGTGCAGATCGCGGAGCTCTTGCCGCAGCGCGTGATGGCGTAACGGAAGGTGTCGTAGGGTGGGCAAAGGCGCGCAAGCGCCGTGCCCACCACTTCTCTCGCGCATTTAAGAAAGATGGTGGGCACGCTTCGCTTTGCCCACCCTACGGCGCCGAAATTAGTCGCGCGCCCGAAACAACAAGCACGCATCCCCGTACGAATAGAACCGGTATTCTTCCGCGATCGCGTGCGCATACGCCTTCTGCATCGCTTCGAGCCCGGAGAACGCCGACACCAGCATGAACAGCGTCGACTTCGGCAAATGGAAATTGGTCAGCAGGATATCGACGGCACGGAAGCGATAGCCGGGGGTGATGAAGATCGACGTCTCGGCCGCGAACGGCTGGATGGTGCCGTCCTCGCCGGCCGCGCTTTCGAGCAGCCGCAGTGACGTCGTGCCGACGGCGATGATGCGGCCGCCGTTCTGCCGTGCGGTGTTGAGCCGCTCCGCCGTTTCGGCCGAGATCGTGCCCCACTCGGCATGCATCTTGTGGCCTTCGGTGTCGTCCACCTTCACCGGCAGGAACGTCCCTGCCCCGACGTGCAGCGTGATGCGGTTGATGCCGACGCCGCGGTCGCTCAGCGCCTGCTCCAGCGCCGGGGTGAAATGCAGGCCGGCGGTAGGCGCCGCGACGGCGCCTTCATTCGCCGCGAACATGGTCTGGTAGTCCGCGAGGTCCTGATCGTCGGGCGTGCGCTTCGAGGCGATATAGGGCGGCAGCGGCGGGCTGCCGAGATCTTCGATCGCCTGATCCAGCGCCGGGCCGTGAAACGAGAATGACAGTGTCACTTCACCATCGGTGCCCTTGGCCTCGACCTCGGCGTCGAGATGGCCGAGCAGGCAGACCTTACCTTCGTTGCCGAAACGGATGCGGTCGCCTGCCACGAGCTTTTTTGCCGGCTTCACCAGCGCCTGCCAGCGCGAGCCGTCGAGGCGCTTGATCAGCGTCGCCTCGATCTTGGGCTCGGTCTCGCGGCCGATGCGGCGGCCCTTGAGCTGCGCCGCGATCACTTTGGTGTCGTTGACGACGAGCTGGTCGCCCGGCTTCAGCCATTGCGGCAGCTCGGAAATGAGCTGGTCGCGCAGCGCGCCGCCTTCCACGACCAGCATCTTCGCGGAGTCGCGCGGGCTCGCCGGGCGCAACGCGATGCGCTCGGCGGGCAGATCGAAATCGAAGAGATCAGTGCGCATGTCGGGCTCAGCGCCACGCAGTCAGACCCTCATGGTGAGGAGGCGCGTAGCGCCGTCTCGAACCATGAAGGCCGAGCTGCAACAGCGGGGCCTTCATCCTTCGAGGCGCGCGTTCCGCGCTCCTCAGGATGAGGGTTGAGCGATTACTCCGCGTCCGCGGCCATCCGCGCCTTGACGATCTTGTCGGGGTTCTGGACGGGCTCGCCGCGCTTGATCTTGTCGACGTTCTCCATGCCCTCGGTGACCTTGCCCCACACCGTGTACTGATTGTCGAGGAAGCGGGCGTCGTCGAAGACGATGAAGAACTGGCTGTCGCCGGAATCGGGGCTGGCGGCGCGGGCCATCGAGGTGGTGCCGCGCACATGCGGTTCCTTGTTGAACTCGGCCTTCAGCTTCTTGCCGGAGCCGCCGGTGCCGGTGCCCTGCGGGCAGCCGGTCTGCGCCATGAAGCCCTCGATCACGCGGTGGAACACGATGCCGTCGTAAAAGCCCTCGCGGACCAGTTCCTTGATGCGCGCGACGTGGCCGGGCGCGAGATCGGGCCGCATCTCGATGGTAACGGGGCCCTGCGTGGTCTCGAGGATCAGGGTGTTTTCGGTGACGCTCATGCTCGTCTCTCTTGCGTTGGGGGTGAAGTCTTCCGGTTACGGAACTGGATCGCGAATGGACGTCCCGCGGCGGCGCCGGCCATTGCATCGGTAAATGGCATCGGCGTGCAGCGTTGCAGCGCCTCCATCACGGCGACCCGGTATTGCAGCCGGTCATTGTCGGAGGCCTCCGCGGATTCATAGGTAATCCTCGGATGGCCCAAAATGTTTCCGGCCCGGTTAAAGCTCACGACGACGGTGATGTCGATAGGGCGAGCCTTGCTGGGCGGCGGCGGCTTCCAGCAGGTCCGCAAGTGCTGGAAGATGTCCTGGATGGTGTTGACCTCTGCGTCTCCGGCGGCCGCGCCGGAAACGCCTGAAAGCAGCAGCGCGGCAGCCAGCAGAAGCCTATTGCCATAGCGCGCCATGGCCCCATCCTATTTGATGTCGGAAGCGACCTGGACCTTCACCATCTTGTCGGGATCGGTGACGGCACCGCCGGCCGAACCGGGCGGTGCCTTCTTCAGCTTGTCGACGACGTCCATGCCCTGCACGACCTCGCCGATCACGGTGTACTGGTTGTCGAGGCTGCCGCCGTCCGCGAACATGATGAAGAACTGCGAGTTGGCACTGTCGACGCTGTCGCCGCGCCGCGCCATCCCGACGATGCCGCGGGCGAAATGAACCTTGGAGAATTCCTGTTTCAGGTTCGGATATTTCGAGCCGCCGGTGCCGTTGAATTTCTCGCCGTCGCCGGTCTGGGCCATGAAGCCGTCCATGACGCGATGGAACGGCACGTTGTTGTAATAGCCCTCGCGCGCGAGCTGCTTGATGCGCTCGGCATGCTGGGGTGCAATGTCGGTCCGCAGCTTGATGACGATGCGGCCCTTGGTGGTGTCGATGACGATGGCGTTGGCCTTGTCGAGATTGGCCGGCAATTGCTGCGCCACCGCCGGGACCGCGCTGAAGAGCGCGGCAAAGATCGTGGCAAGAATTGCGAGACGACGGATCATGAGAACTCCGGATCAGGTAGGATGAAGAACTGCGCCGTTATCCGGCGAATTTGGCCTTGAGCAGGTTGGCGACGAGCGGCGGCACGAAGGTCGAGATATCTCCGCCCATGGCCGCGATCTGACGCACCAACGTGCCGGTAATTGGGCGGACGGCCGGAGAGGCCGGCAGGAACACGGTTTGGACGTCGGGCGCCATGGCGCCGTTCATCCCGGCGAGCTGCATCTCGTAGTCGAGGTCGGTGCCATCGCGCAGACCCCGAATCATGACAGTCGCGCCGTGCCGGCGCGCCGCAGTGACCGCAAGATCGTCGTAGGTCACGGCATCAAGCGTGCAGCCGACCTGGGCCGCGACCGGCCCGCAGACGTCATGGAGCATCTTGAGCCGCTCCTCAATTGAGAACAGCGGCTTCTTGCCGGGATGGACCCCGATCGCGACCACGAGCCGATCGCACAGGGGGACACTGTTCCGGACCACGTCCAGATGGCCGTTGGTGATGGGGTCAAAGGAACCCGGATAGAAGGCGATACGCGGCATGTCCCCGTCCTACCGCGCCCGGCCCGGTCCGGCAAGCCAGACGGGTTCCCTGCCGGTTTTTCGGCGGCGCCGAGTCGGAATTCCCCGAATTGTTTCGTCCTCGGGACGACCATGAAACAAAACGAAGTGCGAACGAAACCATTTCGGGCGTCCGCGAAGACGTCCGGAAACTGGCCATGGTTACTAATCCACCCAACGAATGACGGGCCGCACAACTGGGCGTAGCGGCCGCATCACAGGGGACCGTCAATGATCAAGACCATCTCGGCCATCGCTATTGCTGCGTTTGTTGCCGCCGCTCTCACCGTCCTTCCCGGTTTCGCTCCGTCCGTCGAAGCAAGCGTCCCGCAGCCGCTGGCCAAGAGCGACCGCCTCGATATCCGCACCGTCGGCAGGGACTGCTCGCAGCAGGCTTGGCCGAACTTCGAGGCATCCTGCCTGCGGCAGGCCGGCACCAAGGCCAATATCCGCGAGGCCCGCCTCGTGACCGCCGACCGGACCCCGTAGTCGGGGCTGTCAGCTTCGCGTCATATAAACCCCGAGATGAATCCCATGGATATTTGCGACGTCCCGTCGCAGACTGTCTGATGCTCGCGCCCGTCGGAATGGCCCGGCGGGCGCGATCCCATCGGGGGGTCGACCTTGTCCAGTACGCCCGCAGTCGTTTCCGGCCATCACCCTGACCCTCTGCCGATTGCCATGACCATGGGCGCCCTCGGGGTTGTCTATGGCGATATCGGCACCAGCCCCCTCTACGCCCTGAAGGAAGCCGCCAAGGCGGCCGCCCATGGCGCTACGGTGACTCCCGAAGCTGTCCTGGGCGTTGCCTCGCTGATCCTCTGGGCGCTGCTGCTGATCATCTCGCTGAAATATGCGCTTCTGATCCTGCGCGCGGACAATCGCGGCGAAGGCGGCATCGTCGCGCTGCTGGCGCTATTGCATGCCCGCCACGCCCAGCCCGGCACCTGGCGCGCGCATCTCCTGGTGGTCGGCCTCGTCGGCGCTGCTCTCCTTTATGGCGACGGCGCGATCACCCCGGCGATCTCGGTGCTCTCAGCCATCGAAGGCCTCAAGGTCGATGCGCCCTCGCTCGCGCCGGTCGTCGTGCCCATCACCGTCGCCATCCTGATCGGGCTGTTCATGATCCAGAAGCAGGGCACGGGCTTCATCGGCCGCATCTTCGGGCCGGTGATGCTGGCCTGGTTCTTCGTGCTGGCCGCGCTCGGCGTCCACGGCATCGTCAAGGCCCCGGCTGTGCTCGCGGCACTGAGCCCGCTCTATGCCTTCAACTTCCTGATCCACCAGGACTTCCACATCTCCTTCGCGATCCTCGGCGCCGCCTTCCTGGCGGTGACCGGCGGTGAAGCGATGTATGCCGATATGGGCCATTTCGGCCGCTTCCCGATCCGGCTTGCCTGGTTCGCGATCTGCCTGCCCGCGCTGGTGCTGAACTACTTTGGGCAGGCCGCGCTGCTGATCACCGATCCCGCGATGATCGAGAACCCCTTCTTTCAGCTCTGCCCGGACGCCCTGCACTATCCGCTGGTCGCCTTCTCGGCGCTCGCGACCGTGATCGCCTCGCAGGCGATCATCTCCGGCGTGTTCTCGCTGACCCAGCAATCGATCCAGCTCGGCTTCCTGCCGCGCATGCAGATCCGCCACACCACGAGCCACGCGATGGGCCAGATCTACGTGCCGCTGGTGAACTGGCTGCTCGCTGCCGCAACGCTCGGCGCGGTCCTGAGCTTCGGCACCTCGGAAGCACTCGCCGGCGCCTACGGCATCGCGGTGTCGCTGCTGATGGCGATCACCACGCTGCTCGCGGCCCTGGTCGCGATCCAGTGGGGCTATTCGCCGTGGATCGTGGTCGCCGTCAACGGCTTCTTCTTCGTGATCGACGTGATCTTCTTCTCCGCCAATTCGATCAAGCTGTTCGAGGGCGGTTGGTTTCCGCTGCTGCTCGCGGCCCTCGTCGCCTTCATGATGCTGACCTGGCGCAGCGGCGTGAGGCTGGTCGAGGCGGCGCGCGCGAAGCTGCGCCAGCCCGAGGAGGACCTGATCGAGACCGCGGTCAACAAGTGCAGGGCCAGACTGCCCGGGACCGCCGTCTTCCTGGCATCCGCGCCGCGCGGCGTGCCGCTGGCGCTGACGCAATTCGTCAAGCACAACCACGTGCTGCATGAGCGCATCGTCCTCGTCACCGTGCTGATCGAGGAATCCCCGCACATCACCGATGAAGACCGCGCCGAGGTGATCGAGATCATCCCCGGTATCACCCGCGTGGTCCTGCACTACGGCTTCATGCAGAATCCGACGATCTATGCCGGCCTGACGCTCGCCTGCCGCCAGGGCAAGCTGCCCGGCATCGACCTCTCCGACATCACCTACTATGTCGGCCGCGAGACCATCATCCCGAGCGAGGACATTCCGGGCATGTGGGTCTGGCGCGAAGGCCTGTTCGCCTTCCTCCAGCGCAACGCCGAACGCTCCGCCGCGTTCTTCGGCGTGCCGACGAGGCAGGTGGTGGAGTTCGGCACCGAGCTGGAGATCTGATCGTCGTGCGGATCGCCCGTTCAGGGCAAGGCAGGCTTCGCACCACGCGTCTCGATGAGATGCCGATCACCGACAGGTAGAGCTCGTCACGCTCCGCTTACCCGGGAGTGTGCGACATTCGCGCGCACCTCAATCTTGTCTGGCCCATCACCAGACATACGCAGCAACAAATTCCAATGTTTTGTCGATCAGTTAGCTTCGCTTTTTTAGAAGTTCTAAGAATGTCTCCAATTATGACGTTTCGAGTGATTCAAAATTCGTCCAACTCGACGCTCGCAATGTCGCCATCTAACACGCGCGCGGGTGCGAAGTCGCGTGAGGTCAGAAGGATCATCCCGCCGGCGCGGCGATCGCCGGATGGGGCGCTGACATGGAATGCGATGGACACGGCCTGCGTGGTCGTGCGGACTATTTTTTAAGGAACACTTTCAAGAGCACAGCCAGCGCACTCACGCTCGGCTGCTTGCTGATGGCCGTCACGCCGGTGAACGCGCAGAACACTGGCCAATCCGGTGCATCCGCGTTGCCGCCGGTGACAGTCGACGCACCCGTTCAGCGCGCGCAACGTCCGGTCCAGGTCCGGCGCAACGCATCGGCGCGGCGCAGTGCAAGCCAGCGGTCCGCTCAACAGGCCAACCGTTCGACAGTACAGCCGGAGCCCCAAGCGCTGGTGGGAACAGCAGCACGCGTCAATGCCGGGACCAACGGATTCGTCGCAACGCGCGCCTCTGGCGCGACCAAGACGGATTCATCGATCATGTCGACGCCGGCATCGATCGCCGTCATCACTCGCGACGAAATGAATGTGCGGCAGGCGCAGAGCATCCGCGACCTCTTGCGCTACGCGCCAGGAATCTATTTCAGCAACGATACCGATTTCCGCTTTCAGAACGTCAGCGCGCGCGGCTTCAGCCTCGAAACATATCTGGACGGGCTGCGGCTCCAGGGCGGACCGTTCGGTGCGCCGCGGGTCGATCCCTATTTGCTCGAGCGCGCCGAGGTGATCACCGGGCCGGCATCAATTCTCTACGGCGCCGCATCGCCCGGCGGCATCCTCAACCTCGTCAGCAAGCGCCCGACTGAAAATCCGTTCGGAGAAGTCTCCCTGCAAACCGGCTCGTTCAACCGGATCCAGGGCGCCTTCGATGTCGGCGGCCCCGTCGACAAGGACAAGACGCTGCTCTACCGCGTCACCGGTATCGGCCTCAACGCCGACACCCAGGTCGACAATATCGGCGAGCAAAGATTTTCGATCGCGCCGGCCTGGACGTGGCGTCCGAGTATCGACACCACCATCACCTTCCTGACGAGCTACCGGCAGGACCCGAAGGGTGGTGCCTTCGCGCTCTTGCCGATCCAGGGCACGCTGGTGCCGGGGACGTTCGGGCAGATCCCGCGCAATTTCTTTGCCGGCGATCTCAACTACGAGACTCTCAAATACAAGCAGGCAACCGCCGGCTACGAGTTCGAGCATCGTTTCGACGACGTCTTCACGGTGCGCCAGAACGTACGCTACCTGCACAATGAGCTCAGCTATGTCGAGGTGCAGCCCGGCGGGTTCACGACGACGGGCGCGGGCGGCACGCTCCGGCTGGTCGACGGCCGCACGATCAACCGGAGCTACTTCTCGACCAACGAGAACCTCGACACATTCGCTGCCGACAACCAGCTCCAGGCCAAGTTCAACATGGGACCGCTGCAGCACACGGTGCTTGCCGGCCTCGACTACCAGCGGTTCGACTTCAACAATCTCGCCCGTTTCGCTGCCACCAACACGCTCGACATCCTGGCGCCGAACTACACGCAGAACATCGCCGTCCCCACGGCGCTCTTCCAGAACCTCGACCAGCACCTGTCGCAGCGCGGCCTCTACGTCCAGGACGAGGCTAGGCTCGGCCGGCTCACCGTCCTCGGCGGAGTCCGCTACGACTGGGCCGAGGGTAATACCCTGGCGCAGAACACCGGCGTTCGCGTCCTGAACGACGACCAGAAGCCAACCGGCCGCATCGGCGCGATCTACAATTTCGACAACGGCATCGCGCCCTATGTCAGCTACTCGACCTCGTTCCAGCCGACCTCGGTCGGCACGCTGCTGAACGGCCAGCCGTTCAAGCCGACCACCGGCGAGCAGTATGAAGGCGGCGTGAAGTATCAGCCGGTCGGGACCAATCTGATGTTCACTGCCGCGGTCTACGATCTCAAGCAGCAGAACGTGGCAACGGTCATCAGCGGCCCCGGCATTCCCGCCAACACCACGGCGCAGGTTGGCGAGGTCAGCTCGCGCGGGTTCGAAGGATCCGTCGTCGGCAGCCCCCTGCCCGGCCTGAGCCTGCGCGGGCAGTACTCCTATCTCGACAACCGGATCAGCTCGCCCCAGGACGTGAATTTCGGCAAGCGGCTCGCCAACGTCCCGATGCACACCGCCTCGCTCTGGGCCAACTATCTGGTGCAGGGCGGTCCCGCCACCGGCTTCGGCTTCGGCGGCGGCGTCCGTTACGTCCACGACATGTACACGACCAACGCCAACAATCTGACGGTTCCGACCATCGTGCCGGGCGTCTTCCTGCCCGCCGCCACGGTGCCGGCCAGCACGGTGTTCGATGCGGTGCTGTCCTATGATTTCGGGATGCGGTATCAGCAGTGGAAGGGCCTCAGTGCGGCGGTGAACGTCAACAACGTGTTCGACAAGACCTATGTCTCGTTATGCACGGCCGGCGGCTGCCGCTGGGCGCTGGGGCGCACGGTGCTGGCGACGCTGACCTACCGGTGGTGAGAGGATGACAGCACAGTCAGTCAAATGGTGGTCGCTGGTCCACAAATGGACCAGCCTAGTCTGCACGCTATTCCTCCTGATGCTTTGCATCACCGGGCTCCCACTGATCTTTCATGACGAGATCGACGAGCTCTTCAAGTCGGAAGCCTCGGCCCGGGAGCTCCCGGCGGATACTCCGCAGGCTCCGCTAAGCCGGCTGGTCGACGCCGCCAAGGCGCGCTATCCGCAGCGCTACCTCCAGGTGCTCGGCTGGGACGACGATCGCGCCAACGTCGTCAACGTATTCCTCTCGGCTACGCCCGAAGCTCCCCCCGGCCAACGTTTCCTGAAGCTGTCATTCGATTCCAGGACCGCGGAACTGATCGGCGAAGACACGCAGCAGGGCGGCCTGATGAGCGCCATCCGCATATTCCACCGCGACATGTTCTTGGGGTTGCCGGGTGAACTGTTTCTCGGCGTCATGGGCCTGCTGTTTGTCATCGCGATCGTTTCCGGCATCATGCTCTACGCGCCCTTCATGCGCCGGCTCAACTTCGGCACGGTGCGTCGTATCGGCGCGTCGCGGGTCAAATGGCTCGACCTGCACAATCTGATCGGCGGAGTGACTCTCATATGGCTGCTTGCCGTCGGCGTCACCGGTGTCATCAACACGATATCGTTGCCGCTGTTCTCCGCCTGGCGCGCGGAGGTGATGCCGGAGCTGATCGCGCCGCACTTGGGTAAGCCGCCGCTTGCGAAATGGGCCGACGTCGACGACGTCATGGCCGCAGCACGTCGCGCGCTCGACGGCAATACGCCGGCCAGCATCATCTTTCCGACGGTCGCACGGTTCGGGACACCACGGCACTTCATCGTCTGGACCAAGGGCACGACGCCGATCACCTCGCGCCTGTTCACGCCCGCGATGCTCGACGCCGAAACCGGGCAGCTCGTCACCGCGCGTGGCTTGCCGTGGTATCTCAGGGCGTTGCAGGTATCGCGCCCGCTTCATTTCGGGGACTACGGCAGCCTACCGCTGAAGATCATCTGGGCGCTGTTCGATCTTGCCGCCATCGTCGTGCTTGCCAGCGGCGTCTATCTCTGGCTCGGCAAGCGCAAATCGCCTCGCGCCACCACGCGCGCGCAGGACGGGCCGCCTGTCGTAGCGACATCCGGGATCCGTCCATGAAGCGCGAGCGCCACACCATGGACGAGATCTTTCGCTGGCCGCTCCTGCTCGCGGGGCTCATCCTTGTCGGGCTGGCGTCGGCGCTGTTCGGCGACGATGGCTGGGACGCGCTGTCCTGGGCAGCACTGGCAATTCCGCTGGCCGTGCTCGGCTGGAAGGCATCGCGCCGGCCGCATCTTCCAGGATCATAGGCCGGACACCGGCGCGTTGTGCCGTGCCGGACCTATCCGGTTGATTGCAACCGTCAACGGGGACGACACCTGACGGGATCGGCTCGATCTACGAACCGTTCCCGTTCTCGCCGTTCCCACTATCGGCCTCTTCCGTGATGTGCTCGACCGAGACGACGTGCTCGTCCTCGGCGGTGTCGAACACGATCACGCCTTGCGTCGAGCGGCCGGCGATGCGGATGCCTTCGACCGGGCAGCGGATCAGCTGGCCCTTGTCGGTGACCAGCATGATCTGGTCGGCGTCTTCCACCGGGAATGAGGCCACCAGATTGCCGTTGCGGTTGTTGACGCTCATGGCGACGATGCCTTTGCCGCCGCGGCCAGTGGTGCGGTACTCGTAGGACGAGGTCCGCTTGCCGTAGCCGTTGACGGAGACGGTGAGCACGACCTGCTCGGCCGCCGACATCTCGACATAGCGCTCCTGCGGGAGCTGGAAGCTGCCGGAGGTCGTCTCTTCGGCCTCGGCATCCGCCGGAGCCTCGTCGACCACGGCTTCGCCGGCCACCGCACGACGCATCTTCAAATAGGCCGAACGTTCGTCCGAGGTGGTCTCCATGTGGCGCAGGATCGCCAGCGAGATCACCTTGTCGCCCTCGGCAAGCGCAATGCCGCGCACGCCCATCGAAGTGCGGCCGGTAAACACGCGCACGTCGGGGACGGGGAAGCGGATGCACTGGCCGCCGGCGCCGGTCAGCAGCACGTCGTCGCGCTCCGTGCAGATCTGCACGTCCACGATCGCTTCATTCTCATCGAGCTTCATGGCGATGATGCCGGAGCGGCGGACGTCGACGAAGTCGGACAGCTTGTTGCGCCGGACGTTGCCGCCGGTGGTGGCGAACATCACGTCGAGGTTGCCCCAGGTCGATTCATCCTCCGGCAGCGGCATGATGGTGGTGATGCGCTCGCCCTGCTCCAGCGGCAGGATGTTGATCAGCGCCTTGCCGCGCGCGTTCGGCGCGGCCATCGGCAGGCGCCAGACCTTCTCCTTGTAGACCTGGCCGCGCGACGAGAAGAACAGCACCGGTGTGTGCGTCGACGCCACGAACAGGCGGCTGACGAAATCCTCGTCGCGGGTCTGCATGCCGGCGCGGCCCTTGCCGCCGCGGCGCTGCGCCCGGTAGGCCGACAGCGGCACGCGCTTGACGTAGCCGGCGTGGGAGACGGTGACGACCATATCCTCGCGCTGGATCAGGTCCTCGTCCTCGACCTCGCCCTCCTGCTCGATGATCACGGTGCGGCGCGGGGTCGCGAACTCGGCCTTCACCTCGGCGAGCTCGGTCTTGATGATGCCCAGCACGCGGGCGCGCGAGCGCAGGATGTCGAGATAGTCGGCGATCTCGCCGGCGAGCTTGTCGAGCTCGTCGCGGATTTCGTCGCGGCCGAGTGCGGTGAGGCGCTGAAGGCGCAGGTCGAGAATGGCCCTCGCCTGTTCCATCGACAGCCGGATCGTGCCGTCCTCGCTGATGCGGTGGCGCGGATCGTCGATCAGCGTCAGCATGTCCTCGACGTCCCGTGCCGGCCAGTCGCGCGACATCAGGGTGTCGCGGGCAGTGGTCGGGTCGGGCGAGGTCCGGATGACGCGGATCATCTCGTCGATATTGGCGACCGCGATCGCCAGACCAACCAGGATGTGGGCGCGATCGCGCGCCTTGGCGAGCAGGAACTTGGTGCGACGCGTGACGACCCGCTCGCGGAAGTCGACGAAGATCGCCAGCAGGTCCTTCAGATGCATGATCCGCGGACGGCCGCTGTCGAGCGCCACCATGTTGACGCCGAAGCTCGTCTGCAGCGGCGTGAATCGGTACAGCTGATTCAGCACCACATCCGGCACGGCGTCGCGCTTCAATTCGACGACGACGCGGTAGCCGTCGCGGTCGGATTCATCGCGCAGGTCGCCGATGCCCTCGATCTTCTTTTCCTTGACCAGCTCGGCGATGCGCTCCACCATCGTCGCCTTGTTCACCTGGTAGGGAATCTCGGTGATGATGATCGCCTCGCGCTCCTTGCGGATGGTCTCGATCGCGACCTTGCCGCGCATGACGATGGAGCCGCGGCCGAGGTGGTAGGCGGCGCGGATGCCCGCGCGTCCGAGAATGACGCCGCCGGTCGGGAAATCCGGTCCCGGAACGATGTTGATGAGTTCCTCGATGGTGAGCGCAGGATTGTCGATCAACGCGACGCAGGCGTCGATGACCTCGCCGAGATTGTGCGGCGGGATGTTGGTGGCCATGCCGACCGCGATGCCGCCCGCCCCGTTGACCAGGAGGTTCGGGAACTTGGCCGGCAGGACCGACGGCTCGGTTTCGTTGTTGTCGTAGTTCGGCTGGAAGTCGACGGTGTCCTTGTCGATGTCGGCCAGCAGAGCCAACGCCACCTTCGTCAGTCGCGCTTCGGTGTACCGATAGGCGGCCGGGGGATCGCCGTCGACCGAGCCGAAATTGCCCTGGCCGTCGATGAGCGGCACGCGCATCGAGAAGTCCTGCGCCATCCGGACCATGGCGTCGTAGATCGACTGGTCGCCATGCGGATGATATTTACCGATGACGTCACCGACCACGCGCGCCGACTTGACGTACTTCTTGTCGGGCGTGTGCCCCTGCTCGTTCATCGAGTAGAGGATGCGGCGATGAACCGGCTTCAACCCGTCGCGCGCATCAGGCAGCGCACGCGCCACGATCACGCTCATCGCGTAATCGAGGTAGGACTTCTTCATCTCCTCGTAGATGGAAACGGGACGAATGTCCGAGGGTTGCGCCGGCTGGTCGCCGGGCTTGTTGTCGTCGTCAGCCAAGGGGAAATCCGGTGAGATTTTATCTGGGAATCATATAGCGCATCGCCCCCCTGATAACCACCCTTGCGAGGTCTGGGGAAGCGGTTTTTCCGACTGTTTTTCCAGAGACTTACGAGCTCAGCACCACTGCCTCGAGCGAAGCCGGAATGAGCCGCCGGGAACCACGTCCTAGGCTCCGAAAATCACCCGGTGCATGATCCGTCCAGGCACGAGCGTGAACAGCCCGGCAATGACGAGCGCGCCGACGAACGTCATGATCATGATACGCCGGTGATCGGCGACCCGATGGGTATGCGCCCGCCACACCGCGAGCGGTAGCATCACCAGCGTGAAGATCGACAGGAGATGGATCGGGCTGAACGGCCCGACGGATCTGGTGGATCCAGAACGACGAGGCCGCCACCACCGCCATCAGCGCCACCCAGATCCAGCCGATCGTCCGGTGCGGCAGCGTTCCCTTGGGGGCAGCAAACTGGACAAGGCCGAGCACGAAGGCGGCCATGGCGGCAAAGGCGTGCAGCGGGATCGCTGGAGCGGCCTCAAGCAGCGGCGCAACGCTCATGCAGGGGTCTCTCCGATCGACGGCCAACCCATGTGAACAGGATTAACATCAAGTTAATACCATTCACATCACGCCTCGTCAAAGGCTTGAGGCAGCACATGAGGCAAGCCCGGAAAAACCGAGCCTTGCCCGTCAATTCGTAAGGAAACCTGTCGCTCTACGCGAGCAAGGTGACATCAGGGGCGAAGCGCCCCCGCTCGTCTCAGAACGGGATGTCGTCGTCCATGTCGCTGTTGCGGCCACCGCCGCCGCCGGCGGCCACAGCGCGGCGCGGCGCGCTGCTGACGGGACCGGAGGAGCCGAAATCGCCGCCCGGCTCGTCGCCGAAGCTGCCGCCTCCACCGCCGCCGCCGCGGCCGTCGAGCATCGTCAGGGTCGAGTTGAAGCCCTGGAGCACGACCTCGGTGGAGTACTTCTCGGCGCCGCTCTGGTCGGTCCATTTGCGGGTCTGGAGCGCGCCCTCGATGTAAACCTTCGCGCCCTTCTTCAGGTACTGCTCGGCGACCTTGCAGAGCCCTTCATTGAAGATCACGACGCGATGCCACTCGGTCTTTTCCTTGCGCTCGCCGCTATTCTTGTCGCGCCAGGTCTCCGAGGTGGCGATGCTCAAATTCGCGATCGGCCGCCCGTCCTGGGTGCGGCGGATTTCGGGATCCTTGCCGAGATTTCCAACCAGAATGACCTTGTTGACGCTTCCCGCCATCGCCGCTCTCCACTCCGAATGCCACTGAATTTTAGAAGGCCCGGGACGCGCCCGCGTCCTCTGCAACCTGTTGACGCGACCCTATACGCTTGCGCGGACGGATCGGCCCGTCACCCCTCCACTTATCCCCATATATAGCACCCCTGGCGGGTTCGTTCCAGATTTGTTCTTATGACACCCCTCACCTTGTTGCGTTGGCAAGACGACACCGCGCGGCACAAAGACGGCCTGCGCCAAATGGAATTTCCCCGAATTCCTGAGGACGGCGAAACAGCTTAACATTCATCAAGTTAGAAGCAGTTCAGATGCCGCCCGACTGTTGCATTCCGGAGACGGACTCCGCCTCCCGCCTAAGCTACGCTTGCCGCGGAATTAGATTCTTATAGGCGTCGCGCCTGATCAGCCGCTTCGGGGACTTCGAAAAGCGGTCAGAAACAGGGGGGACTGCAATGAATAAGATTTTGATTGGTACTATTGGTGCAATCGCGTTGGGGCTGTCGGCTCCCGCAAGCGCGGCAGATCTCGCTGCGCGTCCCTACACCAAGGCTCCGGCACCGATGATCGCGACCATCTACGACTGGAGCGGCTTCTACATCGGTATCAACGGCGGCGGCGGCACCAGCCACAAGTGCTGGGACGTCGATATCGGCGGTGGCGTTCTCGTAGGCGAAGGCTGCCACAACGCGACCGGCGGCACGGTCGGCGGCCAGGTCGGCTACCGCTGGCAGTCAGCCAACTGGGTGTTCGGCTTCGAAGGCCAGGGCAACTGGGCCGATTTCTCGGGTGACAACATCAGTGCGATCAGCGGCCTGCGCGATCGTTCGAAGATCAACGCCTTCGGCCTGATTACCGGTCAGGTCGGTTACGCCTGGAACAACGTCCTGGTCTACGTGAA
Organism: Bradyrhizobium sp. MI1.7; assembly: GCF_055811795.1. Classification (NCBI taxonomy): domain Bacteria; kingdom Pseudomonadati; phylum Pseudomonadota; class Alphaproteobacteria; order Hyphomicrobiales; family Nitrobacteraceae; genus Bradyrhizobium; species Bradyrhizobium sp. MI1.7. Next base: position 100,563 of record NZ_JBVVPO010000003.1, read on the forward strand.
GGGCGGCGGCGCCGTCGTCGGCGATCGCTACCGCAGCTTCGACGTCGCCAGCGGCCTCGAGTTCGACCGGGCCAACGAGACCCGTTGGGGCGGCACCGTGGGTGCGGGCGTCGAGTTCGGATTCGCCCCGAACTGGACCGTGGGCTTCGAGTACGACCACATCTTCCTCGGCAACCGCACCATCGGCTTCACCGGATCCGGCAATTTCGCCCCGCTCGGCGTCGCCACACGCTCCGATCGCATCAGCCAGGATGTCGATATCGGCCTCGTCCGCGTGAACTACCGCTGGGGCGGCCCCATGATCGCAAGATACTGATATCCCTCTGAGATCGCTTGGAGATCAAAGGCCGGCCTCGCGCCGGCCTTTTTGCGTGGGCAACGGGAATTATAGGTCAGTCACCGTTACGTTTTGCGATTATTGTGGCTTTTGGGAGACACAACTTGCGGCTTTGCTGATGTAAGCACGACATCAGTTGGACCACGGCGTCCGATGTCCTTCCGAACGCACGGAAGGCAAAAACAGAAACCGGGACTGGGATTAGTTTGAAAATGAAGAAGGTTTTGTTGGCTTCGGCCTGTTTGTTCGCTCTCGCTGCTCCGGCTTCGGCCGCTGATCTCGCGGCGCGCCCCTACACCAAGGCTCCGGTGGCGGTGGCCTCGGTCTACAACTGGACCGGCTTCTACCTCGGTATCGTCGGCGGCGGCGCCTGGGAAAACGGTTCCGGCGACCCGAAGATGAAGGGTGGCTTCGTCGGCGGCACCGCCGGCTACAACTGGCAGACCGGCAACGTCGTGTTCGGCGTCGAGGCTGATGGTTCCTGGGCTGACGTCAGCGCTTCGGTGACCGGCGCCACTGTTGTTCCCGGATTCGGCGTTGTGACCGCAACGGCGAGCTCGAAGACCGATGCCATGGGCACCGTGCGCGGCCGTATCGGCTACGCCGTCAATCAGGTCCTGTTCTACGGCACCGGCGGCTACGCCTGGATCGACAACAAGATCACCCTCTCCGCTCTCGGCCTGACCGCGTCGGACAGCAAGTGGCACTCCGGCTGGACCGTCGGTGCGGGCGTCGAGGCGTTCTTCGCTCCGCAGTGGTCGGTCAAGGGCGAGTACCTCTATCGCAGCCTCGGCGGCGAGACCTACTTCTCGGGCGCCCTGCCCACCGGCACGCTCAACTTCCACACCGTGCAGGTCGGCGTGAACTATCACTTCGGGGGCCCGGTGGTCGCGAAGTACTGAGCTTCGCTTCCAACGCACCGCGTTACGAAAGGCCGGCCTTGCGCCGGCCTTTTTGTTTTCGCGCGTCCAGATCCAGGCCAACCGATTCCCAACGTTTTTCGGGGAGAGCTGTGGCATCCCGGTGACACAACCTTCGGCTTCAATGGTGTAGAGCAATGACATCGATTGGGTCATTGGGTCGGCCGTTTTTCGCCGACAAAGAGAAACGAAACTGGGGAATTGAAATGAAGAAGGTTTTGCTGGCCTCGGCCAGTCTGTTCGCACTCAGCGCGTTGGCTCCCGCCTCGGCGGCCGATTTGGCGGCCCGCCCCTACACCAAGGCGCCCATTGCTGTGGCCTCGATCTACAACTGGTCCGGCTTCTATCTCGGCATCAACGGCGGCGGCGCCTCGAGCCGCAACTGCTGGGATGTCAACAACATCTTCGGCATTGCGGGTCCGGACACGGCTGAAGGCTGTCACAATGCGACAGGCGGCGTCGTCGGTGGCCAGGTCGGTTATCGCTGGCAGTCGGCCAACTGGGTGTTCGGCCTTGAAGCCCAGGGCGACTGGGCCAATCTGAAGGGCTCGAATACGAGCGTGGCGCTTGCTCCGCTGGTCAACGAGACCAAGATCGACGCGATTGGCCTGTTCACCGGCCAAGTCGGCTATGCCTGGAACAACGTGCTCTGGTACGTGAAGGGTGGCGCGGCGGTCACGCATGCCAAGTACAACGGCTCGGCGTTCGGCGTGGTCCTCGACAGCGCAAGCGAGACGCGCTGGGGCGGCGCGGTCGGCACCGGCCTCGAATTCGGCTTCGCGCCGAACTGGTCCGTTGCGGTCGAATACGACCATCTTTTCATGGGCAAGCGCAACAACTCGTTCACGATTCTCGGCATCAACGACCGCATCGACCGTATCAAGCAGGACGTCGATATGGGCACTGTTCGCGTGAACTATACGTTCGGCGGCCCGGTCGTGGCGAAGTACTAAGCGTCGCCTCCGACGTCATCGCGTTACGAAAGGCCGGCCTTGCGCCGGCCTTTTTGTTTTCGCGCGCACGGCGCGAGCGCTTGCGGACAAGTTCCATTTTTCGGCGCGCTGTGACCCTCCGGTGACAGACTGTCGCACCTCGAAGGTTGTATCGAAGATCGCAACAACTTTGCCCTTGGGGGGTCCGTCTTGAACAAGTTTATGCTTGCCGCCGCCGGCATAGTCGCGATGACCACGTCCGTTTCGGCGGCCGATCTGGCGGCGAGCCCCTACACCAAAGCTCCTGCCCCGATGATCGGCGCGGTCTACGATTGGAGCGGCTACTACATCGGCGCCAACGGTGGTGGCGGCTGGAGCCATAAGTGCTGGGACATCGTCGCCAACATCCTCGGTGCGCCGGTCACTCCCCCCGCATCGGAGGGCTGCCACACCGCGACCGGCGGCGTGGCTGGCGGCCAGGCCGGCTTTCGCTGGCAAAGCGCGTCATGGGTGTTCGGCGTGGAAGGCCAGGGCGACTGGGCTCACCTTAGCGGCTCCAATGGACCGAGCCTGGCCGCGGGCGGCGTCGGCTCGGACCGCTCGAAGATCAACGCCTTCGGTCTCGTGACCGGCCAGGTCGGCTACGCCTGGAGCAATGTGCTGTTCTACGCGAAGAGTGGTGCGATGGTTGTGAGCGACAAATACGAGGGCTTCACCACGGCCACCGGCTTCGTGTTCGACAGGGCGAATGAAACGCGCTGGGGCGGAGCGGTTGGTGCTGGCCTCGATTTCGGCGTAACGCCCAACATCGTGGTCGGCGTCGATTATGTGCACGGCTTCATGGGATCGCGCGACAACCGCTTTACGTTCAACAACGGCACGTTCTCGCGCGCCGATCGGATCCGCCAGGACGTTGACATTGCAACGGCCCGCGTCAGTTACAGGTTCGGCGGCCCCCTCATCGCCAAATACTGATCTTCGCCTCCGACGCCATCGCGTTACGAAAGGCCGGCCTTGCGCCGGCCTTTTTGTTTTCGCGCGAGGGTGCACCCAACCGTCTTGGAGTCGTGAGGCGCGCGCAAGGCGTCCGCTAATGGCTTTGGCGAGTTGGGGACGTGACATGAAGACGTGGATGCTGGCTGCGGTCAGCCTGTTCGCACTCGGTGCGGTCGCGCCGGCTACCGCCGCCGATCTCCCGATCTACAAGGCGCAGGCGGCCGCCGTTCCCGTCTATGACTGGAGCGGCATCTATGCCGGCATCAACGGCGGCGGCGGCTTGGCCCATGCCTGCTGGGGCGTGACCCGCGCGCTCGGCATCGCTGTCGATCCGGCCGTTGGCGAAGGCTGTCACAATGCGGGCGGTGGCACGGTCGGCGGACAGCTCGGTTATCGCTGGCAGAAGTCGCGTTGGGTGTTCGGCATCGAGGGCCAGGGCAACTGGGCCGACTTCAAGGGCAGCAATGTCAGCGTGGCGCTGCCGCTGTTCACCAACCAGACCAAGATCGACAGCTTCGGCCTGTTCACTGGCCAGATGGGCTACGCCGTCAACAACCTGCTCCTCTATGGCAAGGCCGGCGCCGCGGTGGCGCACGACAAGTACGACACCTTCGTCCCCGGCGTCCCGGCCGCGGTGTTCAACAGCGTCAACCAGACCCGCTGGGGCTACACCATCGGCATCGGCGTGGAATGGGGCTTTGCCGAGAACTGGTCGGTCGGCGGCGAGTACAACCATGTCTTCCTCGGCCATCACAGCGCCGACTTCGCAACGCTCGTTGGCGGCTTCGCCCCGCGCACCGACCGGATCGGCCAGGATATCGACATGGGCCTGATCCGCATCAATTACCGCTGGGGCGGCCCGGTCGTCGCCAAATACTGAGACAAAGCTTCCCACAGGAACCTCCAAGTCCTGATCATGTGCGGATTGCCCCAAATCCGCATTCAAACGCGAACGAAGGGCTGGCCTCGCGCCGGCCCTTCGCATGTTCTGGGGGCCCTGCTCCTGCCAGATGCCGCCAGCGCGCCAACAATCCGTTGACGATTCGCACACGCCACTGGAAATCCGCTCCCGTTCTTCCTACGTTCGCTGCCATACCCATCGGCGCCGATCCCGGTTCCGGGCGACGCGCGCCTTTTTTGTTGGCGCGATCGCGCACCTTTGGGATTCCTTGAGGGCAACTCGGATGGATGAAGTGATCAAGGCGAAGCGCCAACAGCAGAACGCGGGATCCAGCCTGCGCGCAATTACGATCCGTGGCGCGCGCGAGCACAACCTCAAGAATGTCGACGTCGAGATCCCCCGCGACAAGCTGGTGGTGTTCACCGGGCTGTCAGGCTCCGGCAAATCCTCGCTCGCCTTCGACACCATCTACGCCGAGGGCCAGCGCCGCTACGTCGAATCGCTGTCGGCCTATGCGCGCCAGTTCCTGGAGATGATGCAGAAGCCTGACGTCGACCAGATCGACGGCCTGTCGCCGGCGATCTCGATCGAGCAGAAGACCACGTCGAAGAACCCGCGCTCGACCGTCGGCACCGTCACCGAGATCTACGACTACATGCGCCTGCTCTGGGCGCGCGTCGGCGTGCCCTATTCGCCCGCCACGGGTCTGCCGATCGAGAGCCAGACCGTCTCGCAGATGGTCGACCGCGTGCTGGCGCTGCCCGAGGGCACCCGCCTCTATCTGCTCGCCCCCGTCGTACGCGGCCGCAAGGGCGAGTACCGGAAGGAGCTCGCCGAATGGCTCAAGAAGGGCTTTCAGCGCGTCAAGATCGACGGCACCTTCCATGAGCTGGCGGAAGCGCCCACGCTCGACAAGAAATTTCCGCACGACATCGACGTCGTGGTCGACCGCATCGTGGTGCGCGCCGACATCGGCCAGCGCCTCGCCGAAAGCTTTGAGACCGCGCTGAAGCTCGCGGAGGGCCTCGCCGTCGTCGAGTTCGCCGATGCGGCTGCAGCGGCTGCTCCCGCCGAGGAGAAGAAGAAGACCGCCAAAATTCACGACAAGAGCGGGCCCGAGCGCATCCTGTTCTCGGAAAAATTCGCTTGCCCCGTCTCCGGCTTCACGATTCCGGAGATCGAGCCGCGCCTGTTCTCGTTCAACAATCCCTACGGCGCCTGCCCGGCCTGCGGCGGCCTCGGCGTCGAGCAGCATGTCGACGAAGACCTCGTCATCCCCGACAAGGAGCTCGCCATCGGCAAGGGCGCGATCGCGCCCTGGGCCAAGTCGTCGTCGCCTTACTATATTCAGACGCTGACCGCGCTCGGCAAGCACTACAAGTTCACGCTGACCACCAAATGGAAGGATCTGCCGAAGAAGACGCAGAACGCGATCCTCCTTGGCTCGGGCGAGGACGAGATCAAGTTCTCCTACGAGGACGGCGTCCGCTCCTACGACACCAAGAAGCCGTTCGAGGGCGTCATCACCAACATCAACCGCCGCTATCGCGAGACCGAGAGCGAGTGGGCGCGCGAGGAGCTCGCAAAGTATTTCCACGACGTCCCCTGCGAGGGCTGCAAGGGTTTCCGGCTGAAGCCCGAGGCGCTCTGCGTCAAGATCGGCGGCAAGCATATCGGCGAGATCTCGGAACTGTCGGTCAGGAAGGCCGGCGAATGGTTCGAGACCGTGCCCGAGGCGCTGAACACGCAGCAGAACGAGATCGCCGGCCGCATCCTCAAGGAGATTCGCGAGCGCCTCACCTTCCTGCTCGACGTCGGCCTCAACTACCTCACTCTGTCCCGCTCCTCCGGCACGCTGTCCGGCGGCGAGAGCCAGCGCATCCGCCTCGCCTCGCAGATCGGCTCGGGACTGACGGGCGTGCTCTACGTGCTGGACGAGCCCTCGATCGGCCTGCACCAGCGCGACAACGCCCGCCTGCTCGACACGCTGAAGCGCCTGCGCGACCTCGGCAACACCGTGATCGTCGTCGAGCATGACGAGGACGCGATCCTGCTCGCCGATTACGTCCTCGACATCGGGCCCGGCGCCGGCATGCATGGCGGCAACATCGTCGCCGAAGGCACGCCCGCCGAGATCATGCGCAACCCGAAATCGCTGACCGGCAAATATCTCACCGGCGAGCTCGAGGTCGAGGTGCCGGAGCGGCGCCCGCCGAACCATCGCCGCACCATCAAGGTGGTCAACGCGCGCGGCAACAACCTCAAGAACGTCACGGCCGAGATTCCGCTCGGCCTGTTCACGGCCGTCACCGGCGTCTCCGGCGGCGGCAAGTCGACGCTGCTGATCGACACGCTCTACAAGGCCATCGCCCGCAAGCTGAACAACGCCAGCGAAGGCGCCGCCCCCCACGATCGCATCGAGGGTCTCGAGCACATCGACAAGATCATCGACATCGACCAGTCGCCGATCGGCCGCACCCCGCGCTCGAATCCCGCGACCTATACCGGCGCCTTCACGCCGATCCGCGAATGGTTCGCCGGCCTGCCCGAAGCGAAGGCGCGCGGCTATGAGCCCGGCCGCTTCTCCTTCAACGTCAAGGGCGGCCGCTGCGAGGCCTGCCAGGGCGACGGCGTCATCAAGATCGAGATGCACTTCCTGCCCGACGTCTACGTCACCTGCGACGTCTGCAAGGGCAAGCGCTACAACCGCGAGACGCTGGAGGTCCTGTTCAAGGGCAAGAGCATCGCCGACGTGCTCGACATGACCGTCGAGGAAGCGGCCGACTTCTTCAAGGCGGTCCCGCGCGTGCGCGAGACGTTCCAGACCCTGCACCGCGTCGGCCTCGACTACATCCATGTCGGTCAGCAGGCCACAACCCTGTCGGGCGGCGAAGCCCAGCGCGTCAAGCTGGCGAAGGAGCTGTCCAAGCGCGCCACCGGGCGCACGCTCTACATCCTGGACGAGCCGACCACCGGCCTGCACTTCCACGACGTCAAGAAGCTGCTGGAGGTGCTGCACGAGCTGGTCGCGCAGGGCAACACGGTCGTCGTCATCGAGCACAATCTCGAAGTCATCAAGACCGCCGACTGGGTCATCGACCTCGGCCCCGAAGGCGGCGACGGCGGCGGCGAAATCGTCGCCTGGGGCCCGCCGGAGGATATCGCGAAAGCGCCGCGGAGCTACACGGGCAAGTTCTTGGAGCCGGTGTTGAAGAAGGCGCGGAAGCCGAAGCGGAGGAGCACGAGCGAGGCGGCGGAGTAGAGTTCATTCCGCCTCGTCCGCGGGATCATCGGGGAAAGGCTGCAAGTGTCCGCGATGCCCAGCCGCACCTACATGCTCTTCCGCAAGGCAATCCTCGCCGAGCAGCAGGCAACCTGCATCTACGAGGGGCGTTATCGCGAGCTCTGCCCCCACATCATCGGCACCAACAAGATGGGTGAGGAAGCCGTCCTCGCCTGGCAATTTGGCGGCGAGAGCAGCGGACCGCTGCCGCAATGGCGATGCCTGAAGCTCGCCAATATCACCAACGCCCGCACGCGCGATGGCCCCTGGCACGAGGGCGGCTCTCACCGGACTACTCAGACCTGCGTCAGCAACATCGATCTCGACATCAATGTTCACGTGCGCAGGTTGCGGTGACGCACATGCGTCCCACGGCTGACGGGCTTGCCGGCCATGATCGCAGGGTTGATTTCAATGCGCTCGTGTCGCATGGGTGTCCTCGAATTCTTCTAAATAATAGCCGCCACGTCTCGTTTGTCAGCGAACTCGAAACCCTCCTCCATGCCCTACTCCCTCGCCATCTTTGATCTCGACGGCACGCTGGCCGACAGCTTTCCCTGGTTCCTGCGTACCATCAACGATGTCGCCGATCGCTTCGATTTTCGTCGCGTCGCGGATGACGAAATCGAAGCGCTGCGGCATGCATCGTCGCGCGAGATCCTCACCCGGCTCGAGGTACCGCTGTGGAAGCTGCCGGCGATCGCGCGGCATGCGCGGCGGCTGAAGGCGGAGGCGGCGGCGGAGATTCCGCTGTTTGCGGGCGTCGAGACGATGCTGCAGACGCTGGCCAATAACGGCGTGCAACTCGCGCTGGTGACGTCGGATAGCGAAGCCAATGCACGCGAGAAGCTTGGCGAGTCCGCCGCCCTGTTCGCGCATTTCGACTGCGCGGCATCGCTGTTCGGCAAGCCCGCGAAATTCCGCCGCGTGATCCGGCGCGCAGGCGTGGAGCCAGGCCGCGTGATCGCGATCGGCGACGAGGTCCGTGATATCGAGGCGGCGCGCGCGGTGGGGATTGCCTGCGGCGCGGTGAGTTGGGGCTACGCCGCGCCGGCGGCGCTGCGGGCGCTTGCGCCCGATCACATGTTCGCGCAGATGGATGAGATCGCAGACGTAGTCTGCCGGATTTCGCTCAAGGCCTGATCCGCAATCGGCACGCCCGGCCCAAGGAGACGGTGATGACACTCTCGGACGCAGCCCGCCTCAAACTCCTGGAGCCGCCGGTCGGCAAGGTGCGCGTGGTGCTCGACACCGACACCTACAACGAGATCGACGATCAGTTCGCGCTGGTGCAGATGCTGCTGTCGAAGGACCGGTTCGACGTCGAGGCGATCTACGCCGCGCCGTTCTTCAACACACGCGCCGACAATCCCGGCCACGGCATGGAGCTGAGCTACCAGGAAATCCTTCGCCTGCTGGAGCGCCTCGACGTCGCGCCGGACGGCCTCGTCCATCGCGGCGTCACCGACTATGTCGGCCCCGGCAAGACGGCGCAGGCGGCCCCCGCCGTCAACGACCTCGTGGCCCGGGCGCGCGCAGGCTCCCCTGACAATCCGCTCTACATCATTGCCATCGGCGCCATCAGCAATATCGCCTCGGCGCTGCTCAAGGCCCCCGACATCATCGACCGCGTGGTGGTGGTCTGGCTTGGCGGTCACGCGCTGGAATGGCCGCACACGATCGAGTTCAATCTCAAGCAGGACGTCGGCGGCGCGCAGGTGCTGTTCGACAGCGGCGTGCCGCTCGTGCTCGTGCCATGCAAGGGCGTCACCTCGCACCTTCACAGCACGGTGCCGGAGATCGAGCGCTACATCGAACCGCATGGCAGCATCGGCGCGTTCCTCGCCATGCGCTTCAAGGACTATTCGTCCGACCATCTGGGCTGGGCCAAGGAGATCTGGGACATGGCGCCGGTCGGCTGGCTTCTCAATCCCGATTGGGCGCCGAGCGTGATCATCCCGGCCCCGGTCCTCACGGATCAGATCACGTGGAGCGTCGACCGCCGGCGGCATCCGATCCGCTACGTGACCTATGTGGATCGCAACCCGATCCTGAAGGACTTTTTCCTGAAGTTGAAGGCGTTTGCCGGATCGAGATCGTAGGGTGGGTTAGCGTAGCGTAACCCACCGCTTCTTTTTCCGCAGCGACTAAAGTGGTGGGTTACGCCCACCCTACGCCCCCTACTCCGTCCGCCTGAGAAACGCCCCGAACGCGCGCGGGCCGTCGCCGGTCTTGACCTCGCCGATCACCTTCAGCTCGGTGGCATCGATGATGCTCAATGTGTTGCTCTCCCAGCAGGCGACGATGACGCGCTTGCCGTCGGCGGTCGCATTGATGCCTTCGGGATAGTCGCCGACATTGATCCGCTTGACCGGCTTCAGCGTCGCCAGGTCGAACACGCTGACGGTGCCGCCATACTGGTCGGTGACGAAGCCGCGCCCTTGCGTCAGCGCCACGGCGTAGGGACGCATCCCGACCGGCACGCGGCCGATCTCTTGGCTCGCGGCGATGTCGATCACCGAGACGTCGTTGGAGCCGACATTGGCGGTGTAGGCGCGTTTTCCCTCGGCATCGATGGTGACGCCGAACGGACGGGTGCCGACCTTGATGGTCGCTTTGCGCTCACGCGTTGCGGTATCCACCACCGAGACGCTGTCGTCGTCACGGTCCGCCGAGAGCAGCAGCCTGCCGTCAGGCGTCACCGCGAGCCCCGACGGTGAGGCGCCGACCGCAATGCTGGCGGTGACGCTGCGCGTGGCCGTATCGATCACCCGCACCGCGGCGGCATACCAGTCGGCGACGTAGAGCGTCTTGCCATCGGGCGTCACGGCAATGCCGAGCGGCCCGCCGCCGACCTCGATCCGCCCCGAGACCTGCCGCGTTGCCGCGTCGACCACGGTCACCGCCTTGGCGTCGGGGCTCGTGACATAGGCAAAGCGCCCGTCCGCGCTGACGGCCACGCCGGCCGGCTTGCCGCCGATCGGAATGGTCGCAACGCTGCGCGACGTTGCGAGGTCCACGACCATCAGATCGTCACTGAGCTGGTTGGTGACGAACGCCTCTTCGGCGGACGCGCTGCCAATACTGGCAGCGCAAAGGCTGGCGGCGAGCGCCGCCAGGACCCGCGCCCGCACGGTCAGCTTCCGCTCTCGATCTTCTTCTTCAGCGCTTCGAGCCCGGCCTGATAGAGCCCCTTCACCGCCTTCACAGCGGCCTCGTCGCTCAGCTCGGGCGGCGGATCGTTGTTGGGGAAGCCGCGGTAGAACGCGCCCGCCCATTCCAGCGTCGCGCCCTTGCCGTCGGCGCTCGGCGTCACCGTCAGCGTCGAGGAATAATTGGTGACCGGCAGCACCTTCACGTCCACCTTGGTGATCCGGTAGGAATAGGTCATCGCGGCAGCGTCGAACTTGTAGAGTTCCTCATCGACGGTGGCGCCTCCCGTCAGGGTCAGCCGCCGCGTCGCTTCGATCTCATTGCCCTTCTCGCCCTCGGTCTTGGTGACAGGCGGCAGCCAGCTCATCTCCTGGAAATTGCCGATCGCGGCCCACACCTTGGCCGGCGGCGCGTTGATCTCGATGGATTCGCGCACCTTCTGCCGGGTCGGCCCATGTGCCCAAGCCGGGCCAAACGCCGCCGTCAAAGCCACCGCGCCCGCGGCAGTCAGCACCGCGCCCATGACCATGCGCCGTCCAATCGTCACCCTCATCTCGTTTCCTCATGCGTCTCGTGGATCGTGCGCGACTTGAGGCGCGCTGCGATCATGGTAGCGCATTTTGCGGCCGTGGGGAGACCTGTTCATGGCGGCGTTGCGGCGCGCGCTCGCGCGTCCCAGAACCCCTTGCGCCGCCCGTCGGGCAAAACACCCAATGGGCGGGTCAACCGCACCACGCAGAAATAATTCTCTTTATCCGCATTTCGGATTATCATATAGAAAGCCATCCCACCCCGGGCCGAGGGGCGTTATCGCGATCGTCACGACACGCGGGATGGGACGTGGTGGACGCAGGCGGCGTCGGCGCGAAGGTGGTTTGCAGGGCGGGCAACCGTGAGCGAACGCCGCGCGCACACGACCGGTGCAGCCTGTGTACGGTAAAACCGTGCCGTCCTGGCGCCCGGAGCCTGTGCGCCAAGTCTCGCGGTGATGTGGCGGCCCGACCGGGCCGCGCGCATCAGTCATCCGCAAGGCGACGGGGGCAATAGTGCATCGCTCCCCGGGGAGAGCTCGGCATAAGCCGTAAAACCACTGCGCAGGGAAGGCCGGATGTTTGGCTTCACCTGTACGCCGCTGTGCAAACTTCGTAGCGCAATTTCCGCACAGTGGACCGCGGGTGCCAGCCGGCACCCGGCCTTCCCTGCGCCCTCGGCACTTTCGAGGGTGGTGACTACAGCAAAGCTCGGGCAGATCTTGCCGCGAGGATGCGAAACCGTGCGTGCGATTTGAATTCGAATGCAAAGCTAGAATCTGCTCTCGTGCCCCGGACGCAGCGCAGCGCTTCCCTGGCGATGCGCAGCATCGTCCAGTGCGGCGATGCGCTGCAGAGCCGGGGCCCATGCTGCAGCGAGCGTGTGACTGCGTGGGTCCCGGCTCTGCGCCGCACCGCTACGCGCTGCAGCGCGTCCGGGACACGAGAAGAGCGAGTGCCGTGGGAGCGCACCCTCGCCTACTCCGCCAGTGTCGCCTCCACGAACCCGCGCGGATCGTCACAGAATTCGCGCATCACCCGGTAATGATCGGTTTGCTCCACCGTCGTCGGCTCCAGGCCGTATTTGCCCAACCGCAACAGTCTCGCGTTTGGATAGGCCATCAGCAGAGGCGCATGGGTTGCCATGATGACCTGGCAGATGCGGGACTCGTCCATGCGTCGCAAGAGCTTCAGGAATTCGATCTGACGCGCCGGCGACAGCGCCGATTCCGGTTCGTCGAAGATGAAGATGCCCTGGCGCTGGCAGCGCTCTTCGAAGAAGCGCATAAAACCTTCGCCATGAGAATGCGACAGGAAGTCGGGGCCGGCCTGGCCGGCATCACGTGCGGCCTTGTCGAGATATCGCGCGACCGAGAAAAAACTCTCGGCGCGAAAAAAACAGCCGTTGGTGATCTTCGGCAGCCAGCTTGCGCGCAAGGCCCTGGAAAGCTGGCCGCCCATCTTCTCCCGCGCTTCGGAATGGTCGACGGGCATGTAGCCCTTGCCTCCACCCGCATCGTCGTAGCCGGCAAGCGCTGCGATACCCTCGAGGATCGTCGACTTCCCGGTGCCATTCTCTCCGACGATGATCGTGATGGCGGCGTCGAAGTTGAGCTCGAAATCATCCGGGAAGATGGGCAGGCAAAACGGATATGCCTCGCGATCGTGAACTCGCGACGGATCGAGCCAGACCCGCTTCAGATACGGCGCCGGCAGGTTGATGGTGCGATTGCTTCGTCGGCTCATGCTCTGCTTCCAACCCACTCCGGTCGATATTTCGACTGGAACATACTAGGAACACAATCCTCGCGAAAGCAGCACCTGAGAAACATACAGCAACAAAACCCGGCATGCGTCACTTGGACGCAAATTAAAACCTAAGATTGCAGCAAAGAATCGCCTTAAGAAAACGTTGCTGCGAGACAGCTTGCTGGCATGAGGCCAGCCCCCACCCCGCGACCCGGCAATGATTGACGGAAGTCCAGGACCGTAGAGCCGCGAGGAATGCGCGATGGTATCAACGTATTTCAGCTACAACTACATTGCGCACCATCTCAAGCAGTCCCTGACGCGGGTTGAACAGCAACCCGATGTCGCGCGAGAATCCGCCTATTACAAAGCCAACATCGGCAAGGTGCGGACCGTCGATGATCTTATGAAAGATTATCGCCTGTATCATTATGCGATGAAGGCATATGGCCTGGAAGACATGGCCTACGCCAAGGCTTTCATGAAGAAGGTGCTGGAGAGCGACCTCTCCGACCCAAAGAGCTTCGTCAACAAGTTGGTAGACAAGCGCTACCGGGAGTTTGCCGCGGCATTCTCCTTCAATGGCAGTGCCACGCCAGTTGCGCAATCGGGAGACCAGACCGACGAGATGATCGGTCTGTACACGACGACCAAGAAGAGCCAGGTCGATGCGCTTGCCGCAGACTCGAATTACTACAGCGCTGAAATCGGCAAGATCAGCAGTGCAGACCAACTCCTGAACAACGACCGTCTTCGCAACTATGTCTACTCGGCATACGGGATCGATCAAAGCAAGTGGCCGGGTGACACGATAAGTCAGGTCTTGCGCAGCGATCCGTCCGATCCAAATAGCTACGTCAACACCACCTTCACTTCTCAGTTGACCGGCCTCAACGCCCAGCTTGCTCAAGCCAAATCGGACGCCAGCGCCGCTGATCTAAAGATAACCGGTTACAAGGCCCAACTATCGCAACCGGGCGCCGACGTGACCCAGTTGAACATCCAGATCCTGGTCGAAAAAAGTCACCTGGAGTCATATACGAAAAGCATTTCCAGCCTCAGTGACCAGATAGCGACGATTGGCGGGTTTGTAGACCTGGCCGGCGCGTTCGAGTTCTCGCCCGACGGGTCGCTTCCGTCAGGCGTGTCCGCCCAGACTGCCGCAAATGTCGCGATCACGAAAAAGCGGTTCGACGACAGCAAGGCCGCCGTCTATTCGGCGGCAAGCCCGATATACGAAGCTTTGGCGATCAAGCAATTCAGAACGGACCTCAGCAAGATCAATTCAGTCCAGGCGTTCGTATCGACACCTGGCGTGTATGATTTTGCGCTGGGCGCCGTCGGCCTCGATCCCGGAATGGTCTCGAAGGCGACGATCAAGGCAGTCCTCGAAAGCGACGTCAACGACCCCAAGAGCTACGTCTATACCCTCAAGGACAATCGGTACGTAGAGCTCGCACGCGCCTTCAACTTCGACGCAAAAGGCAATCTGACGACCCCCTTGGTGGCTCAAGACTCGGCTCAGGTCCTCCAGATCGCGAGGGAATACGTCATTGCCGCGCTGAAACAGGCAAGCCCTCAGCAGGAGAAGGCAATTCGGGCACTAGCCACGAAAGATGCGACGGCTTATCAAGAGGCAATCGCAGGCATCGACAGCGTTTCCGAGCTTCTCGCAAACAGGCCGATGGTCGATTTCATTCTCTTGGCCAAGGGTTTGGACCCTAAGAAGGTCAGCACCGAATTTCTCAAGAAGATCTTCAGCTCCGACCTGAACAACCCAAAGAGCTTCGCGAACACGCAGAGCGATCCTCGCTTTGCCGAAATCGTGGCATCGTTCAACTTCGACAGCAAGGGTAACGTCGCGCGCCTCCCGATGATGGGTCCTCAGAAGAGAGATCAATTCCGGGAAACACAGGCGAACTATCTCCAGCAAAGCCTGGAGCAGCAGCAGGGGGATACGAATCCCGGCGTACGCCTTGCGCTCTATTTCCAGCGAAAGGCGGGAGAAATCACGTCCGCATACGACATCCTTGCCGACAAGGCTCTTTCGGAGGTGTTCAGGACCACCTTCGATTTGCCTGACTCGATGGCCTCGATGCAGATCGATCAGCAAGCCAAGGTCGTGGACAAATTCATGAAGATCAAGGATCTTTCCGATCCGGCGAAGGTTGAAAAACTGTTGAGCCGGTTCTCCGCCATGTATGACGTCAGAAACGGCGAGAGCATCGGCCAGGGTCAATCTCCATTGCTCAACCTCTTTCAAGGATCGAGCTCGGGCATATCAGGGATAAGTGAATCCACGTTCTTGGCCATCGCCAAGCTACGTGCTCACTGATGATCGCTCGCCGATACTAGCCCAACACCTCGAGCGCCAGCTCCATGGTCATCAGCACGGGATTGTGCCCACGGATCAGACGGCCCTCCGCGATGCCGCCAGTGTAGTCGATCAAGGCAATGTCGAGCGCCGCCTCCGGTGCACCCGAACTGCCCTGTACAATCGTCCCCGCTGTCACGGCGAGCTCGGTCGCGAACGGTTCGGTCACCCCACCATGGGTGAAGCGCGCGCCGATGGTCGAGCCGACGCCGCCGTGGATCTTCGCACGCGCGATGCCATGCGCGCGGCAGAACGCTTCGAGGCAGCCGGCAAAATCCTGGTTGGGCCGCAGCCGCAGCGCGAAGGCGCGGCTAGTCGTGCGCGCGCCGGTGCTCGCAGCGGGCACCGGCCCGAACAGCTTGAAATTGGTTTCGGGATCGGGCTCCGCGGTGAACATGGCACCGTCGATGCCGAACGCTTCGACCTCGAACGGCTCGGCGACAACAGTCTCGTCCGGCAGCATGTGGCCGCCGCTTGCCTTGCCGTCCGCCTCCGTCCAGAGCCCGTGGCAATGAAAGAACGAGGCGCCATCGCGCATACCGAGCGTCATGCTGCCGAGTTTCGTCCGCGTCACGCCGCTGGGGCGAAAAGTGTCACTGTAGAACGCCGCGTTCTCACTTGTCTTCGACAGCGCCGGCATCACGTATGCGAACGGTCCGAGTGCGGCGCTGCCAAAATTCAGCACGCCACTGGCAAATCCCTCTGCCGCAAAACCACGCCGCGCGGCTTCGAGCAGCGGCAGACCCGCTTCGAGCCTGAACGAGAACGCGCGCCCCCTCGCCTCGACCCATTGGATGCGTTCGGCGACAGGCGCGCCCGGCTGCTTGATACTTCGCATCGCGTATGCTCAGCCCGCCTGCTTGTTGTCGAGATCGAGCAGCCCGCGCGCCTCGAGCTCATCGCGCACCATGCGCTTCGGGATCTTGCCATAGCCGGACTTCGGCAAGGCCTCCCAGAAGAAGAACCGCTTCGGCATCTTGTAGCGCGGCACCTTCGGCAGGAGGAACGCCGCCATCTCAGCTTCGCTCACCGGCTTCTCGCCTTCGCGCGCGACGCAGACGGCGACGCCGACCTCGCCCCAGGTCGCATCGGGCACGCCGAGCACGGCGACCTCGCCGACCGCGGGATGCGTCAAGATCTTCTCCTCGATCTCGCGTGGATAGATGTTGGAGCCGCCGGAGATGTACATGTCGGAGGCGCGTCCCGTGATGTAGACGAACCCCTCCTCGTCCATGTGCCCGAGGTCGCCGGTGCGGAACCAGCCGTCGCGAAACGCCTTCGCATTGGCCTCGGGGTTGTCGTAGTAGCCGGCGAGCACAGCAGGCCCGATCACGCAGATCTCGCCACTCTGGTTGGCGGCCAGCTCGCGGCCCTCGTCGTCCTGGATCGAGACCTGCATGGCCGTGCGCTCGAAGCCGCAAGTGCCGATCTTCGCATAGGGCCCGTCCTCGGGATCATGCAGCGCCGCCGGTAGCACGGTGATGTTGCCGGTGACCTCGCCGAGGCCAAAATACTGCACGATGACCTTGCCGAGCTTCTTCAGCGCGGCCTTCTGGTCCTCGCGGTACATCGGCGCGCCGGCATAGATCACGTGACGCAGTGAGGAATGATCGTATTTGTCGGCGGCCGGATGCTCGACCATCATCTTCAGGATCGTCGGCACCGTGAAGAGATTGCTGACCCGATGCGCCTCGATCAGGCGGAACGCCTCGTCGATGTCGAATTTCTCCGTCGGCAGCAGGACGGTGCATACGCCGCGGGCGGTCTGCACCAGCTGATGCACGCCGGCGCCATGCGATAGTGGCGCCACCACCAGCGACGCATCCGCTTCCGTGACGCCGGGGGTGAGATCGGCGAGATGGTTGGTGACGACGAAACCCATCTGGCCGTGGGTCAGCACCGCAGCCTTGGAGCGGCCGGTGGTGCCGGAGGTGAAGAAGAACCAGCAGGGATCGTCGTGCTCGACGGCGACGTTCGCAACGCTTGCACCGGCCTGCGAGGCGATGGCTTCCGCCACCGAGCGCTCGCCGAACGAGCCCTTGCCGTCGACGCTCCAGGTGAACTCCAGCGCACCGCCCTTCACGGCTGCAGCGTGCTCGGGAAAATCGACGTGGCACAGGAACGCCTTCGCGCCGGAGGCCTGCGCGAGATAGGTGACCTCATCCGGCATCAGGCGGAAATTGGTGGGCACCCAGACCGCACCGAGCCGGAACGCGGCGAACATCGAGAAGAACATCTCGTCGCCGTTCTTGGAATGGACGAGGATGCGGTCGCCCTTGGCGATGCCGCGCGCGGCGAGTGCGGCGGCCAGCGCCGAGACCTGTGCATCGATCTCGTGCCAGGTCCAGGATTTGTCACCCCAGACGAAACCAGGACGCGACCCATGCCGCCGCGCATTCTGGGTCAGCATGTGAGCGAGATTCATGACGCGGCGGGACATGCGCAGGGGCTGCATCGGGCTTCCTCTTCGACGGCGGACGGCGCACGAGCCGCCCGCTCCTTGCAGCCCATTTATCGCCATCGAATGCGGTGTAGCAAGGCCGCCGGTCGCGCATCTGCCCTACGGCTGCTTGAACGCAAACGGCGTCGCCGTGATGGCCTTCTCCTTCCAGCAGGCCTGCGCACCGAAACCGCCGCAATAGCTGCCGTGCAGATCGAAGCGAATGGTGCGCGCCGCGCCGCGCTTCATCGGCTGCGGCAAAATCTTGTAGCTGCGGACATAACCGTCGAACACGGGGCGCACGCCGCCATCGGGCAGAGTCACCAGGACGTGCATGACGCAGCCGCCGGTTCCGCAATAGGTGGTCTCGCGCTCCCCGCATTTGGTGTCGCGGAAATCGACGATGTAGTCCTCGCGGCCGTCGCCAGTCAGATCGATCTTGCGCACGGTGTCCGGCGCGAAGGTCACCAGGCCACCATCCTGGCTGTCGCATTCCTCATTGGCGTAGCGCAGAGCCTGCTGCACGCCGGGCGGATAATCGGAGGGATTGAACGGCTTTGCATCGTCGGCGCGCGCAGCGGTGGCGAGCAGTGTGAGCAGGAGGATCCGATATCGCATTCGCGTTTGTCGCCGGCGGCCGCGACCGTTCAGGGAATTTTAAACATGATCGGCGCAACCTCAGCCAGTTCTCGCGTACAGAGTGCCGCATCATGGTCAAAGCGCCCGCCTTCCTCCTGTTGTCGCTGGCGCTCGCCGGATGTGCCGTGGCGCCTCAGGCGCACCTCTCCGCTGACCCCGCCTTCAAGCCTGCGCGCTATGCCTGGGACGGCGCCGGCGAGGATCCCAACCAGCCACGTTCCGGGGCTCCGCGTGCCACCCGCGCCGACGCTGGCTCCGAGCGCAACAGGTCGCAAGCCGGACTTCAGCCCTATTCGAAGGAATGGTGGCAGGCCCAGGACGGCATCGAGGCCGAGCAGGACGCCAAGGTCACCCGCTCCCTCGTCATCTGCCAGGGTTGCCTCCGCCCGCAGCCGCAATCTGAAGATTCCAGGCTCGCCAAAGCGACCGATTGAACCGAGCGGCCGCTCCATCGGTCTACAGAGATACGCGCTGACGCCGGCCGCGCCGGCCCTGCGGTCGCACGTCACTATCTCAGGGACATTTCATGGTCACCCGTCGGACCTTCGTCGCCGCCTCTCTGCTTGCCACCGCCTCCCCGGCGTTCGCCGTGATGCCTGCCTCCAGCGACCCCGTCGCGATCCTGACCGCCATCTACACGCGCGCAGCCAAGGGCAAAGGCGATGGCGGCGGCGCCTTCGTCATCGAGAACAAGGCGGCCAAAACAAAATATCTCTCGAGGGCGCTGGTCGCGCTGTGGGCCAAGGCGGATGCGCATACGCCGAAGGGCGATGTCGGGCCGGTCGATTTCGATCCCGTCACCAACTCGCAGGAACCGGACGTGAAATCCTTCAAGGTTGATGCGGAGAAGGTGGAGGCCGACAAGGCGACGATCGCGGTGACCATCACCGGCCACCGCAACGACCGCAAACCCGCCGACCAGATCGTGCGCTATGACTTCGTGCGCGAGGCCAACAGCTGGCGGATTGACGACATCAAGGGATCGTCCGACGGCGAGGCCTGGTCGATCCGCAAGATGCTGACGGACTCGTTGAAGACCTGACGGGAGACACCATGAGCGACGTCATCGATAACAAGGCCGATCATCGCTTCGAGCTGGAGGTGGAGGGCCATCTCGCGACTGAACACTACAAGCTCGACGGCAACGTCATCACCTTCGAGCATACCGACGTGCCGAACGAGCTCGGTGGCAAGGGCGTCGGCTCGAAGCTGGTGCAAGGCGCGCTCGACCGGGTCCGCGCGGCCGGCTTGCAACTGATCCCGCAATGCCCGTTCGTGAAGGCGTGGATCGAGAAACATCCGGAGTATGCGGATTTGGTGAAGAGATAGCGAGCGCAGGCCGCCGAGCGCGCGGCAGGCCTGCTCAAATCTACCGCCTATTGCCCATGCTTCAGCATATCCTGGTCACTCAGATCCCAGTCCTGCCACAGCTGGAGCACGCCGAGGATCACCGCCACCGCTCCCAGACTCGTATGGTAGATCCGGAGAAAACCTTCGCCGGAATAGCCGAACACATAGGGCGAGACGATGAGCCAGAGCCCGACCAGGATCGTCGCCACCTCCTGCCAGCGCTGCAACGCGACATATTCGAGCTGGCTCAGGCCAAATACGACGAGGCCGATTGCGACCGTGTTCAGGATCATCGTCTGGCGTTCGACGATCGGCGAGTGATCCTGGATGGGGAACCACGGCGATGCGACAATCAGCGCGCCGAGCAGCATCCCGCACCAATCTTCCCATGTTCGATGAGTCTTGATGAAACTAAAGTCCGACATCGTACCCTCCTCCAAAAGAAGCATACGTCAGCGGCTGGCGATCATGACACTCCGAATGTCTAGCGACCGTGCCGGCCGCATTCGGGCGTATGTCCTGAAGAAACACGTGGGGAACCGGGAGCACGATTGCAAGACTGACCAGTGTTTTTGCAAGCGAAACAGCGAGCCAATTATGGCTCACGCGTCAGCGCCCCGAGCTTCTGCAGTGCATCACGGGCGGACGGCAGGCTTGGACGCAATTCCAGCGCCTTCCGGAAATCGGCAATCGCGCCCTGCCTATCGCCGAGGCGCAGCCTGGCCTGGCCGCGGTTGTTCCAGGAGAACACGTCGGAGGGATCGTATTGCAGCGCCTTGTCGTAGTCGGCGAGGCCGCCCTTGTTGTCGCCCCGATAGAGCCGGATCATGCCGCGATTGCGCCAGCCGCGTGCGTCGGTCGGCGCGACGCGGATCGCCTCGCCGTAGTCGGCGGCGGCCCGATCGAACTGCTCGCTGTCGCGGTAGACGTTGCCGCGGTCGATATAGGCAATCAGATCCGGTGCAAGCTTGATCCGCATGCTGTAGTCGGCAAGCGCATGCGCCGTGTCGTGCTTGCGGGCGTAGACGAAGCCGCGGTCGGCGTAGGCGGTGACATAGTTGGGATCGCGCTTGATCGCCGCGTCGAAATCGGCAATGGCGCCGTCGAGGTCGCCCTTGTTGAAACGGGCTTCCCCGCGATTGCTGTAGGCCAGCGCCAGCGACGGATCGAGCTTGATGGCCTGGTCGTATTCGGCGATGGCGCGATCGTAATCGCGCTTGAAGCTGTAGACGCGGCCGCGATTGTTGTAGGCGCAGGCATAGCCGGGATCGAGCCGGACTGCCTCGTCGAGATCGGACAGCGCGGCGTCGAGTTCGCGTTTCTCGGTGAGCCCATGGCCGCGATTGCAATAGGCGCCGGCGAGTCTCTGCCCGCTCTCGCTCCTGGTATCGATCACGGTCGAGCAGGCTTTGATCCGCTCGTCCGGCGTGCTGGTCAGCCCGACGCAGGCCTCCCAGGCCGGGGCGCCTTCGGCCGCAGCCGACACCGGCGCGGTCGAGACGAGCGCCGCAAGCAGCGCCAGGAGGCTGAGCGGGACACGCATTTTCCGGATATCTCCCCTGCGGCAACCTCCCTTGGTCGCACCTTGGCAAGGGCCGGTTCAGGCGCCTAGATCAGAGAACACGCAGCGCTTCGAAGGGATCTGGCATGGCGGTACGGGACAACAAGGACAGGAGTCGCTTCGAGCTCGATGCGGGCAACGAAATCGCCTTCGCCAATTACCGGCTGACGCCGTCGGCCGTGATCATCACCCATACCGAGACGCCGCGCGCGCTACGCGGCCGCGGCATTGCGTCCGAGCTGATCAAGGGTGCGCTGGACTTGATCCGCCGCGACGGCAAGAAGGTGATCGCCGGCTGTGGCTTCGTCGTCGACTATCTCGACAGGCATCCGGAGGAAGCAGACCTCGTCGCCTGAATGCAAAAGGGGCCCGCGAGATCGCGGGCCCCCCTGGCTTACGACCGAGCAATCGGTCAGTGCTTGATCTCCGGCGGCAGCTTGCCGCCATTGGCGGCCAGCTTGGACATCACCTGCTTGTGCAGCCAGACGTTCATGCTCGCCGAGTCGTTCATGTCACCGCTGTAGCCGAGCTCCTTGGCGAGGTCCTTACGCGCGGCAAGGCTGGAGTCGATGTCGAGCGCCTTCATGAGGTCGACGATCGAGGTGCGCCATTCCAGCTTCTCCTTCTGGGCAGCGACCAGCTTGTCGACGATGGCCGCAACGTCCACGGTTGCCATCGGCGCGGCAGCAGGCGCCGATCCGCCCGGCGCGGCGCTGGCGGGTGCGCTACCCGAGGGTGCGCCACCTGCGGGCGCGGCGGAAGCCGGATGGCTGCCGAAGATCGCGCCCATGATTTTCCCGAAAATGCTCATGTCTTCTCCCCGAAAAGGATCCGTTGGAAGGGCCTTGAGTGGCACTTATAAACGAAGTTACGGCGTTACGCCCGCGAAGTTCTGCGAACCGACAACCAGCATCAGCTTATCTGCGGCGAAATGACGACCGAATGACATCGTTGAGGTTGCGGTGCGGCATCGAATCTCAACCAAGCGTGTGGGACAGGACTCGGAAATGGGCGTACGCTCCACTTTCAGTTCGCGATGACGTCCGGAATTCGCGTCTGGCCGGAATCGCGAAACTCAGAAAAGCGGCCGCTTGCGCCGTTGCCGGCGCCGAATTCGGCTGCATGGCAAGGGAGCTAGCGACCATGGCCACACTCTACCCGGGCAATGTCCCCACTGTGGCCCAGCCCGCGGATGCGGCTGGACCGGTGATCCGAACCATCCAACTGTCCGATCTGCACGACGCGCTCAGGCGCGGCTGGGAAGATTTCAAGGCGGTGCCGAGCCACGCCATCATCCTCTGCGTGATCTATCCGGTGCTGGGCCTCGTGCTCGCCCGTGCGGTGATGGGCTATTCGGTGCTGCCGCTGTTGTTCCCACTGGCCGCAGGCTTCGCGCTGATCGGCCCGTTCGCCGCGCTCGGTCTCTATGAGCTCTCCAGCCGGCGCGAACGTTATGAGGAGGCCAGCGCCTGGAATGCCATGGAGGTGCTGCGCTCGCCTTCGTTCGGCGCCATGCTCGGTCTCGGCACCCTGCTGTTCGCTCTGTTCGTGACCTGGGTTGCGACCGCTCAGGCGATCTATGTCGCAGCGTTCGGCTATGAGGGCGCGACCGGGATCTCTGATTTCATGACGCGCGTGCTGACGACCCAGCAAGGCTGGTGGCTGATCGTGGTCGGCTGCGGCACCGGCTTCCTGTTTGCGCTCGCCGCGCTCTGCATCAGCGCCGTGTCGTTCCCCTTGATGCTCGACCGCCATGCCGGCGCGTTCGAGGCGATGGTGACGTCGCTGCGCGTCGTCGCCAAGAACCCGGTGCCGATGGCGGCCTGGGGCCTGATCGTCGCGGTGCTGCTGGCGCTCGGGACGATTCCGGCGTTCCTTGGCCTTGCCGTGGTGATCCCCCTGCTCGGCCACGCCACCTGGCACCTCTACCGCAAGGTGATCGTCTCGGAGCCCGGTGCACGTCCGGTGCCGCCCCCGCCGCATCGCCCGCGCAAGCCGGCCGCCGACTTCCCCGCCAACCTCTTCCCCTGGCGCAATCGGACGGACGCCTGACGATATCGTGACATGCGATCCTGCCCGGGCTCGGCTCGGGCAGGATTGCGTGCTTGTCATACGCCTTGCTTTGGCCGCGGTTACAATCGAAATTGCGCCCGCCGGTCAGATCACTTCACGGAATCCATTTCATCTGATGACCCCGACGATTTCTCGTCTCGCTCTCGCAGCCCTCGCCCTCTCCGCGTCAATCCTAACCGCCCAGCCAGCCCTCGCCGCTGTTGCCTGCGGCTCGGGCAATTTCGACGCCTGGCTCACGGACTTCAAAGCCGACGCCACGGCCAAGGGCGTCTCGCAGCAGGCCGTTGCCGCCGGGCTTGCCGGCGTGACGCTCGATCAGAGCGTGCTCAACCGGGACCGCTCGCAAAAAGTCTTCACCCAGACCTTCGAGGAGTTCTCCGGCCGCATGGTGCCGCCGCGCATGCAGCGCGGCTCCAACATGATGAAGCAGTACGGCTCGGTGCTGTCCCGCATCGAACAGACTTATGGCGTGCCCGGCGAGGTGCTGGTCGCGATTTGGGGTCTCGAGACCGATTTCGGCGTCAACACCGGTAAGTTCGCCACCATCCGCTCGCTGGCAACGCTGGCCTATGATTGCCGTCGCTCCGACCAGTTTCGTGCCGAGCTGCTGGATGCGCTGCGCATCGTCCAGCGCGGCGACCTCGCCCCCGCCGACATGAAGGGCGCATGGGCCGGCGAGCTCGGCCAGACCCAGTTCATGCCGTCGTCCTGGATGAAATACGCCGTCGATTTCGACGGCAATGGCAAACGCGACCTCTTGCACAACGCGCCCGACGTGCTCGCCTCCACCGCCAATTATCTCGCGGGCTACGGCTGGCAGCGCGGCAAGGATTGGCAGCCGGGCAGTCCGAATTTTGCGGTATTGCAGCAGTGGAACAAGAGCGAAGTCTACTCCAAGACCGTCGCCTATTTCGCGACCCAGCTCGCACGTGCCCCTTAAATAGCGCCCGACAGGACGCGTAGGGCCGATCGCCCGGCGATCGGCCCTCTTTTGGTGCGTTTACTTCCCCATGGTGGCGTTCATCGCCTTGTTCAGGTGCGCGCCGCACACACCCATTTTGCCGTTGAGCAGCGCGTCCTGCGCAGCCGCGATCTCCTTCTGCGCCACGAACTTGCTGTCGCCGTCGGCCATATTCTCGATCGCGGTCTCCGTCTTCTCCAGGTTGGGCGAGCTGCAGCCGCCCATGGCGTGCTTGGCAGCCTGGGCCGGCGCGACGGCGAACGCGACGGCGGCAATTGCGATAACCCCGAGTAACTTCGTCATGATGTTACTTTCCTTCTCTTGTTCTTGTGACAGAACCAGCGACATTGCCAGAATCTGCGACATGACTTTCCTCCGGGCGCGGCAACTTGCCGCAATAAATTTCTCGCGAGAATTGCGTGATGTTGCGCGCGGCGCAGAGGCACCATGCGAAATTTCTGATTTTCATTACACCCTTGTAATGAACGCCACACGTTCGGCGTGTGTGCACCGCACCAAGGAGGCGGCTGCGGTCTGAAACGAGGCAGGGTGAGTTTCGGCAGGCTCCATGCCCGGTCGCCTGGTGATCCGCCAACCCTGAGCGAGTCGGATCGGTGGGATCCGGTCGCGTGGTATCTCTCATATAAATGAATTTATATTCATCTCTATAGTTCCACTATCATGCGATTCGCGCATGCGAGACTTGGGTGCAGACGCTGACTGATCGCCTTGAGAACAGTTGGAACCCTACCTATTTCCATTTCACCGGTAACGAGATTGTTTGCAGTAAACCCGTGAATTCACGGTGATTTATGGCAAAGCATTCCCTATTTCGCCTACCCTTTGGGCGAGAGTGCTCCCGGGTTAATCGTCCGTTACCACCGCTATGCACCTCGCGCTTAGCTGCATCGCAACATCGGAACTTTCGCACTGCACCACCCTCACCTATATTCATTTCAACGATGAGGCCCGGGCAAGGGCTGAATCGAACTACAGGAGACTACCAATGCTGCTCTCGCTCATCCGCATGATCCAGGCTTTCCGGGACTATCAGCGCAATGTTGCCGAGCTGTCCCAGCTCAGCGATCGCGAACTGGCCGACATCGGCCTCGATCGCTCGGACATCCCGCGCGTTGCCGCCGGTCAGTACCAGGGCTGATTTCGTTCAGCCCTTCACCGGACGAACCGATAGCGCCCGCCTCGTGCGGGCGTTGTCGTTTCTGATGGCAGAAAACTCCATCTCGGCGATTCCACTGACCGCCGAAAAGCGCTACCTGTCCGCCCCATGACAGGACCCCAATCCAACATTGTCCACGTGATCGGCGCTGGCCTTGCCGGTTCCGAAGCCGCCTGGCAGGTCGCCAAATCCGGCGTGCCCGTGGTGCTGCACGAGATGCGACCGGACCGCATGACCGAGGCGCACCGCACCGATGGGCTCGCCGAGCTCGTCTGCTCCAATTCGTTCCGCTCGGACGACGCCGCCAACAACGCCGTTGGCCTGCTGCACGCCGAAATGCGCCGGCTCGGCTCGCTGATCATGCGCGCGGCCGACGCCAACCAGGTGCCCGCCGGCGGCGCACTCGCGGTCGACCGCGACGGTTTTTCGGCGGCCGTCACCAAGGCGCTCAACGACCACCCCCTGATCGAGATCGCCCGCGGCGAAGTTTCAGGCCTGCCGCCGGCCGATTGGAGCAACGTCATCGTTGCGACCGGGCCCCTCACCTCCGCGCCACTCGCCGACGCCATTCGCGAGCTCACCGACGAGAACGCGCTCGCTTTCTTCGACGCGATCGCGCCGATCGTGCATCGCGAGTCGATCGACATGTCGGTGGCCTGGTTCCAGTCGCGCTATGACAAGGTCGGCCCCGGTGGCACCGGCGCCGACTACATCAACTGCCCCATGACCAAGGAGCAGTATGACGGCTTCGTCGCCGCGCTGATCGCGGGCGAGAAGACCGAGTTCAAGGAATGGGAGACCAACACGCCCTATTTCGACGGCTGCCTGCCGATCGAGGTGATGGCGGAGCGCGGCCCCGAGACGTTGCGCCACGGCCCGATGAAGCCGGTCGGCCTCACCAATCCGCACGATCCCACCACGAAGGCCTACGCGATCGTGCAGCTGCGCCAGGACAACAAGCTCGGCACACTCTACAACATCGTCGGATTCCAGACGAAGCTGAAATACGGCGAGCAGCAACGCATCTTCCGCAGCATTCCGGGGCTGCAGAAGGCCGAATTCGCCCGCCTCGGCGGCCTGCATCGCAACACCTTCCTCAACTCGCCAAAGCTGCTCGACGGCCAGCTGCGGTTGCGCGCGCAGCCGCGGCTGCGCTTTGCCGGTCAGATGACCGGCTGCGAGGGCTATGTGGAATCCGCCAGCGTCGGCCTGATCGCCGGTCTCTATGCGGCAGCGGATGCGCGCGACGAAACACTGGCGAGCCCGCCTGCTACGACGGCACTGGGATCGCTGCTCGGTCACATCACCGGCGGCCATATCGAGACCATCGAGCCCGGTACGCGCTCGTTCCAGCCGATGAACATCAATTTCGGCCTGTTCCCGCCGCTCGCGAGCGCGCCGACGAAGAAGCCCGACGGCACGCGCCTGCGCGGCAACGAGAAGACGGTGGCCAAGAAGCAGGCGATGAGCGCGCTGGCACTCGCCGATCTCGATCGCTGGATCGCCGATCACCTGCGCATCGCCGCAGCCGCGTGAGTTTCCGATGAGTCTTCCCAAAGACGACGCCGCGACACTGTCGGCGCGCTGGACCGAGGGCGTGCTGCTCAAGCGCGACGTGTTCTCGACCGTCGAGCGCGGCCGCTTCCGCGGGGACAGCGGCGAGGTCGACGCCGTGCTGCGCCGGCTCGACGAAGTGCCGTGGTGGTCATTTCCCCTGGCGCGCCACCTGTTCGCGCGTGAGAAGCACGCGCTGGCGCTGGCCAAAGGTCTCAATGTCGGCCCCGATTTGCTGTGGGCCGGTCGCCGGGCGCTCGTGCGCGGCTTTGTCGACGGCGTCGCGCTCCATCTCGCCAAGCCGCATGGCGACCTCGCCTATTTCCGCTCGGCCAAGGCGGCGCTACGCCGGCTGCGCCGCGCCGGCATCTGCCACAACGATCTCGCCAAGGAGCAGAACTGGCTGGTCGGCCGCGACGGCCGCGCCTACGTGACCGACTTCCAGCTCGCGGCCTGCTTCAACCGACGTGGCCGGCTCTACCGCATCCTCGCCTACGAGGACCTGCGGCATCTGCTCAAGCACAAGCGTTCCTATGCACCCGAGGCGCTGACGCCGCGCGAGCGAAAAATCCTGGCGAAGAAATCATTCGCCGCCAGCCTGTGGCTCGCGACCGGCAAGAAGGTCTATCGCGCGATCACGCGCGGCCTGTTCAACTTCACCGACCGCGAGGGCGGCGGCCGCCGGCTGGTCAACGACGCGCCGGTGCTGGCCGAGCTGATCCGCAAGAACCCGGCCGTGCGCGACACCGCCATCGTCGCCTTCGCCGACCGCCGCTCCGGCGTCGGGCTCTATGCCTTCGTCGAGGCCGATCAGGCCACGCTTGAAGGCGAGCTTCGCAGCCAGCTTTCGGCCGCCAAGGGTCCCAAGCCGCCGGAGCACATCCAGGTCGTGCACGCGCTGCCCCGCGATACCAGCGGCAAGCCGCGGACCGAGATCCTGCAACTGGTCGCCATGAACCAGCTCGACCTGATCGAGCCGATGATGAAGAATGACCAGGACCGCGCCTTCCTCAAGGACATCTTGGAACAACGGAAAAACCTGCGCGACCGCTTCAATTTCGAGGCGGACCTGCCGGCGAGCTGACGGGCTGCGCGCGCCTTGAAGCGTCCACATTGGCGATAGAGAACCGATCGGATCATTCGGGCGGCGGGTCATGGGCATTCGGGGGATGATGATGCATCGTGTGGTTGGCGGCGTGATCGCTGGCCTTCTGCTGCTTGCAGCTGCACCCGCGATGGCCGACTCCCCGGCCGAGCTGATCTCCGGCTTTCGCCTCAAGAACGGCGAGGTCCGCGTCGTCCGCGATTCAACCCTCGACCGCATCGCCATGGACCAGGCCCGCGCGATGGCGGCGAAGGACGACCTCAGCCACGACGCGCTCGGCCCGTTCAACCGGCGCGTCGCACCGGCCGGCGCGGGCCGCGCCGCCGAGAACATCGCCTATGGCTACGACAATTTCGAGAAAACGCTGGGACAGTGGATCGACTCGTCCGGGCATCGCAAGAACCTGCTGCTGCACAACGCCTCGCGCGTTGGCATCGCCAGCGCGAAGAATGCCAGCGGCAAGCGAACCTATTGGGCCATGGTGATCGCGGGCGACTACGAGCCGAAGGGCAAGGGCAAAGGTAAAGGCAAGAAGGACGAGGAGCCGCTGGTTGCCGTGAAGCGCGAGGCCGCGCCCGCCAGCAAGCCCAAATCCAGCGGCTGCCACGTCAAGCTGCTCGGCCTCTGTATCTGAGGCGAGATAATTTCAGCCGCGGCGCGCGGCCTCGATCGCGGCGACATCGATCTTCGTCATCCCCATCATTGCATCGAAGGCGCGCTTTGCCTCGGCACCGCCGGCCGCCAGTGCCTCGGTCAACACCCGCGGCGTGATCTGCCAAGAGAGGCCCCATCTGTCCTTGCACCAGCCGCAGGCGCTCTCCTGCCCGCCATTGCCGATGATGGCGTTCCAGTAGCGGTCGGTCTCCTCCTGATCGTCGGTGCCGATCTGGAACGAGAAGGCCTCGTTATGCTTGAAAATCGGACCGCCGTTGAGGCCGAGACAGGCGACGCCGGCCACGGTGAACTCGACGGTCAGCACATCGCCCGCCCTGCCGGAGGGGTAATCGCTGGGCGCGTGATGGACGGCGCTCACTGCGCTGTCGGGGAACGTCTCGGCATAGAAGCGGGCAGCCGCCTCGGCGTCTTTGTCGTACCAGAGGCAAATCGTGTTCTTCGCCATTGCGCGTCCCCTTCGGTTCCGGGCCATCACACCGCCATCCATTGAGAATGGACGGCGGTGTGATGTCTTTCGCCTAGATACCCTCTTGAATGCGCCTCACCAAGGCGCGCCAATGCCGCGGCCTATGCGACCCGGGGTTCCGCCACGTCCCTGGCTTTCAGGTCTCGCGGAAGCACCGTCAGCAGCAGCAACGCACAGAGCACGCACAAGCCGCCAATGACATAGAGCGCCGGCGTCGTGCTGCCGGTCACATCCTTGACCGAGCCAACCATGACCGGGCTGACGATGCCGCCGACCTGCCCCAGCGTATTGATGAGTGCGATCCCGCTCGCCGCCCCCGCACCGGTGAGAATTTTCGGAGGCAGCGTCCAGAATGTCGGAATGGCCGCAACCACGCCGCACCAAGAATGGCAAGCGCGCCAACCAGCGTGACGACATTCCTGTCGAATGCACCAGACGCGAAGAAGCCCACGGCCGCGGTCAGAATCAAGGCTGCGACAAATTTCGGGCGCTCACCCGATGCATCCGACAATCGCCCCACGATGATCATGCAGATGGCGCCGCAGATGTAGGGAACGGCGGTCAGGAAGCCGATCGCAGCCGCGCTTCCGCCCCCAGCCGCCTTGATCAGGTCGGGCGCCCAGAAATTGAGGCCGTAGGAGGCGATCTGGATCAGGAAGTAGATGAATCCGAGCAGCAGCACGCCGGGCATGAGCAGCGATCGCCATGCCGAATGCTCGCCGATCTCGTTCTTCTGGCGGTCCAGCTGAACCGAGATCAACCGGCGCTCGTCGTCGCTCAACCATTCGGCGTGCTCGATCCCGTCGTCGAAGCGCAGCAGCACGACGAAGCCCAGCGCAACGCAGGGAATGCCGCCGGCCAGAAACAGCCATTGCCAACCGGCCAGACCGTGCAGCCCGTTCAGGTAGTTGAGGATGAGACCCGAGATCGGTGCGCCGATGATCCCCGAGAATGCAGTGGCGAGAAAAAACACGGACGTCATGCGGCCGCGATGCGATTTTGGAAACCAGAGTGTCAGGTAATAGAGAATGCCGGGCGCAAATCCCGCCTCCATGGCGCCGATCACGAAGCGCAGCGCATAGAACTGCCACTCGCTATGAACGAAGACCATCGCTGCCGTCGCCAGCCCCCAGGAAATCATGATGCGGGCGATCCAGCGCCGCGCGCCGAAGCGGTAGAGCAGCATGTTGCTCGGCACTTCCAGCAGGACGTAACCAACGACGAACAGGCTGGCGCCAAATCCGTAGGCTGTGTTGCTGAGGCCGAGATCGGCCTGGAGCGCAGCCTTGGCGAAGCTGATGTTGACGCGGTCGAAGAACGCAAAGAAGTAGCAGACGATGATCAGCGGCATCAGCCGCCACGCAATCTTCTTGATAACCTGATGCTCTGTGAGTCCAGTATCGAGGTCGGCAGTCGCCGCCGTGGCAATCGTCATGGTTTCCTCCAATGTGTTTTGAATTTTGATCGTGGTCGCTCAGCCCGAGCGTCGCAGCCGCTCGGGTATGGGATGCAGATCGAGGGGACGGCCGGCCTTGGCGACCTGCCCCGGCACCTCGTGTCCGACCAGTCCAGGCAATCGGAACGAGAGATCGATCAAGCGCTGCAGATCGAGACCGGTTCGCAGGCCCGTCTCGTGGCAGAGATTGACGAGGTCTTCGGTACAGACATTGCCGGTGGCGCCCGGCGCAAATGGACATCCGCCGAGGCCGCCCAGCGCGGCGTCAAAGCGGCGCGCGCCGGTGTCATAGGCCGCGAGGACGTTAACCAGCCCAAGACCGCGCGTGTTGTGGAAGTGAAGCGTGAGCATGTCCGCATGGACCAGCATCAAGACCTCGGCAACCAGCTGCGAAACCTGCTTGGGATTGGCCATGCCCGTGGTATCGGCGAGCGTGACGCCGTCGACCCCGAGATCGAGATAG
Source organism: Bradyrhizobium sp. MI1.7 (assembly GCF_055811795.1). Taxonomy (NCBI): domain Bacteria; kingdom Pseudomonadati; phylum Pseudomonadota; class Alphaproteobacteria; order Hyphomicrobiales; family Nitrobacteraceae; genus Bradyrhizobium; species Bradyrhizobium sp. MI1.7. The sequence continues at coordinate 131,658 of NZ_JBVVPO010000003.1, forward strand.
CGCTTGACGATATCGAGCACCTTCTCGAGAGGCTGCAGGCCTTCGAACGGACAGCCGAACGCGGTCGCAACCGTCGCGTTGACCAACGCGCCGCCTGCATGGGCCGGCTTCACGATCTCGCCGAGCGACGCCAGCGACACCGCATGCGTCATGTTCATGTTCGCGCGGTTGTGCGTTTCACTCGCCGACATCACGAAATTGAGCTCGTCGGCGCGTGCGGCCAGCGCCAGCTCGGCGCCCTTCCGGTTCGGGATCAGCGCCGCATAGATCGTACCGGGCCGCCGCTCGATGCCAGCGAAGACGTCCGCGGCGTCGCGCAGCGACGGCACGGCCGCCGCTGACACGAACGACGAGACCTCAATGCGACTGAAGCCGATCGCAGAGAGCGAATTGATCAGCCGGATTTTTTCGCTGGTTTCGACCAATTTCGCTTCGATCTGAAGGCCGTCGCGCGGAGCGACCTCCTGGATCAGGATGTCCGGTGGCGTTGCCGTCATTGCACCGCTCCGCTGCGGCGCAGCTGCGCGATATCGCCTGCCTGCAAGCCGAGGCCCGCGAGCACCTCGTCGGTATGCTGTCCCAGCGTGGGGCCAGGCCATTTGACTACGCCCGGGGTGTCGGAGAGCTTCGGCGCGATGCCCGGCATCTTTACGGTGACGTCGCCCGGCAGCTCGGTCGACAGGATCATGTCGCGGGCGGCGTAATGGGGGTCCTCGACGATGTCCGCGACAGAATAGATCCGGCCTGCAGGAACATCCGCCGCATCGAGACGTGCGAGGATCTCGTCCATCGTTCGCTCCGAGGTCCATGCCGCGATGGCAGCATCGAGCAAGTCGTTGCCGCGGACACGTCCGTCATTGCTGGCAAGGGCCGGATCGTCGGCAAGGTCCGGACGCCCGATGACCAGCATCAAGCGCTTGAAGATCGCGTCGCTGTTGCCGGCGATCACGACATGGCGCCCGTCGGAGCTGGGATATGTATTGGATGGACTGATGCCCGGCAGGGCGCCGCCGGTGCGGGTCCTGACATGACCCATGAGGTCATATTCGGGGACGAGACTCTCCATCAGGTTGAACACGCTCTCGTAGAGCGAGACGTCGACCACCTGCCCTCGCCCCTGCCCTGTCTTGACTCGGAGCAGCGACATCAGCGCGCCGATCACGCCATGAAGCGACGCAAGGCTGTCGCCGATACTGATGCCGACCCGGGCCGGCGGGCTGTCGGGATCGCCGGTGGTGAAGCGCAGCCCGCCCATGGCCTCGCCGATCGCGCCGAACCCGGAGCGATCGCGGTAAGGGCCGGTCTGCCCGTAGCCGGAGATGCGGACCAGTGTCAGGTCCGGATTGAGCTTTGAGAGCACGTCCCAGCCGAGGCCGAGTTTCTCGAGGCTCCCTGGCTTGAAATTCTCGATCACGACGTCGGCTTGCGCGGCCAGCCGAAGCGCCACGTCCCGCCCGTCAGGCGATTTCAGATCGATCGCGATCGACTTCTTGTTGCGGGATTGCAGGTACCACCAGAGCGAGGTGCCCTGATGCAGCTTACGCCATCTGCGCAACGGATCCCCGCTGCCCGGCTGTTCGATCTTGATGACTTCGGCGCCGAACTCAGCAAAGAGCCGCGCGGCAAATGGTGCCGCGATCAAAGTTCCGAGTTCGACGACTCGTATTCCGGATAATGGTCCGTCCACGTCTGGCGCTCCTCGATCGTCTTTGATCGTGGTGTCGCCGAGCGCAGGGCCCTAAGTCCAATACCCTTTGATGAACACGCGTTCGCGGATGACGAACGACACGAAGGGCGGCATCAGTGAGGTTTGGTTCCGGGCGATCGCAGATGATCGAGCATCAACTGGCTCGTCGCCGACAATCCCGCGGGATCCCTGGCTACCAGCACCAGTTCGCGATCGGCCCAGTCGTCGCTCAACTCGACGGCCGTCAGATTCATGCCGTGACTGAGAACCTGGAACGCACGGTCGGGAATGAGGCCGATGCCCATGCCGGCCTGCACCATCCGGCACACCGCATCAAAACCCGGGACGTGGACTCGCAACCGGATCGACTTGCCGATCTGCTGCGCGGTGTATTGCGAGCGCAGATAGATCGAGCTGGTCGCAAACAGGCCGACATGGTCGTAGTCGAGTGTGTCGGCGAACGAAACGTCTCTTGCCGACGCAAGCGGATGATCCGTGCGCACCACGATGACGAGGCGGTCTCGCCGATAGGAGAACCGCTCCAGCCCGCGCGTCGAAACGTCTGCCGAGCAGATGCCGATTTCGGCGACGCCCTCCTCGACGCCGCGAACGACATCGGCGCTGGGGCGCTCCTGCAGATCGAGCCGCACCAGCTCGTGTGAGCGAAAGAAGCCGGGCAGATCGTCGGGAAGGAATTCGACGATCGACGACAGATTGGCCAGCATCCGCACATGCCCGCGCACGCCGCGCGCATGCTCGGCCATGTCGACGGCGATCTTCTCGACGTTGAGCAGCGTCACGCGCGCATGATGCAGCAGCGATTCACCGGCCGGCGTCAGCGCCATGCCGTTCGGATGCCGCTCGAACAGCGCGACCTCGAGCACCTCCTCGAGATCATGCATGCGCTTGCTGACAGCAGAGGGCGCGATCGCCTCGCGCTGTGAGGCGCGCGTCAAATTGCCTTCCTCACAGATGGCGATGAACAACCTGAGCGTCGTGAGGTCGATCCGTCGGGTGATGTTGGTCCTGAGCGTCCCGGTCATTGAGCGGGATTGCGTCTTCTCTTGCATGGTCTGTTTCCCGATCCGGGAAGATATAGCGTTCGAAGTCACCGGGTTTCTCAAAATCCGGGGAGAAAGGCCGCCGATTTGGAATCCGATACCAAGACGAGGCAATAATCAGGCATTTTGTTCCAAGCTTCACATGAACTTGCTCGCGCTCGTCAACGCGCCTAATTCTTGGGATCGGGACAGCAGAGGCGGAGACCAGCACTTGATCGACATCGACCGGATACGTTCCGACACCCCGGCCGCCTTCCGCCTCGCTTATCTCCACAATGCCGGCGCGGCCCTCATGCCAACTGCCGTCGTCGCGGCAATGAAGGACCACATCGACCTGGAGAGCGAGATCGGAGGTTATGCCGCTGCCGACCGCGAGTCCGACCGGCTCGATGCGGTCTACGGCTCCGTAGCGCGCCTGCTGAATGCCGGCCCCGACGAGATCGCCCTCATGGAGAACGCGACAATTGCCTGGCAGATGGCGTTCTACGCGCTTCCGTTTCGCCAGGGCGATCGGATCCTGACCGCCGAAGCGGAATACGCTGCGAACTACGTCGCGTTTCTTCAGGTCGCAAGGCGCACGGGCGCGATCATCGATGTGGTGCCGAGCGATGCCAGCGGCGAGCTCGACGTCCACGCGCTCGAGCGCATGATCGACGAGCGCGTGAAGCTGATCGCCATCACCTGGGTTCCGACCAATGGCGGATTGGTCAATCCCGCGGCGGCGATCGGCAAGATCGCGCGGGCGCACGGGATTCCCTATCTGCTCGACGCCTGTCAGGCGGTCGGCCAGATGACGGTCGACGTCGACGCCATCGGCTGTGACATGCTGTCGGCGACGGGGCGCAAATTCCTCCGCGGCCCGCGTGGCACGGGCTTTCTCTACGTCCGCCGCGAGATGCTGCAACGGTTCGAGCCGCCGATGATCGATCACTTCGCCGCGCCCTGGGTCTCGCGCGATGAATATCGGTTGCGTGACGACGCGCGCCGTTTCGAGACATGGGAGAACAATTACGCGGCACGTCTCGGTCTCGGCACTGCCATCGATTATGCCCTCGCGATCGGCCTCGGCCCGATCGCGCAGCGCTGCCGACTGCTTGCGGACCGTCTTCGCGGCGGCCTCGCCTCCGTTCGCGGAGTGACCATTCGCGACCTCGGACGCGCACCGGGCGCCATCGTCAGCTTCACGCTGGATGGATATGGGGCGGACGCCATCGTCAGCAGCGCCGCTGCGGCGGGCATCACCATCGGCGCTTCAGATCCGGGGAGCACCCGTATCGATGCCGAAATCCGCTCGCTGCCGCCGGTCGTGCGGGCCTCCCCGCATTACTACAATACGGAAGCCGAGATCGATCGGCTGATCGGCCACCTCGCGGGTTTGGCGCCGCGATAGCGGCGCGCGCCACTCAGGTACAGCGCGCGCTCAAGCCGGATGCGCCGAGCTTGGCCATGACCTCGTCGAGATGCGCGCTGTCGCGGGTCTCGATGACGAGCTGGAGCAGCGTTGCCTTGGCCGGCAGGTCGGAGAAGGTCCGCTGATGCGAGACCTCGATGATGTTGGCGCCGGCCTCGGCCAGCAGTGAGGCGACGGCAGCCAATTGTCCGGGCCTGTCGGGGATGTCGAGCGACAGCTGGGTCAGCCGCCCCTCGCGCGCCAGCTCACGCGTCAGAACGGAGGCGATTAGCCGCGTGTCGATGTTGCCGCCACTCAGGACGAGGCCGACCTTCTGGCCGGCAAAGCGGGACGTATCGGACATCAGCGCGGCAAGCCCGGCGGCGCCGGCGCCCTCGACGACGGTCTTCTCGATCGAGATCAGGGTCGCGACCGCACGCTCGAGTTCGGCTTCGTTCACCAGCGCGATGTCATCGACGAGGCGGCGGACGATCTCGGTCGTGATCTTGCCCGGCGATTTCACCGCGATGCCTTCGGCGAGCGTGTCGCCGCGCGCCGGCAGATTGCCGTCATGGATGGCGTTGTACATCGAGGGGTAGAGCCAGGCCTCGACGCCAAGAATCCGCACTGTCGGCTTGATCGATTTCGCGGCAATGCCGATGCCGCTGATCAGGCCGCCGCCGCCGATCGGGACCACCAGCGTATCGAGCTCCGGCACCGCCTTCAGCATCTCGAGCCCGACAGTGCCCTGCCCCGCGATGACGAGCGGGTCGTCGTAGGGGTGCACGAAGATCATGCCGCGGGCCTCGCCATGGCTGCGCGCATACGCGGCCGCCTCCTCCAGCGTCGCGCCCGTCACCACCACTTCGGCGCCGTGGTGCTTGGTGTTCTCGACCTTCACCATGGGCGTGCCGACCGGCATGACGATGGTGGCGGGAATGCCGAGCCGCTTGGCGTGATAGGCGACGCCCTGCGCATGGTTGCCCGCCGACATCGCGATGACGCCGCGCGCACGCTCCTCCGGCGTCAGCGCGGTGAGCCGGTTGAGCGCACCCCGCTCCTTGAACGAGGAGGTGAACTGGAGGTTTTCGAATTTCAGCCAGATGTCGCAACCGCAGATGTTGCTCAGCGTGCGGCTGTAGCTACACGGCGTCTCGACGACGGCGCCGCGGATGGTGTCGGCGGCGGCATGAATGTCGCCCAGAGCGACCGGCAAGCCGCTGAGATTGGAGGACGTATTTTCGGACAATTCAGCCATAGGACAGCATAGAGCATTTGGCCGTTTGAGGCGATAAGCCGGCCGCTATTTGGTAAATTCCCGGGAACGTGAAGCCCGCCACAGCGTCCATAGCGTGCGCAGCCGCGACGGGGGCTGCGGCGCAAACGGATTGCGCCCGGGTTGCGACAGGCGCTTGAGGTCACCCCGCACTTGGCTCAGCAGCAGAAACGCTGGCCGTGCCGGCGCCGGCACCTCCGGCAACAACGACAAGGCCGTCGTCAAATGCTGCTCGGCTTCGCCCACGAGCTGGCTGAGCACCGCATGCAGATTTGGCGTCTCCTTGCCGGCGAACACGTCCTCCATCTGGCAGCCATGGGCCGCCAGCAGCTGCTGCGGCAGGAACAGTTGCCGGTGCGCCGAGTCGCGCGGCAGATTCGCAATCACCTGCGCGATGCCCTGGGCGAGCCCGGCATGCCTTGCGACATGCTCGGCCGCCTCCGAAGGCAGCGCCATGACCCGCGCCGCGAGGGCAAACAATGCCGAACAGGTCGCGTCCAGATAACCCTCCAGAGCCGCCATGGTCGGCATCGGATCGTTGTAGAGATCGAACTGATGCTCGTCGGCGAGCAGCGACAAAGGCTCGACCGGCAGGTCGAAATCACTGATCGCACGCAATAGCTCCGCCGCCACCGGGTTGCCCTCGGCGCTGCCGTGGACGTGGCCCGACAGCATGTCGGTCCACCATTGCAGGCGGATTTCGCCGGGCAAGGGCTGGCTCACCTGGTCGCGGACGCGGACGATCTCGACATTGAAGGCATAGAGCGCCAGCAGCGCCTGGCGCTCGGCGGCCGGCGCAAACAGCGTTGCGGCATAGCGCGGAAAGTCATGGCTGCGCACGAGGCCGGCGCAGAAGGCGACGGAATCGGCCGGAGGCGCAGCGCTGCTCATGGCACGGCGATCAGCGCGGCCGCGACGCGGCGCCGCTCGCCGATCATGATGTTGTAGGTGCGCACGGCGGGACCGGTCTGCATCGTATCCAGCACCACCCTCACCGCCTTCAGCGCTTGCCGCAGGTCCGGCGGCGGCAGCCAGACGCCGGTTCCGGTGCCGATCAGGAGCGTGTCGATGCTGTTGGCCGCCGTGAAGACGCGATCCAGCGAATAGCGGTCGATCTTCGTCGGGTCCGTCACGTCCCAGGCCCAGATCGCGTCGGGCAGGCAGAGCAGCGATCCCCGATGCGACATGCCGGCAAAGGCGAAGCCGCCCTTGCCATAGGCTTCGATCGGCGCCGAGCGGGGAAAATGCGGTGCGTTGGGATCGCCGGCCATGTGCTTCGTCCGAATGAGCTTACTGCCCTCGCAAACGGCTGCGAGGGCACGCGGTTCGGATCATGCCTTGTTTTTCTTCGCCGGCGTAGCCGTATCGGGCGCATCTTCGCGATGCTCGCCGACGCCGAGATAGATCAGGATCGGGGCCGCGATGAAGATCGAGGTATAGGTGCCGACCAGCACCACGCCGAACATCATCACCGCGGTGAAGCTGTGGATGGCATGGCCGCCAAACAGCAGCAAAGCCAACAGCGCCAGCGTCACGGTGAAGTGGGTGATGATCGAACGCGACAGGGTCGAGTTGATCGACTCGTTGAGCAGCTGCGGCATCGGCATCTTCTTGTAGCGGCGCAGCATTTCGCGGATACGGTCGTAGATGACGACGGTGTCGTTGAGCGAATAGCCCAGAATGGTCAGAAGGGCCGCGATGCTGGTCAGGTCGAAATCGACCTGGCTGATCGACATGAAGCCGATCGTCAGCACGATGTCGTGCACGTTGGCGATCATGGCGCCCAGCGCGAACTGCCATTCGAAGCGGAACCAGAGGTAGATCAGGATCGAGACGATCGCGAGCATCAGGCCGAGCATGCCGTAGGCCAGCAGCTCGCCGGACACGCGCGGTCCAACGACCTCGACGCGGCGATATTCGACGGAATCGCCGAGCGCGCCGCGCACCTTCTGCACGGCTTCCTGCTGGGCGGCGTCGCCGCCCGGCTGCTCCGCGACGCGGATCAGGACGTTCTCGGGGCCGCCGAACTGCTGCAACTGGACTTCGCCGAGATGCAAGGCATCGAGCGTCGTGCGCATCGCGGCGATGTCGGCGGCGCCGGACTTGGCCTGCACTTCCAGCAGCGTGCCGCCGCGGAAGTCGATGCCGAAATTCAGGCCATGGGTGAAGAACAGCGTGATCGCGACGATCGACAGCGCCGCCGAGATCGGGAAGCTGATCCGGCGGAAGCGCGTGAAGTCGAAATGCGTATCGTCCGGGACGATACGCAGCGACGGCAGCAGCCCGAGCGCTGCGACCACGGTGAGAACGGCAATGAGAATGCCAAGCCCGATGAGAACGTAGTGAGTCACGGTCTTAGCTCCTAGATCGGCACGCTCTGCGGCCGCTTCCACCGCACCCACCAGGCTACGATCAGCCGGGTCAGCGTGAAGGCGGTGAACACCGTGGTGATGATGCCGATGCCGAGCGTCACGGCAAAGCCGCGCACCGGGCCGGTGCCGATGTAGAACAACACGGCGGCGGCAATGAAGGTGGTGATGTTGGAATCGAGGATGGTCGCAAGCGCCCGCTTGAAGCCGGCGTCGATCGCCGAAATCGCATTGCGGCCACCCCGCAGCTCCTCACGGATGCGCTCGTAGATCAGCACGTTGGAGTCGACCGCGATGCCGACGGTGAGCACGATGCCGGCGATACCGGGCAGCGTCAGCGTGGCGTTGAGCAGCGACAACAGGCCGAAGATCATGGCGACGTTGATCGCCACCGCGATGTTCGCGAACACCCCGAACAGCCGGTAGGTCAGAAGCATGAAGATGATGACCAGGATCGAGCCGACGTAAGCCGCAAGCTCACCCTTCTCGATCGAGTCCTGGCCGAGGCCCGGACCGACGGTGCGCTCCTCGACCACCGTGAGCGGGGCCGGAAGCGCGCCGGCGCGCAACAGGATCGCGAGATCGTTGGCCGATTGCACCGTGAAATTGCCGGAGATCTGGCCCTGACCACCGGTGATGGGCTCGCGGATGACGGGCGCCGAGATCACCTTGTTGTCGAGCACGATCGCGAAGGGCAGCCCGACGTTTTCCTGCGTGGCCTGCGCGAACTTGCGCGCGCCCGAGGTGTTGAACTTGAAGCTGACGACCGGCTCACCGGTCCGCTGGTCGAAGCTCGCCTGGGCGTCGGTCAGGTCGCCACCGGCGACCAGCACCTGCTTCTTGACTACATAGGGCGTGGGCGGCGGCGAGGCGCTCATCAGCAGCTCGGATTCCGGCGGCAACCGTCCCTGCTGCGCCTGATCCGGCGGCACGGACGCATCGACCATGCGGAATTCCATCTTCGCGGTCTTGCCGAGCAATTCCTTCAGGCGGGTCGGATCCTGAAGACCTGGGACCTGCACCAGGATTCGGTCGTTGCCCTGGCGCTGGATGACCGGCTCGACGGTGCCGAGCTCGTTGACGCGGCGCTCGACGATCTGAATCGACTGCTCGATGGTCTTGCGCATGCGGTCGAGCATCGCAGCCTGCGGAATCGCCAGGCGGATCACGCCGCCGCCGGCATCGGTCACCTCAAGGTCGCGCTGACCGCTGGATCCCATCAGTCCGCCCAGTGGCTGGGACAGCTCGCGCAGCTTGGCGAGCGCCGGCTGCACGTCGGATTCCTTGGTGATGCGAACCTCGGCCGCGTCGTTGCGCACGGTCACGCCGCCGGTGAATCCGATCTTGGCATCGCGCAGCGTCCGGCGGACGTCGTCGCGGACCTGGTCCAGCCTCTCCTTCTTCACATAGCTGGAATCGACCTCGAGCAGCAGATAGGAGCCGCCCTGGAGGTCGAGGCCGAGCACGAGCCGGCGCTGCGCCCAGGCGGGCCAGGTCTTGACCTGCGCTTCGGGGAAGAAGTTCGGCACCGCGCAGAGGCACACGATCAGCGCCGTCAGGATAATCCCGAGCGCCTTCCACCGCGTGAAATACAACATCGACTGGACCTGTCAGATCAGGAGATTGGGATGCTCGCGGAAGCGCTCACTTCGACGCGGCGTCGTCCTTGGCTGCTTCCTTGCTATCCTTGGATTCCTTGGCCGGCTCGCCCTTCGCGCGCACGCCCGAGATCATCTGGCGCATCTGCCGCACGCGCACGCCGTCGGAAATCTCGAACTCGATCTGGTCGTCGTCGACGACCTTGGTGACCTTGCCGACGAGGCCGCCCGAGGTCACGACGGTGTCGCCGCGGCGGATGTTCTTCACGAGGTCGGCATGGTCGCGCACCTTCTTCTGCTGCGGGCGCAGAATCAGGAAGTACATGATCACGAAGATCAGGGCGAACGGCAGCAGCGACATCAACATGCTGTTGGTGTCGCCGGCGCCCGCGGCCTGGGCATACGCAGGGGTAATGAACATTCGGACGATCCTCGTGGAAACGGGGGAAAACCGGTCAGGCCCTCAAAGGCGACCGGTTCGGTCAAATTCGCGCGGACTATAGCGGCCATTGCCCCAATTGCAACGCTGCCAGACCGTCGATTTGGCCATCTTGCGGCGCGCCGTCAGGCCCGATAAGGCTGCATTCTCAGGAACTTCGGACATGCCCAAAAAACCAAGCAAAAGCCCGGCCGGCAAAGGCCCCCGCACCCCTGCCAGGACGCCTGCCCGCGTCGCGGCAAAACGTCCCAAGGCAACCCCCAAGGCAGTCGATAAGGCAGCCCCGGACCTCTCCCAGGATCGTATCGTCCGCGCGCTGGAGACGATCGCGGCGCACCTCGCCGCCCAGGGCAAGCCGGCCGCCGAACGCGAATCGTTCGAGCGGGCGGACGCCTATGTCTGGCACCCCGACGGCCGCCTCGCTGCAGTGCCGCGGGTCAGCCGCGTCGAGCTGTTCCTGCTGAAGGGCGTCGACCGGATGCGCGACATCCTTATGGAGAACACCGAGCGTTTCGCCAACGGCCTGCCGGCCAACAATGCCCTGCTCTGGGGCGCGCGCGGCATGGGCAAGTCGTCGCTCGTGAAGGCGGCGCATGCCAGCATCAACGCGGAGCGCAAGGCCGCCGATAAGCTGAAGCTGATCGAGATCCATCGCGAGGACATCGAGAGCCTGCCCGCGCTGATGGAACAGCTTCGCGCCTCGTCCTTCTACTTCATCGTGTTCTGCGACGACCTCTCCTTCGACGGCAATGATGCGTCCTACAAGTCGCTCAAGGCCGTGCTCGAAGGCGGCATCGAGGGCCGGCCCGAGAACGTCATCCTCTACGCCACTTCCAACCGCCGCCATCTGCTGGCGCGCGAGATGATCGAGAACGAGCGCTCGACCGCGATCAATCCTGGCGAAGCGGTCGAGGAGAAGGTCTCGTTGTCCGATCGCTTCGGCCTGTGGCTCGGCTTCCACCGCTGCAGCCAGGACGAATATCTCGCCATGGTGCGAGGCTATTGCAGCCATTTCGGCATTGAGGTCGATGACGAGGCGCTGGAGCGCGAGGCGCTGGAATGGTCGACCACGCGCGGCTCCCGCTCGGGCCGCGTCGCCTGGCAGTTCGTGCAGGAGCTTGCGGGGCGGCTCGGCGTGAAACTGACGGTGAATTAGCGGTCGGATCGCAACCTGGCTACGTGCCGCCCTTCCCCGAAGGCGGAGGGTCAAGGGCGCGTGCCTCGCTTCGTCACCATGTGCCGGGTCGGCGTGACGGTACTTTCAGGCGCGGCGGGCGAGATCGCAAATCGCGCGCGAAGGCGACGCCTGCTACGCGCAGGCACTACGGCCTCGCTGGTGGTCACCGGAACGAGCTTCGACGGGGACCAGGTGCCACCGGTTGCCCGCGTGTTGCAAAGAATGATCAGCAAACTGACAAGCCGCAGCTTGGTTGCTGCTAATATTTTCTAACGATGGGCTTTGTCGTCGGAGGTGCTCCGGGCGCGGGCGGCGAGATAGAGAAGGTGACCCAGGTATTCCAGCCTGATGGCCGGTTTTCCGCAGCGAACTCACCGTAAGCCTTTAAATTGAGATAGCCCTGCATGTCGCCGACCGGAAACAGGAATCCAATCTGGGGGCCGATGCCGACCACTTGGGACTGGAAGCAGCCGACGCGGTCGCCTGAACCGCTGTCGCAGCCGAGCTCCTTATAGACATAGCCCACGAGGCCAACCATGACCTGCTTCGACAGGAATTGCGATGCACCCCAGTCGAAGTGCATGTCGACGCCATTCTGATACTGCGTTGCAGTGTTCTTGAAATTGTAGGTGAAGCCGAGCACGCCGGAGAATTCGTGGCCGGTCTGCGGATTGAAATAGGTGTAGCCGCCGCCGACGTCGATCGCGCTGTGTCCGATGCCTATATTCGACAGGCGATCGGATTGGTAAGCGCCAACCGGGATGTCGCCCATGATATAGGTCATGTAGTTGTGGACCCCGGCGTTCCAGCGCAATTGGAATACCGGCGCTACATCCCCAAAGCCCCATGTGGTGTCGCTGATGGTGTCGGACCGCGCGAAGGGGACGTTGTTGCCGAGAGGGCCCGTGAGCACGCCTGACAAGGTGCCTGCCAGGCTGGTGCCGACGACGCCGTAGGCTGCTAACAGGGACACCGACGCCTGGCCGCCGAGAACCGGCGTCGCGAATACATAGGTTGGGATCACAAAGCCAAGATCGCCCGTGGCGTTGACGTTCAAATTCAGTTTTGCGTCGAGGGTAACATTGGCCGGAACCCTGTTGAGCGTGAACTCGCGCGCACGCGCGACGTCGGCGCCGGCGGAGACAGAGGTGTGATAGTAGATGTTTGCCAGCGACCAACCCGGCTGCTGCGGCGTGGCCGCCAGACTTCCAAAGAAACCGGGGACCCAGAAGCTGACGCCGCCTTCATCGGCCAACGCACAATGGGAAAAACCAACGATCGCGGACGTCAGGACGAATGCAGCAACGCCAAGTCTGCGTCGACGTGCTGATTTCGATCGCTCACTCTGCCCCGCCGCCAGTGCAATGCTCACTGTCATGTCGTGCCTCGTAAGATGTGTTACCTCCGAATACAATCCGGCGACAGCGTACCCCCGAGGCGATCGGGGCTCATCATGTAAAATTCAACGGGGATAGATCTATCGCAAGAAAGATCAATGCTGCGACCAAAGAGCCACATTCGGTAACCCAAGTCCGATCGGGCGCCACGGCAGACCTACTGCAACCCTCTCATAGCTGGAATTGTTGAGTATGCATTTTGTGCCACTGATTCTATTTTCGGACCCCAACAACGAGTGAGAAAAGCAAGCTCGCATCGCCGTTCGCCGGCGTCTCTTGCTGCAACGCGATGCCAACCGTTGTTAGGTCGCATAAGCCTCACGACTGCTTATTGGTAATCGAGTGTGACCAAGAGCAAAGTTGCCAGACGATGAACCTCAAACTCACGCTCGTCGGCGTCGTTCTAGCGTCAGTCTTCGCCGCACCTGTGGCCGCTGGCCTATTCGAGGATGCCGTCGATGCTCACGCCAGAGGCGATTACGCCAAGGCCCTGTACGGCCAAGGCATGGGGAAGCCGGCTACGCAGCAACCTCCCCGCTAGCCGAAACTTCTATTGCGGTGCTGATGACCGCCATGGGCACAAATTCCGATGCTTCACTGCCAGATCGCCCAGCGCGTTCTCAAACAGGAGACGATCGCAAAGTCAGACAACAATGTTCACTTAAAGAACACGAAGCGGCACGAAGATCCTCAATTTCGTTGTGACCGAAATGTCACCTGCATCGACATTGCAAGCTAGGCTTGATGCAGATCAAACAAGTTGATTGGTCAGAGACCTTCTTGGTCATATGTTTGCGAGTTGTGGCCGACCTTGAGGAGGCGACAGTGCAGAGAGTTTTCCTCATTTGCATCGCGGCAGGATTGTTGAGCGGACCCGCTCTTGCGTCCGACCTGCCTGTCAAAGCTCCGATATACAAAGCACCAATCGCGGCACCTTTGTATAATTGGGGAGGGTTTTATGTTGGTGCCAACTTCGGTGGGGGATGGTCCAACGGCAGCCTGAACATTCCCGGCAACAATCTGTATGGCGGCCTGACCGAATTCGTTGGAGGCGTGCAGGCGGGCTATAACTTCCAGGCCGGCCACTTTCTGTTTGGTGTCGAAGGTGAGTTCGATGGAGCCGGCTTCGGTCATCCGGTCTTTCCTGCTCCGACATTAGCCTTTGTAGATCAACACTGGATCGGCACCGTGGCGGGCCGTGTCGGCCTCGTGGATGATCGATGGCTCGTATTCGCCAAGCTTGGCGGCGGCTGGGTCAACAGCAGCGCTACTTTGAACCTCCCCGGCGCCGCTTGGAACGGGACCAGCACGAACACCGGCTGGTTGGCGGGCGCTGGCATCGAATACGGCTTCAAGTCGCATTGGACCGTCAAACTCGAATACGATTATCTTGGGCTATCGAACTGGAGTTCTCCCACCGTCCCCTCGGTCGCTTTGAACCGCGACCTACAAATGGTCAAAGCTGGCATCAATTATAAATTCGAAAGCGGCCTTCCTGCGGTGGCCGAGGCGCCGAAGCATTCCCACGAGCCTTCAGACGACGAAGATCTACAGAAGAAATCACAAAACCCGATCGCGGATTTGGTCAGCGTGCCGTTTCAGAGCAACACCAATTTCAATACCGGACCATTCAATCGCACCCAGGAAGTACTCAACATTCAACCCGTCGTGCCCATGCATTTAAACGATGACTGGAACGTAATCTCACGTACCATCATTCCGTTGGTGAGCCAGCCGAGTCCGTTCTTCGACAGTAGCACCAACGGGATTGGCGACATTACTCAATCGTTGTTTGTGTCCCCCGTGCATCCCGGGCCGCTGATCTGGGGCGTGGGACCAGTCTTCACCGTTCCGTCCGCAAACGATCCCATCCTCGGGACCGGTAAATTCTTGTTCGGCCCAACGGCCGTGTTAGTGGTCACGCCGCCACATTGGGTGATCGGTGTATTGCTAAATAACCAGTGGTCGGTCGGCGGCAATCCACTGCGACCGCCCGTCAACGCCTTCCTCGCCCAGCCCTTCGCCAACTACAACATGGCGCACGGCTGGTACCTGAACACATCACCCATCATCACCGCGGATTGGCTCGCGGCGTCGGGGGAGCGGTGGACAGTGCCGGTCGGCGGCGGTATCGGTCGGGTTTTCAGAGTGGGTGATCAACCGATCAACGCATCGATTCAAGCCTATTACAACGTGATACGTCCGACCGGCGCTCCGGCCTGGTCCCTGCGAACTACTGTCGCGTTGCTGTTCCCGGTTAATTGACACGGCAACCTGGCGCGCAACGAGACTTGTGTCTCGGTGTCCGAAGTGGATGATCGCGTCCTTTGTACTGTGGGCCGACAACTTCCCGACGCCGCGTAATACGGTCCACCTCGGACTCGGTTCGGTTCAGAACAAATCTCCGATTGGCAGAATACATCCGAGGTCAAGATCGCCCCGGAATTTGCGTGGCGCCACCAACAGCTAGTTCAACGCAGAATCGTCACACCATGCGTCTGCAATGCCTCGATGATACCGTCGAAGATCAGCGCAACGCCCATCGCAGAGACGAAGAAGCCAACTATTCGGGTGATAGCATCGATCCCCATTGCGCCGAGCTTGTCGAAAAGTTTCCCGGCATATGCCAGACACAGGTAGGTGACGACCATCGTCGCGAAAATAGCCACGACGATCGCTACGAAAGAGGCCAGTTCCGCTGATGATCGCTTAATCGTGGCAGTCATGCCGAGGATGGTGGCGATGGCGCCTGGTCCGCACATGAGCGGCATCGCAAGCGGCACGAAAGCTATGTTGCCGCTTTGATCCGCACCGCTGGCTGGAATCACGCCACCGGAAGCGGATGGTGAAAATAGCTCAAAGCCGATCTTCATCAGGATGATCCCGCCGACGATGCGGACCATGCTCAGCGGCACGCCGAACAAGCGTAGGATCAGCGTTCCGAAGATCAGAAAAAAGAGCGATAGGAGCAGCGCATAGAGGCAGGCTTTCCATGCCACTTGGCGATGCGTGGCGGCGTCCTTGCCTTCCAACATCTTCAGATAGACCGGCAGGACCTCGAACGGATTTATTATCGCGAGCAATGTCGCGAACGTACCCACGAACAGCGAGAGTTCATGACCCATTATGCCTGCGCCTCACCCCTTCCCCGGGTGTTCGACTTCGGTGAAAAGGCTTCCCTGGGCGGCGCCTGAGCCTGCGCGGCCGCCGCCGGCACCGCGGAGCACCCATGCCGCACCCACTGCGAGAACTGCACCCACGAGTGGGCCTGCGACATACACCCAGTAGCTCATGAAGTCGGTTGCGACTAAGTTCGGGCCGAACGTGCGCGCGGGGTTCATCGACGCTCCCGAGATAGGGCTCCCCCACAGCCCGGCGAGCGCAATGTACGCGCCGACGCCGATCGCGCCCAATATCCCGATGTTCTGGGCGCCGGACGCCGTGCCGAGAATGACGCTGACGAGACCGAAGGTCAGCACGGCCTCCATCAGGAACGCATCGGACGCCGAGTATCCCGACGCGGGATAGTTCGACCCGTAGCTGGCCGACACGTTGATCACGGCGTGCAGGAACAGTGCCGCGAGCGTCGCCCCGATCAACTGCACGGCGATGTATCCCGGCACGCGACGCCACGGGAAGTCGCCACGCAGCGAGAACGCGATACTGACCGCGGGATTGAGGTGAGCGCCGGACACCTTGCCCATGAAGAGGATGATCGCCATCACCATCAGACCGGGTGCGACGACCGCAGCGGCACGGCTGATCGTGCCGGGAAAGGCCTGCCCCATCATGCCGCCACCGGCGGCCACGAGGACGAGGAAGAACGTTCCGAGCAGCTCCGAGAAGAGGCGGCGCCACTCTTGGCTCGGATCGTGGAAGTCGTTTAGCGATGCGACAAGCTCGTGATCCAGATGGCTCAGTGCTCTGTCGGCCTCTGCTTGCGCCATGATTGCTCTTTCCTCTGGTCGATGCCGCTGTCCGTTAGCCTCTCGCACCGGGCCAGCACGGCTCCTCGGGTCCTCGGCGGGCTTGCGGATTTTTCGAGCGGGCCAGGCATGCCTTCAATCCTCCAGGACGGGACCACACCAGCCGGGCAGGTAGCTCGCCTCCTCGTTTTTGGACAATTCCAGGGCTTGCTCGAGCGCGGCCTCGAAGTGGGTCTCTACGGTTTTGCGCTTGACCCGTCGACGCAAAAAGTCCGCCCACAAGAACTCGCTGAACGGCGTCGTGTCTTTGGCGTACCCCCCGGCGCGCCGCAGTTCTCCCGCCAACGAGCGGAACGGATCGTCAACAAGCCCGGCCACGGTCTTCGGTAAATCCTTGTAAGGGCGCAGACGGCCCTCGTCGTCGTACGAATGCATCCAGCTGTGATTGTCCAGGACGAACCAGAACGAATCGGGCTCCAGCGTCCTGAGGTTTTTCACCACGGTAACCAGTACCTCTTCGACCCCTTCTTCATGGAGCGCACGCGCCAGGTGGTGATGATCGATGACGTAGTGGCGGTCCTTCGGGCCAAGCACGACCGGGATCATGTGCTTGCCCAAGAACTCGGCTCCTTTGTTTTTACTCTCGTCACGCCAGCGCTTGCGCTTCTCCTTGACCTCCCGAATGCCGACCGTCATCTGGGTCGGGCGCAGGTCTGCGATCGCAACGGGCTTGAGAATGGGTTCGCGAACCGACATCGTGCAGACTTCTTTGATCACTAGTCCGGAAATGTTCGCTTTTAGAAGAAGACGTCGTCGCCTCGTCAGCAACCCACCGCCGGGCCAGCCGCGTCCGGTCGGTCCCGATCACCAGACATTCTCAGCGCCCGTCGGCAAAGCCCGCCTTTCTAACAACGACCCTTCATTGTGCTCACGGTGGACTCTTCCATTGATCTGGATCAACGGTCGGCCAAGACCCTTGACGCGCGCCCGTACCGGGGCGACACGGACATGATGGCGCTTCGTGATTGTGGTCGATGACGATGCGGCCATCCTGAAGCGTATGACGAATGCTGTTCGCAGGTTTAGCTTCGAATAGTCAATTCGAGGGAGTCTGACCATGAACATCACTCCCACCATGCGCGCATTGGTATGGTCGACCTCCGTTCTGGCTCTCAAAATTGGTCCGACCTTCGCCCAGCAGACCTCGGGAGCGCCGGGCTCACCCAGCGCCACGACGACGATAGACGGCAAATATATCCCAAACCCGCCCGCGCCGTTCGGCGGAACGATCAATATGGATGCCAAGGATTCCAAACCCTATTGGCCACCGACCGTGGTGCCGCCCAAGGGGCGCCCAACGTCCTGCTGATGTCCGCCTTGCGTTAACAGCGGACGTCCGCGCCTCGAACGCGGTGCCGCAGGCGACAAAGATGGTCGGTGTGCAAATCCGGAATGCGTTGCGTGCCTCATGCCGGCAACCATGTCCACTGGCTATAGCCGTCCAGATAGCGCTTATGGGTCCTTAGAGGATGTCAGTCGAAGGCAAAGATGCGCTTCCAGTCCTTCTTCATGTCGACGACGGTCCACTTGTTGACGGCCGCGGCGTCCAGCGCGACGTCGAGTTTCCCGAAATGCGAGTCGCGGTCGTAGGCATATTCGCGTTCCGCATCGGTATGGTGGACGATCAGGCCGAACCGCGCGCCACTGGCGCCGAGCGTCGTCCATTGCAGCATTTCGAGATCGCCGTCGGAATTGCCGAAGGCGGCGATCGGACGCCGGCCGATGTGCTCGTTGATGCCGATCGGCTTTCCCGTCTTGTCATCGATAAAATTGATGTCGGGCAGCCGGAAGAGCGTTGGCGCACCGTCCTTGATCTCAAATCGGGTCTTGATCGACGATCCGACAACCTGTTCCGGCGGTATTCCGTAGATCCGCTCGGTCCAGGGCCGCATGAATTCGATGCCGCCTCCTGACACAATGAAGGTCTTGAAGCCGCTGGCCCGGAGATAAGCGAGCAGTTCGAGCATCGGCTGATAGACCAGTTCGGTATACGGCCGCTTGAAGCGGTGATCGTGCGCGGTCGCCAGCCAATCCGTGACAATCTTCTCAAACTCCGCCGTGGTCATGCCAGCATGCGTCACCGCAATCAGTTCGACCAATCCCTTTTCGCCGGATGCCATCACCGCCTTCAGATCACCGTCCAGCACCCCCGCGAACGGTTGCTTGGTCTTCCATTCCGGATTCATTGGCGCCATAGCCTTTACGCGGTCGAGTACGAAGGCCAGTTGCACGTACATCGGCTGCTCGATCCAAAGCGTCCCGTCGTTGTCGAAGGTCGCGATGCGTTGGTCGACCGGTACGAAGAAGGGCCCGCCTTGCATCGTGATGCGGGCGACGAAGTCAAGAATCGAAGCCTTGGTCGCTCCCTCGTTCCAGGACGGCAGAGGATCGCTCTGCCCTTGTGCCACCGCGGAGGTGGAACGGAGTGAAACGGACAGTACCGGAAGCATCGCCAGGGACGAGAGAAGGACGCGACGATCGATAGCAGGTAAACGGATGATCGGCTTCATGGTCGACACCTTTCCATTGCCCAGCGGGCGCACGGAAATTCGGCGCGCCGGCCATAAATCAGTCGAAGCCCTGGCGACTACCTACTCACTGCCGCCCGGGCCGCCTCGATTTTCGCCTTCACGGCATCGAGGTTGAAGCTCGCGCCCTTTTGCATCGGCGGAAACTCGATCGCCGTCATCGCCAGCTTTTCCACCTGCTGCTGAACAAACACAAAGCGCCAAAATTCGTATTTGAACCAGTCGAAGTACTGTTGCGCGCCTTCTTTGGTCCCATTGTCGGGCCAGCCCGTGCGCTCGAACGGATCGAGGCGAAGGTTGGTCAGGTACGGCACGTCAGCCTTGGTCTTTTCGCCGAGCCAGCCTCTGGGCTGGTCGATGAAACGATACTTGAAGTCGTCGATGCGAACGGCACCGAGTTCGCTCTCGCCGAAGTAAAAGATTTCGTGCCGGTTCGACGGTCCCTTGCCGGTAATCATGTCCATCTGGTTATAGCCGTCCAGATAGCACTTATAGGTCGTGTCACCGATCTGTTTGCCCTTCTTCAGTTCCTCTGCAATGTTCGGGTTGCCGGCCGCCGCCAGGAAAGTCGGAAACCAGTCCAGACCGGAAATGATGCCGTTTTCGACCTTGCCGGCCGGCACCTTGCCCGGCCAACGGATCATGCAGGGTACGCGGAAGCCACCTTCCATGACGGTGCCTTTGCTCTGCGCGAAGGGCGTCTGTCCGCCATCAGGCCAGGTGAAGACCTCGGTGCCGTTGTCGGTGGTGAAGACCACGATGGTGTTGTCGTCCACGCCCATATCCTTGAGCTTCTGCATCACGAGGCCGACGTCGTCATCGAGCTGCGCCATGCCGGCTTCATGTATCGACCAGCCGTTCTTGGAGTTTCGTAGGGCCTGGTATTTGGGGGCGAGGTGGGTGACGATGTGCATCCGGGTGGGATTGAGCCACAGGAAGAACGGCTTGTTGTCGGCCTTGGCCTTCTCGATGAACTTGATCGCCAGGTCGCGAATTTCGTCATCTACGGTTTCCATCCTCTTGGGATAGAGCGTTCCGGCATCCTCGATCCTCTGTTTACCGACCTTGCCCCAGCGCGGATCGACCGCCGGGTCATCCACGTTGGTCGCATAGGTATGAAGCATGTTGCGCGGACCAACGACGTTCAGCAGGTCCTGCGGGTAATTGGGGTGCGCGGGGTCTTCCATTGCATCGAGGTGATAGAGATAACCGAAGAACTCGTCGAAACCGTGCATCGTCGGCAAGAATTCATTCTTGTCGCCAAGGTGATTCTTGCCAAACTGGCCAGTGGCGTAGCCCATTCCTTTCAACGCCGTGGCGATGGTCACGGCCTGCGCGGGTATCCCGATCGCTGCGCCGGCCTGGCCGACCGTGGTCATGCCGGTGCGGATTGGCAATTCACCGGTGATGAAGTTGGCGCGACCCGCCGTGCAACTTGCCTCGGCATAGTAATCGGTAAACAGCATGCCTTCGGCGGCGAGCTTGTCGAGATTGGGCGTCCGCCCCGCCATCAGGCCGCGGTGATAGGCGCCGATATTCCACATCCCAATATCGTCGCCCATGATGACGACGATGTTCGGCCGCTGCCCCGCTGGCGCGGGTGACGGTGTTGGCTGCTGCGCCTGCGCGGAACTTGTCAGCCCGACCGCGGCGAGTGCCGAGGCGGCGACAAGAGAACTCCCGCTCAGCAAGAGATCGCGGCGTTTCATTCCACTGCCCGATTGCGGAGTAGCGTCGTGGGAATCTCCAGGCGGAAGCTTGTTGCTCATGACGCGCTCCTCTTTGTTGTAATGCAATTGGTTCTGTTCGCTTAACGTGTCGGAAGCGGACGTGGCTCGCGGAGGTGCCGCGGGCCTTTATCGCTTTGCTCGCTATTCCGTTGGCGGGGGGCCCCCCGGGGGGGGGGCCCCCGGGGGGAAAAAAAAACCCCCCCCCCCCCCCCGCCCCCCCCCCCCGCCCCCCCCCCCCAAAAAAGGCACCCCCCCCCCCCCAAACACGCCC
>NZ_JBVVPO010000003.1:152576-299641 GCF_055811795.1 Bradyrhizobium sp. MI1.7
GGGGGGGGGGGGGGGGGCGGCGGGGGCGGGGGGCGGGGGGGGGGGCGGGGCCTTTACTCGTGTCCCCGTCATGCCGGGGGGGGGCCCCCCCCGCGCCCGCCCCCCGCTTCGTCAGATCACGCTCGCGGCTAGTCGCTGCGACCGGCAGTTTTGGCCTGCTTGATCTGTTGCAGCACCTGATCGAGGTTATAGCTGGCCGGGTCCTGGAGCGGCGGGTACGCCTGATAGGTCTCCAGTTCCTTCAGCCAGAGCGCCTGGCCGATGGGCAGCATGTTCCAGTCATAGACGTAGGCGGTAGAAGGGGAGCCGATTACGCCGCCGAGGCCCATGAGCGTCTTGTATTGTGAACCGATCGAGGTCTCGAACGGGTCTCGCTTGATATTGACGACCTGGGCCCAGTGATAGGGAGCCGCTCCAGAAATAAAGCCCTGCGGGGCGTCGGACACCATCGTGAAGTAGATCTTCCAGTTCTTGTACCGCACCGCCGACGGGTCCTTGCCCGAATAGTAGAAGAAGGTGTCGCGCGCCGACGTTTCCGAACGTCCGGAAAGGTACTCGGTCTGATCGACGCCATCGAGCGTCGTCTTCACGATGCCGGGATATTGGCCGGCCTCGATCCGCTTCTTCAGCGCGTCTCCCTTTGCGCCGCCAGCGATGTTGACAAACGTCGGCAGCCAGTCGAGTGACGCGAAGATGTCGTTCTTGATGGTGCCGGGCTTGATGACGCCCGGCCAGCGAATGAGCGCCGGAGCGCGCATACCGCCTTCCCAGGTGCTCAGCTTGCCGCCCTTGAACGGAGTCGTGCCGCCGTCCGGAAAGGTGATGGTCTCGGCGCCGTTATCGGTCGTGAACACGATGATCGTGTTGTCGAGCTGACCCATGTCCTGGAGCTTCTTCAGCACATAGCCGATATTGTCATCCAACTGCTTCATGCCGGCCTCGTTGAGGCCCCAGTCCTTGCCGCCGGGCTCGCCGACCATGGCCGCGTACTTGTCATTCAGCACGGTCGTGATGTGCATGCGCGCGGGGTTGTACCAGACGAAGAAAGGCTTGCCCGTCGTCTTCGGATCATTGCGATCCATGAAGTCGATGACCTTGGACGAGATTTCCTCGTCGACACCCTTCGATCGCTCAAGCGTTAGCGGGCCCTGGTCGATGCATTGCTGAGTCCTGGATGTTCCATCGGACTTGCAGAACAGGACGTTGCGCGGAGGCGTCAGGCAAACCGTCGTTTTCGGATCGACCGCGCCCGGTACCTCCGGGATGCCGGGGATCGGCGTATTCTTGCAGGGCGGGGCAACCGACTGCTGGCTCGGAGTCTTGTTGATGTCCGGGAAGCTCACGCCCTGCATGGCGTCGAGGTGATACAGATAGCCCCAGTATTCCTGGAAACCATGCGCGGTCGGCAGCGCGTCGGTGTGGTCGCCGAGATGGTTCTTGCCGAACTCGCCGGTGTTGTAGCCGAGATCGAGCAGGAACTTGGCGAGCGCCGGGGTACCGGGCCGCAGATAGGACGGGCTGCCGGGCAGTTGCGGAGGAATCATGCCGGTGCGCAGCGGATGCATTCCGGTGAAGAAGGCGTTGCGACCGGCCGTGCAACTCTGCTCGGCATAGTAATGCGTGAAGATCGCGCCTTCATTGCCGATGCGATCGATGTTGGGCGTCTCGCCGACCATCAACCCGCGATGGTAGATGCTTGGCTGGTAGAGGCCGATGTCGTCACCCATGATAAAGAGGATGTTGGGCTTTTGCGCCGGCTGGGCGGCCACCGGCGTGCTGATCAATCCCGCCGACGGTATCATCATCGTCGCACCGAGCAGCGCTGCGCTGGACCGCTTGAGCCACCCTTGCTTCTTGCGTGGCATTGTGACCGAAAGCTCATCATTGAATACGCAATTCAACATGGCATCGCTCTCCCATTAAGATGCGTCAGAGGCTCCTCGCCTGATGCACCGAAATCCAAGATGACTTGTGGAAGTGTCGACCGGCTCCGCATGCCGCGCAGCCGGCCGGTAGCGTCGGCAGTAATTCGGCGCGCACAAATGCGAGCCGCCTTTGATGACCTTGCGTGGAATCTTGACGTTGGTCGTTCTTGGGTCGTAGCTATCGGCCTCGCGGCCGCCGCGCGGGTTCTCCGGAATGCAGCAGGCTTTTGCGGCGTCGGCTTCATGCTGAGGCGAGTACCAGTCGGACGTCCACTCCCAGACGTTGCCGATCAGATCGTGCAGCCCGTAACCGTTCGGCGGGAATGCCGTGACCGGCGATGTCCGTTCGAAGCCGTCGTCCCGGGTGTTCTGGCGCGGAAATTCACCCTGCCAGGTGTTGGCCATATGACGGCCGTCGGGCGTAAACTCATCTCCCCATGCGAACTCGGCGCCGTCCAGTCCGCCGCGCGCCGCAAATTCCCATTCGGCTTCGGTTGGCAAATCCTTGCCGGCCCATTTTGCGTAGGCGACCGCATCGCTGAAGGCCACATGCACGACGGGATGATCGTCCAGCCCACGGATATCGCTGCCCGGCCCGTAGGGATGCCGCCAGTCCGCGCCCTTGGCGAAGGTCCACCACTGGCTGAAATCCCGGAGACTGACCGGATACGCGGGCGGCGAGAACATCAGGGAGCCCGCATAGACCATGTGCGGAAGCATTCCCGGATAGTCCTTTGGATCGGGCACGATCTCGGCAACGGTGACGTGGCCGGTAGCCTTGGCGAACGCCTTGAATTGCCGGTTGGTCACTGGATGGCGATCCATCCAGAACGCATCCACGGTGACGCGGTGGACCGGCGCTTCCTCCGGATAGTGCCGATCCGAACCCATGCGAAACGTGCCGCCCGGCACATACAGCATCCCCTCGCCTGCAGGATGCTGGAGCGATTGCCCGCGATCAGGCGACGATTTCGTATCAGCCAGCTTCATGCCGATCTCCGGACCCGTGCGTCATTACCCAGCGCTGACACGGAGCCGGAACGGCAGATTTCAGAATTGATCCAAATCAAAGAGTCCTGGTCGCGTCCCTCATGACGGAGCTGGGCCACCAGCAAGCCCTGCCATGTCCGCTGCGCCATCGAAACCGAAGCAGCTTCAGGACATTAGGACATCTCCCCGGCAGCCATCGGCTACTTTGCATGGGGTTGTTTTTCGAAAATTGATTGTCCGGACACAAAAGCCTCAGTACGCCACGGTTCGAGGCAGCTTCTCGGCTTGGCGACCGCCGCCTCTGGAATACTGGATCGCCCGCACCAGTGCGCAATGCGCGCAAGGCGGGCGATGACAGCATACTCGTGGTGATTGCGTGCCCTACTCTGTGGGCCCGCGCGTCACGCCCCGTTCAGGAATTGAAGCGGGTCAACCGGGCTCGATCCCTTACGGATCTCGAAGTGGAGCTGCGGCGACGCCACCTCCCCGGATTGACCCGACTTGGCAATGACCTGACCGCGCTTGATGGTATCGCCGCGCTTCACCATCAGCTCACTCGCATGGGCATATGCGGTGACGTAGCCGTTGGAGTGCCGAACCAGGACCAGATTGCCGTAACCTTTGAGCTCGTTGCCTGAATAGGCGACGACGCCGTCTTCTGCCGCCTTGACCGGCGTACCCTCGGGCACCGCGAGATTGATGCCGTCATTGGACTTGCCATTGGTCTTGGCGCCGTAGCTCGTGACCACCTTGCCGCGCACCGGCCAGCGGAAGGTCGGCAGCGCGCTGGTGGTCTCCGCAGCTTTCGCCGGAGCCTCGGCGGCCTTCTCTTCGACATTGGCCGTGGCCTGGGCCAGACGCGCGCTTTGCACGGGTGCGGCGACAGCGGCCATCTTGGTGGCGGGTGCGGGAGCAACCGCAACGGGCTGCAGCGTCCCGGCGACAGGAGCCGCGGCAACCGGCACCGCGAGGGCAGCGGTCTTGGCACCCGGCACGGTCAGCCTGGTGCCGAGCTTGAGCTTGGCCGACGGATCGAGGCCGTTGGCACGGGCAAGCTCAGCCGACGAGATGTGGTTCTTGCGGGCAATGCTGGCGAGCGTCTCGCCGTGGTTGACGAAGTGCGTGCTCGGCGGCGCGGCGACGGCTGCAACCGGCTTCGCAGCAGGTGCCATCGCGGGAGCCGCCGCGACAGGAGCCATCGCCGGTGCGGGCGCAGCGGCTGTGGCCGGATGCGGGATGATCAATTGCTGGCCGGGCGAGAGCGCGCGCGGGCCCTTGTAGCCGTTGGCGGCGAGGATCGCCTGCGGCGTGACGCGATAGCGCTTGGCGAGCACGTCGAGCGTGTCGCTGGTGCCGACGATGATCTTGGTCCCGCCGGCCGGCTGGGCGGCCGCGACCGAGCGCGGCGGCACGGTGGCCGTGGTCTCCAGATGCGGCTGTGCCGGGGGCGCGTAGGAGCTGACGCCGCGACCGCCTCCGGACACCCCGCCACCCGCCGCAACCGGATAGGATTGCGGCGCGGAGACCGCCGGCGGCGGCAAGGGCTGCGACTGATAATAACCGGGCTGCGTCTGCGGCCGCGAATATTGCGGCAGCTCACGCTGCGGCGGCGGTGCCTGCTGCACCGAGCCGGTCTGCTCAGACGCGAAAGGATTGGAGAAATTCGACTGGGACAGCCGCGACTGCATGTCGGCGCTGCACCCTGCGAAGCTGAACGAGATCAGCGCCAAGACCGCAACCTGCGGCACGCGGCGCGAGTAAAGCAACTCGGCGACTACAGACATGGTTACTCACTCGTACGCAACAGAACTGGTCTTTTAAGTAAACACGTCGCGAGTAAATAACGGCTTAACCCTCCCAATAAGATGTTGGCGGCACAGCCGATCCGGAAATCTACAGCTCCCGCGCCACCCCGGGCAGCGCCGGCACGAAGCGGACCTCGACGAGTTCCTTGCGCTCGATCCCGGCTTCGGTCCGGCTGAAGCGGACCAGCGTCTGCACACCATGGTGCGGGCCGATGGGTGCGATCAGGATGCCGCCGACCTCCAGCCGCTCGACCAGGTTCTCCGGAAGCTGCTCCATCGCGGCGGTCACGATGATGCGGTCGAACGGGCCGATATTGGCCGGCAGGTTGAGGCCGTCGCCGAGCATCACCTCGACATTGTGACAGTTTAGCTTTTCGAGCCGGGCGCGTGCCGCCTCCGCGAGCTTGCGGTAGCGCTCCACGGTCAGCACCTGGCCCGCGAGCCGAGACAGCACGGCGGCCTGATAGCCTGAGCCTGCGCCGATCTCGAGCACGCGGTGCTTCTTCTGGAGCTGGAGTTGCTCGGTCATGTAGGCGACGACGAAGGGCTGGCTGATGGTCTGCCCGCAGGCGATCGGCAGCGCGCTGTCACGATAGGCGGCGTCGCGATCGGTCTCCTCCACGAACAGATCGCGCGGCACCTCCTCCATGGTTCGCAGCACCGCCTGATCGCTGATGCCCCGGCGCCTCAGCGAGAGCTGAAACATCATCTTTTCCGGCGGGTGCTGATCGGAGGTCATCGCTGCTTATCGTCTCGTCGGGTCCGGGGCCACGTGTCTCGTTAAGACCCGGGGCAGGAATCCTGTTCCTACCCAGGAACCCATGATAGCCGTTCGGGCGCGGTATTGGACCATAAATCGGCTTGCAACGGGTTGGCTGCAAAGACCATTTTCAGGTGTCCGCTCGCCGAAACGCGCATTGCGTCGATTCGCGTTATCTGCGAACGTTTTCCGCAAATGGGCAAGGACTCAACGACTATGACCGCGACCGGACCTTCGGGCCGCTCTGTATTCCTCGTCGAGGACGAGGTGATGATCAGGATGATGGTCGCGGATATGCTCGAAGAGCTCGGCTACAAGGTCGCCGCCGAGGCCGGCGATATCACCGAGGCCCTGCGGCTCGCCCAGGCGACCGAGTTCGACATCGCCATCCTCGACGTTAACGTCAACGGCAAGGTCATCTCTCCGGTCGCCGATGTCATCAGGGCGAAGGGCTGCCCGTTCATCTTCGCCACCGGCTACGGCTCCTCCGGCCTGCCCGAGCAGTACCGCGACCGGCCGGCCTTGCAGAAGCCGTTCCAGCTCGACGCGCTCGGCAAGACCATCGAAGCCGCCCTTCGCGGCGGCTAGCGATTACTTCAGCGTCGCGCTCAGCGCTTCGGAAAACGCCTCATTGGTGCGGTCGAGCCGGAGCGGCGTGACGGAGACATAGCGCTCGCGCAGCGCCGCCAGATCGGTGCCTTCGGCAGGCGTGTCCATCATCGCGGCGCGCTCGAAGCCGATCCAGAAATAGGGATTGTTGCGGCCGTCCCTGCGCTCGTCGATCCTGAGGAAGCCGAGATTGCGCTTGCCCTGGCGGGTGACGCGGATGCCGAGCACCTCCTCCGGCGTACAGGCCGGAAAATTGACGTTGATGACGGTGTCCTTCGGGATGCCGGCGGCGATCACCTTGCGCAGGATGTCGGGTCCGAATTTGAGCGCGGTATCCCAAAGCGGGCGCTCGCGCGTCTCGACGCTGAACTCCTGCGACAGGGCGAAAGACGGCAGCCCCAGGATGGTGCCCTCCAGCGCGCCGGCGATGGTGCCGGAATAGACCACGTCCTCGGCGACGTTGCGGCCCTTGTTGACGCCGGACAGTACGAGGTCCGGTGGCTTGGTGCCGAGGATATGGCGCGCGCCCATGATGACGCAGTCGGTCGGCGTGCCGCGCACCGCGAAGTGGTTTGGTCCGACCTCGCGCAGGCGCAGCGGATCGTTCAGCGAGAGCGAATGCGACACGCCGGACTGGTCGAGCTCGGGAGCAACGACCCAGACGTCGTCGGACAATGCGCGCGCGATCTCCTCCACGACCTTGAGGCCGGGGGCGTGAATGCCGTCGTCATTGGTGCAGAGAATGCGCATATTAAAAATCGTTCCTGAAGCGGGTCTGAGCCGTCTTATCCGGCCGGGGCCGATCAGGCAAACCGGCCGACTGGCTCCGGCGGCGGGTTCCCAGCCTGGTCCTGCTACCTGCGGATGCGCCATTGCGGCAGGAAGCGTGCGAGCCTGCCTTCCGCGCGCAGCTTCATCGCCGGCACCACCAGGCTCACGACCGGAGCCTCGATCACCCCGAGCGCCTTCAATTGCGCGAGAATCGGGTCCGGCTCCAGCGTCTGCGGAAAGCGTTCGCGCGCCACCGTCAGTGCCTTGTCGAAATCCGCAGCATTCACGCCGGGCTTGGCCCGCCGGCTGCACACGAGATCGTCATCCCAGAGCCGCGCGATCGCGATGTCGAACACACCACGCAGACGCTGATCGACGGCCTGGATACCGGCACCTGTCACCGCCCATTGTCTGCCGACCCAGAAGATGTCGCGGTGCAAGGCCATGAACAGTGAGTTCGTGTTGTCGGGTGGCCGGCAGAATAACCAGCCGCCCGATCTTCGCAACCAAACGTTTCTGCGTGACAGCCGGGCAACGCGCCCCGGACTCCCGTTCCGATAGAATCGGAACGGGACTTCAGATTTTTATCTTGTTTGACGCGCTTTCTCGACGCGAACCGGTATCCACTTCGCTCGAAAACGCCCTACTCGCGCGCGACCACCTTCAGCCCGCCCATATAGGGCTGGAGCACGTCGGGGACGGCGATCGAGCCGTCCTCCTGTTGATAAGTCTCCATCACGGCGATGAGCGCGCGGCCGAGCGCGGTGCCGGAGCCGTTCAGCGTGTGCACGAATCGTGGCTTGCCGTCCGGACCGCGCGAGCGGGCGTCCATGCGGCGGGCCTGGAAGTCACCGCAGACCGAGCAGCTCGAGATCTCTCGGAACGCGCCGCCCTCGCCCTGCCCGGGCATCCAGACCTCGATGTCATAGGTCTTTTGCGACGAAAAGCCCATGTCTCCGGTGCACAGCGTCATCACGCGGTAGTGCAGATCGAGCCGGCGCAGCACTTCCTCGGCGCATGCCAGCATCCGCTCATGCTCGTCCTTGCTGGTCTCCGGCGTCGTGATCGACACCAGCTCGACCTTGGTGAACTGGTGCTGGCGGATCATGCCTCGGGTATCACGTCCTGCGGCGCCCGCCTCCGCGCGAAAGCACGGCGTCAGCGCAGTCAAGCGCATCGGCAGCTGCTTCTCATCGAGGATGGATTCGCGAACGAGGTTGGTGAGCGCCACCTCCGCTGTCGGAATGATGCCGAGACGCTCGGTCCGCAGCCGCTCCAGATCGGGTGCGGCGAGCAATTCGCCCTTGATCGCCCAGAACTGGTCGTCCTCGAATTTCGGCAATTGTCCCGTGCCGAACATGATCTCGTTGCGGACCAGCAGCGGCGGATTGATCTCGGTATAGCCGTGCTCGTCGATGTGCAGATTCAGCATGAACTGGCCGAGCGCGCGTTCGAGCCGCGCCAACCCCTTCTTCAGCACGACGAAGCGCGCGCCGGAGAGCTTGGCCGCCGTCTCGAAATCCATGTCACCGAGCGCGCCGCCGAGATCATCGTGGGGTTTGGGCGCAAACGCGTAGTTGCGACGGTTGCCGAAGACATGGCGTTGCACATTGCCGTGCTCGTCGACGCCGTCGGGCACTTCGCCGAGCGGCAGATTGGGGATCGCCGACAGCGCCGTGGCAAGCTCCTCGTCGGCGGCTTTCGCAACGGCCTCGAGCTGCGGCATCGTTGTCTTGAGCTCGGCGACCTCCGCCATCAGCTTGGCGGCGCGCGCGTCGTCCTTCGCCTTCTTGGCGTCGCCGATCTCCTTGGAGGCCGCATTGCGCCGCGCCTGCGCCTGCTCCGAGGCCAGGATTGCCGCCCGCCGCTTCTCGTCGATCGCGAGCAGCGACGCCGACAACGGCTTCAGGCCACGCCTGGCGAGGCCGGCGTCGAAGGCTTGCGGATTGTCGCGGATCGATTTGATGTCGTGCATGGCCGTGGTCCTGGATCAGCGCATAAACCTACAACGGCGAACGTTGTACGTCAGCGCGTTCCCCCTAGCACAGCTGTCATCGCCCGCGAAGGCGGGCGATCCAGTATTCCAGAGGCGCCCGTGATTCCCCGACGATTCCCCGACAGGCTGCGGCGTACTGGATTCCCCGCCTTCGCGGGGAATGACACCGGTGGACGTGGCGCCCTACTCCGCCGGATTGGCCGGCGTCGACACATCGGTGCCGGTGGCGGCCTTCGACGCCGCCGCCTTCTTCTCCACCATCCCGACCGCGATGATCGAGCCCTCGTAGAGCAGGAGCAGGGGAATCGCCAGCGAGCACTGGCTCAGCACGTCGGGCGGCGTCAGAACAGCCGCGATGACGAAGGCGATGACGATGAAATAGCGGCGCTTCTCGCGCAGCATCTTCGAGGTGACGATCCCGATGCGGCCGAGCAGCGTCAGGATCACCGGAAGCTGGAACGCGATGCCGAAGGCGAAGATCAGCGACATCATCAGCGACAGATATTCGCCGACCTTGGGCAGCAGCTGGATCTGCGCGGTCTCGTCGCTGCCGGCCTGCTGCATGCCGAGCGAGAAGCGGACCAGCATCGGCAGCACCACGAAATAGACCAGCGCCGCGCCGAGCACGAAGAAGAACGGGGTTGCGACCAGGTACGGCAGGAAGGCCTGCTTCTCGTGCTTGTAGAGCCCGGGCGCGACGAACTTGTAGATCTGCGTCGCGACGATCGGGAACGAGATGAAGCCGGCGCCGAACAACGCGAGCTTGAGCTGGGTGATGAAATATTCCAGCAGCGCCGTGTAGATGAACTTCGAATTCTCGGGACCCGCGACCCACACGAACGGCCAGACCAGCACGTTGTAGATCTGCTTGGCGAAGAAGAAGCAGAAGATGAAGGCCACGCCAAAGCCAAGCAGCGCCTTGATCAGCCGCGACCGCAGCTCGATCAGGTGGTCCATCAGAGGGGCTTTGCTGGCCTCGATATCGGCGTCGCTCATGACGCTTTGACGTCCTTGATCGCCTCGGGTGGCGCAGTGTCTTGAATGACCTGGGCCTGCTCGACCTCGCGGGTGATCGCGAGCGGCTCGTTCGCAGCCGCATGCGCCTCGGCTTCCACGAAGGTCTCGGGCGTCGGCGCTTCCGGCGTGGTTGGTGTCGCCGGCGTTTCGCTTGAAATCGCCAGCGCTTCGCTTGAAATCGCCGGCGCTTCGACGGCGGTGGTCGTGGTGGTCTCGGCCGGCTTGTCCAGCGCATCGACGCGGAGCGCGTCGCTGACATCCTTCTGGAGCGAGGTCATTAGATTGTTGCCGGCAAAGCCGGAAGCGGCTTCCTTGACCTCGTCAAAGCTCTTCTTGAGGTCGGCCATTTCGGCCTCGCGCATCGCTTCCTGGAACTGGCCCTGGAATTCGGAGGCCATCTTGCGGGCCTTGCCCATCC
The DNA here is from genome assembly GCF_055811795.1 of Bradyrhizobium sp. MI1.7. Taxonomy (NCBI): domain Bacteria; kingdom Pseudomonadati; phylum Pseudomonadota; class Alphaproteobacteria; order Hyphomicrobiales; family Nitrobacteraceae; genus Bradyrhizobium; species Bradyrhizobium sp. MI1.7. Next base: position 162,868 of record NZ_JBVVPO010000003.1, read on the forward strand.
ACTGCCCGACCATGCGCAGCACGCCCGGCAGCTCTTTCGGGCCGATGGCGACCAGGGCCACGACCCCGATCAGGACCAGTTCACTCCACCCGATGTCGAACATGAGGCCTTCCGTTCACGCCAGCCGCGACCGGCCCAATCCTTCGCGCTTAGGATCGGCGCCGTCACCCGCGTCTCGCGTACGCTTACTCAGACGGCCTTGCTGCCGACATCGGACCGGGCCGCGGTCGGCGGCGCGGCGGCGTGCTCGATCGACTTGGCCGGCTCGGGCTTGTCGGCGACCTTGTCGTCGTCCTGCATGCCCTTCTTGAAGGCCTTGATGCCCTGGGCGACGTCGCCCATCAGATCCGAAATCTTGCCGCGGCCGAACAGCAGCAGGACGACTGCGATCACCAGGATCCAGTGCCAAATGCTAAGCGAACCCATCCTGCAACCCTCCAAACACACCTGGCCGGGGACCCGGCCGATCTTCCCGGAAACCTAGGCTTGGCAGGCCTCAAAAACAAGGACCAAGGCAGCGCCAATTCGCTGTTGGCGCTACGTAATCTTGCCAGTGTTAACTGGTCGCAGGGAGCCTCTAAACGGCCGGGACGTCAGTCCTCGCTGCCACCCTCGCCGCCCTCATTGCCGCCTTCCGGCGTCTCGGGCTCGACCGCAGGCGCCAGCGCCAGATCCAGGTCCTCGCCCGGTTCCAACGGATCCTCGTCCTCGCGCAGCTGCGGGTCATCCGACGGGGTCGGCACGCTGAATCCGGTCGGTAGGCGCGAATCCAGCAGGCCCGTGCCCTTCAGTTCCTCCAGGCCCGGCAGATCGCCAAGCTGTTCCAGGGTGAACTGCGACAGGAAGTCCTCGGTGGTTCCGAAGGTCAAGGGGCGGCCGGGCGTCTTGCGACGACCGCGCGGCTTGATCCAGCCGGTCTCCAGCAGCACGTCGAGCGTGCCCTTCGAGGTGACGACGCCGCGGATCTCTTCGATCTCGGCGCGCGTCACCGGCTGGTGATAGGCGATGATCGCCAGCACCTCGATCGCGGCGCGCGACAGGCGGCGGGTCTCGGTGCTCTCCCGCGTCATCAGCCAGGCGAGATCGCCGGCGGTACGGAAGGTCCATTTGTTGGCGACGCGCACGAGATTGACGCCGCGCAAGGCATAGTCGGCCTGGAGCTGGTCGAGCGCAGCCTTGACGTCGACGCCATCAGGCATGCGCTTGGCCAGCGTCGCGGTGTCCAGCGGCTCATTCGAAGCAAACAGCAGCGCTTCCAGCAGCCGCAGCTCTTCAGGACGTGCCTGGGACTCGTTCTCCATCGGCTCGGCCTCTTCTACCCGCACTTCAGCCAGGCTTGCCATGGTAGCTTCTCCTTCTTGCACTTAACCGACCGGCGCATCAGGCGCAGGAGCTGCGTCCACGACCGGTTTCGGGCGCCCCTTCCGGAAATAGATGGGCGCGAACGCCTCTTTCTGGTTCAACTCGAGCTGACCTTCACGCACCAGTTCGAGCGCAGCCGCAAAGCTCGAGGCGAGCACCGTCGCGCGCTGCGTCGGATCGGCAACGTGCCGGAGCAGAAAGTCGTCGAGAACGCCCCAGTCGTCCTGTTCGCTGATGCTGCCGACAAGCCGCTCCAGCGTGGCGCGCGCCTCAGCGAGCGACCACACCGTGCGCTTGGCCAGATGCACGCTCGCCAGCACGCGCGACTGGCGCTGCGCGGCATAGGCGGTGAGCAGGTCGTACAGCGTCGCGGTGTATTTCGGGTGCTTGATCTCCGCGATCTGCTCGGGCTCGCCACGCGGGAAGATGTCGCGCAGCAATTGCTGCCTGTTCATCAGCCGGTTGGCGGCCTCGCGAATGGCTTCCAGCCGGCGCAGGCGGTTGGCGAGCGCGGTCGCCATCTCTTCTGCGCTCGGGCCTTCCGCACTCGGCGGCTCCGGCAGCAGCAGGCGCGACTTCAGGAAGGCAAGCCAGGCAGCCATCACGAGATAATCGGCAGCAAGCTCCAGCCGGATCTTTCGCGCGGCTTCGATGAAGTGGAGGTACTGGTCGGCCAGCGCCAGGATCGAGATCTTGGCGAGATCGACCTTCTGCTGCCGCGCCAGCGCGAGCAACAGGTCGAGCGGGCCCTCATAGCCCTCGACGTCCACAACCAACGCCGGCTCACCCTCGGCGAGCTCTGCAGGCCGCCCGGTTTCAAACGATAGGATTTCTGCGGTCATGCGGATGCCGTGTTTGCCCGTGCGATCAATGCGTCCAGTTCGGCGCGTGCGGCCACCCGCTCGAACGGCTGCGGTGCCTTGCGCGACGCAAGTGCGGCCTTTGCGCGCGCCAGCGCCGTGCCGGACAGCTCAGGTGTCTGGCCGGCGACCTCGCGCATCTCCTCGATGTTGCCGTTGCAATGCAGGGCCATGTCGCAGCCGGCCGCGAAGATGGCGCGGGTCCGTTCGGCGATATTCCCCGACAGCGCGTTCATCGACACGTCATCACTCATTAACAAACCCTGGAACCCGATCACGCCGCGAATCACCTGAGTGATCATTGTCGCAGAAGTCGTCGCCGGATGGGCGGGGTCGACCGCGCTAAACACAACATGTGCAGTCATGGCCATCGGCAGGTCGGCCAGCGGCTTGAATGCCGCAAAGTCGGTCCGGTCGAGTTCGTCCCTCGGAGCATCGACCGTCGGCAGTTTGAAATGGGTGTCGGCGGTGGCGCGTCCATGTCCGGGAATGTGCTTCAGAACCGGCAGCACGCCGCCCTGCTCCAGGCCCTCGGTGACCGCGCGCGCGATCGCGGCGACCTTGCCGGGCTCAGTGCCGTAGGCCCTGTTCCCAATGACGGCATCGGCACCCGGCACCGGCACGTCAGCCAGCGGCAGGCAATCCACGGTAATGCCGAGATCGGCGAGATCCGACGCAATCAGCCGGGCGCTGAGGCGCGCAGCCGTCAATCCAAGTACCGAATCAGCGTCGTACAAGGTCGAGAAAATCGCGCCCGGCGGATAGACCGGCCAGTGCGGCGGGCCCAGCCGCTGCACCCGGCCACCCTCTTGGTCGATCAGGACAGGCGCGTCAGCTGCGCCCGCAGCCGCCCGCAATTCCTCAACCAGCGCAGCAACTTGAGCCGGCGCCTCGACATTGCGCTTGAAGAGGATGAAGCCCCATGGGCGTTCGGCACGGATAAACTCCCGCTCGACGGCGGTTAGTTCCGTTCCGGATACACCGGTAATGAAGGCCCGCGTGCTCATAACGGCCGATTAACCCTGCCCCGCGAGGGGGTCAAGGAAACGGCCGTTAATTCCTCTGGACGAAGCAGGCGGACAGGCCAGCGGACTTCAGGCTGTTGCAAGCCTGCGTCGCTTCCTCGGCCGAACCATAGGGTCCGGCGAAAGCGCGATAGACGACCCCCTTGCCCTTGTCGGTCAGATCGACCCGCTTGATCACCGGCGAGCGCGATCCGAGCACGCTGCCATATTTGCTCTGAAGCACCCGGTAGGACGCGGCCGCGCTGTCCTCGCTCTGCTGCGAGGAGACCTGCACGACGTAGCCGCCACCACCATTGCTAGCGGGCGTGATTTGCGTCGGGTTGGTCGCAGCCATCCGCTGCGGCACCTCCGCAACCGGCGTCGATTGCGGCGCAAGCGAGAGCGGCTGGTTGGCACTGGCATTGGCCGAAGTCGGCGGATTGCGCGGCGCAGGCGGTGCGGCGGGCGCGGCAACGGGCTTCGGCGCGGCTGCCGCCGGCTTGGCGGCCACGGATTGCGGCGCGGTGCTATCGGTCTGATCGCCTCTCACGGCCACAGTCCTGATCGAGCGCGGCGTATTGGCCGGCAGCGTGCCGTTGCTCGGGATCGGACCCGCGCTTGGCGGCGGGATCGTGGACGGCGCGACGCTCGCCACCGACGGCGGGTTCGCGTTCTGGTTCAGCGGCGGGAACACCACGCGCGGGCCGCCCGCCTTGGCCGCGACGTCGACAGGCGCCTCTTCGCGCGGCACGATCTTCTCGGAGCCGTCGCCGCTCGCCATGCGATCCGGCACCTTGGCCGAGGAGTCGGTCGGCGCCGGCACGATCTTGGTCGGCGTGTTGTCGGCCTTGATGATCGGCGGCTCGCCGCTGCGAGGCGAACCGACATAGGTCTTGTAGGCGAAGGCCGCGCCAGTGCCGACCACGGCAAGCGCGAGGATCGCCGCGACCGTTATCATGCCGCCGCGCGGCTTCTTCGGCTCGTCGAGATCGGCCTCGGGATAGTCGCTCTGGAACGCGTAAGGATCATCCGGATAGGCGGGATCGCGCTGATAATCCTGCTCGCCACCCTCCAGCCGTCCATAGAGCGCGTCGTCGTAGCGCGCCGGATCGGGCGGCTGATGCGGCTCCTGATAGGCTTGCTCCTGGTAAGCCTGATCATGCTGCTGGTGAGCACGGCCTTGATGGGCCTGATCCTGATAGGCCTGCGCTTGATAGGCCTGATCCTGGTAAGCTTGGTCCTGGTAGGCCTGCGGCTGATGGAAATCAGGCTCGGGCGCGGTCGGCTGGGCTGAATAGCGGTGCAATGGATGAACCGGGTTCACAGGAACGGGATAGTCGGGCTGCTCGGGCGCGGGCTGCGGCTGCACGTTGGCGCGCCGCATCCATGAGGGCGGCCCGGGCGGAGCCGGCGGCGCCTGCTCGGCATAATCCTGCCGATAGTCGTCCTGCGGATAGTCGTGGTCCTGATAGCTCTGCGTTGGCGGTGCCGGCGGCTGCGCGCTCGGCCGTCCCTGCGCTGCAAATGGATCGGTCTGTCCGATCAGGCGGGCGAGCTCGGCCAAGGGATCGTTTTCCACCTTCCCATGCTGATCGCCACCGCGACCATAGCCATCGGAAGGAAACGTTCTGTCCTGATATCGTTCGGCCATCGTGATGATGCGTCCCTTCGGGAAAGCCGCGCGCCCCTCGACCAAGGCGCGGCTTTCGACCCACAAGGCATTCAACCAAGTCTAAGCGGTCCGGCTTCTGCCGGTTACCCCCAAAATTCCCCTTAAGTAGTTCGCCCCAAACTACCGCATCTCGTCCGGAGCATGGACGCCGAGGATGGCGAGGCCCGATGCCAGGACAGAGACGACGCCCTGGACCATGGCCAGTCGCGCCTTTGTAAGATCTGCATCATTATTGATAATGAAGCGTAAATAGGGCAAATCGCGCCCCTTCGTCCAAAGTGCGTGAAATTCGCTCGCTAAGTCATAGAGATAGAAGGCAATTCGGTGCGGCTCATGGGCCGCGGCGGCGGCCTCCAGCATGCGCGGAAAAATTGCGAGGCGCTTGAGCAGCTCGAGCTCGACGGGGTCCGACAGCCGTTCCACCGCCGACTCGCCGAGCCACGCGATGCGCTTGCCGGTATCCTCAGGCAGTTCCGGGAACACCTCGGCCCGGGCGTTGCGGAAGATCGAGTGGCCGCGGGCGTGGCCGTACTGGACGTAGAATACCGGGTTGTCGCGCGACTGCTCCATGACCTTGGCGAGGTCGAAGTCGAGCACCGCATCATTCTTGCGGTAGAGCATCATGAAGCGGACGGCGTCCTGGCCGACCTCATCAACCACTTCGCGCAAGGTGACGAAGTCCCCGCTCCGCTTCGACATTTTCACCGGCTCGCCGTTGCGCAGCAACTTCACGAGCTGGACGATCTTGACGTCGAGCGCGCCCCTGCCGGATGTCGTCGCCTTCACCGCCGCCTCCATCCGCTTGATGTAGCCGCCATGGTCGGCGCCCCAGACGTCGATCATCTCGGCGAAGCCGCGATCGAACTTGTTCTTGTGGTAGGCGATATCGGAGGCGAAGTAGGTGTAGGAATTGTCCGACTTGATCAGCGGACGATCGACATCGTCGCCGTAAGCGGTCGCCTTGAACAGGAGCTGCTCGCGGTCTTCCCAGTCCTCGACCGGCGCGCCCTTCGGCGGCGGTAGGCGGCCTTCATAGATGTCGCCCTTGGCCTTCAGGAAATCGATGGTCTCGGCGACCTTGTTGTTGCCGGTCTCGATCAGCGAGCGTTCGGAGAAAAACACGTCGTGGCGGATGTTGAGGGCGGCGAGATCGTCCTTGATCTCCTCCATCATCATCGCGATCGCCTTGGCGCGCACCGTCGGCAGCCACTCGGCCTCGCTCATCGCGAGCAGCTTGTCGCCGTGCTCCTTCGCCAGCGCCGCGCCCACCGGCTTCAGATAGTCGCCGGGGTAAAGGCCTTCCGGGATCGCGCCGATGTTTTCGCCAAGTGCCTCGCGGTACCGCAGGAAGGCGGAACGCGCGAGCACGTCGACCTGGGCGCCGGCATCGTTGATGTAGTATTCGCGGGTGACGTCGTGGCCACCGAACTGGAGCAGGCTTGCGAGCGCGTCGCCGAACACGGCGCCGCGGCAATGGCCAACATGCATCGGTCCGGTCGGGTTCGCCGAGACGTATTCGACATTGACCTTGGTGCCACCGTGGACGCGGCCGTAGTCAGCCCCCTCGCGCAGCACCGTCCGCAGCGCCTCGGCCCAGGCGGCCGGCTTCAGCGTCAGATTGATGAAGCCGGGGCCGGCGACGTCGACCTTGGCGATCAGCGCGTCGGCACGGAGCCGCTCGGCGATCTGCTCGGCGAGGTCGCGGGGCTTTGCCTTTGCCTCTTTCGCAAGCACCATGGCGGCGTTGGTCGCCATGTCGCCATGGGAGGCGTCGCGCGGCGGCTCGACCACCACGCGGGAGAAATCGATACCCTCGGGCCAGTTGGCGTCCGCTGCGAGCGCGCGGCAGGCGGCGTGCACGCGTGCGAGCACGTCGGCGAACAGGTGCGGTGCTGAGGATGTGTCGGGCATGGCCGCCGCCTAACGCAAATCCGGGGTCGAGTCAAAGAGCCGCTGGTGCTCGGTCAAGGCGAAACGGTCGGTCATTCCGGCAATGAAATTGCCGATCCGGCGGGCCCGGTCGCCCTCATTGTCCGCCTCCGCCCCCAGCAGCCATTCCGGTGGCAGCTCACCGGGCGATGTCAGGTATTTTGCGAACAGGTCGAACAGAATCTGTTCCGCCTCCCCCATCACCCGCATCACCCGCTTGTGGCGGTACATGTGCTGATAGAGGAAGCGCTTGATGGCGGCCTCCTCCTCGGCAACCGCCGCCGGGAACGTGACCAGCGCCCGGCTCTGCCGGCGCACGTCCTGGGCCGATTGCGGTTTCACGGCGGCGAGGTTCTTCTGCGCCTCCGAATACACCGCACCGATCAGGTGCGAGATCAGCTCGCGCACCAGCTCGGCGCCGCGCCTGACGTCTTCGAGATCGGGATAATGCGCCGAGGTCTCGGCAATGATCTCCGCGGTCAGCGGCATCACCTTGAGATCATCGAGATGGAACAGGCCGGCGCGCAGACCGTCATCGATGTCGTGGGCATCATAGGCGATGTCGTCGGCGATCGCGGCAACCTGCGCCTCCAGCGAGGCGAAGCTCCACAATTCGAGATCGTAGGTCTTGATGTAGTCGGCGATGCCGACCGGAATGCCATGCTCGCGATAGGGCCCGACCGGCGCGCCGCTGCGATCCGTCAGCGGGCCGTTGTGCTTGACGATGCCCTCCAGCGACTCCCAGGTCAGGTTGAGACCGTCGAACTCCGGATAGCGGTGCTCGAGCGACGCAACGACCCGCAAGGTCTGGGCGTTGTGGTCGAAGCCGCCGAAATCCTTCAGGCAGGCATCCAGCGCCCGCTCGCCGGCGTGGCCGAACGGCGGATGGCCGAGATCATGAGCCAGCGCCAACGTTTCCGTGAGGTCCTCGTCCAGTCCGAGCTGCCGGGCCAGGGCGCGAGCGATCTGCGCCACCTCCAGCGAATGGGTCAGCCGGGTGCGGTAGTGGTCGCCCTCGTGGAACACGAAGACCTGGGTCTTGTACTTCAGGCGGCGGAACGCGGTGGAATGGATCACCCGGTCGCAATCCCGCCGGAACGGGCTGCGGGTCCGGCTCGGCGGCTCCACGACCAGCCGGCCGCGGCTGCGGTCGGGGTCGCAGGCATAGGGCGCACGGGGGGCTGCCATTCCGACGGACACGACGAATTTAGTCCCTATCCATTTGTCAGGGCTTTATTCTTTGTTCTCAATGGCTTCCCATAGGTTTTTTCCCAATCTTGTTCCATAGTTGTTCACTCTGTGTTTTCTTGATCGATTTTGTTTTTCAGAATTATTCTGATAATCAAAAGATTGGGAAATTTCATCGAGGATTGGGAAAAACCAGTGGGAAGCCTATGATCCGGTTGATTTTTGAGCAGGCCATTTGATTCTGCGTATGCTTGCACTTAACTATGCCGGACGCGGGATACCAAATGAATTGGGCAAGTGAACTTGGTATGACCGCGGGACTATCGGAGATGAACTATGACGACTGACGTGACCATCAGTGACCGCGCCGCACGCCGGATTGGGGAGATCCTCAAGGGCGAAGGTTCTGGCGCGATGCTGCGCATCTCCGTCGAGGGCGGCGGCTGCTCGGGCTTCCAGTACAAGTTCGACATCGACCGCGACCGCACCGACGACGATCTTGTGATCGAGCAGGAGAATGCGGTCGTGCTGGTCGATTCCGCCTCCCAGCCGTTCCTGGCGGGCTCGCAGGTCGATTTTGTCGACGATCTGATCGGCGCCTCGTTCCGCGTCAACAATCCCAATGCGACGGCGTCCTGCGGCTGCGGGACCAGCTTCTCGATCTAGCCCGACTTAAAATCTGAAAAACAACCCCATGCAAAGTAGCCGGGAGCCGGCGCGATGAATTTCGGACTTTACGAAAACTGTTTGACGCGTCGGGCAAATCAGGGGTAAGTTGCGATCATCGCGAGGTCCCCAAGGGGGCTCGGCGGGTCCGATACAGTCTGACGCCGAAGCGGCCCCTGTCCAATCATTCTAGAAAGCTTAAATCTCGTCAGCGGCGCCAATAGCGGTATTAAATTATCCAATGCGCATTTTCGATCGTCTGTTCTGTTGCCTCGCTCTATTCCTTGCAATCGCAGCCGTCCCGGTGCTTCCCGCGCGCGCGGCCGAAACCTGCCCGTTCATCAGCGCCCAGGAGCTCGCCCGCGCGATGCCGGCGCTCAAATGGTCACTGATTTCAAATCAGGACGGCCGCGGCTGCATCTAACAGGGCGGGCGCGGCGACACGATGATGTTGACCGTGTTCCGCAATCCCGACAACGACCGCGCCAGGGAATTGTACGCGACCTTCGTCAAGACGCTTGGTGAGCGCATGCCGCTGAACGCGGTCGCGGGGACCGGCGACGAAGGCCAGGGCGGAACGAGCGCCGCCGGCGCGGAACGCCAGGAAGCCTCGGTCGTCGCCTTGTCCGGCGATTACATTCTGCAGATCAGCGTCTATCCGATCGGCCGGCGTGCCGACGACGCGCTGCTCGGACCGCTCACAGATGCCGCGCGCGTTGCCATCGCCAACGTGAGCAAGAGCAGCGAGCGGTTTGGCAATTGCGAGTGGCTCACGGCCGCCGATGCCGACGGCTTTCTCGACAAGAGCACGCTGACGGTCCAGCGGACCGGCGCCGGCAGCTGCATGATGTTCGATCGCGAGGCCAATACCATGACCGTCGCGGTGATCGCGATGTCGCGCGACACGGTCATCGGCATGATGAAGCGCGCGGGCCCCTGCAAACATTTGACGATACCCGAGCTCGGCAGTGAAGCGTTCGGCGAGCATTCCTGCACCAAGGGCAACGGCAACGCCGTTAACATCTATGTCTGGAAGAACGGCAGGCAGGCTTCGATCCTGTTCGCGCCGGTCAAGCCGCATCCCGAGTCCGGCTCGGTCGAGCGCCTGAGGGCGGTCGCCGGGCGCGTCTATGGAAAACTGTAACGGCGCCGCGTTACATTGCCGGCGCACGCGCCCGTAGCCGTCCTGCGGCTGCGGGACCAGCTTCTCGATCTGACCGGCTAGACGCCGGTCATCTGCCTTTCCTCGTCCGTCCACTCGACGTCGAGCGGCGTCAGCTCCGGCTGAAGCGGCGCGCCCTCCGACATCATGTGGCCGTCGAGCGCGCGCAACAAGGCGGCCGCGAGTGCGGGCTTACGCAGCGGCTTTGCCAAAAAATCCGACATGCCGGCCTCGCGGCAGATCTTGACGTCCTCGGGGAAGGCGTTGGCGGTCAGCGCGACGATCGGCAAGGCTTCGAAACGCCCGCCTTGAGCGCGGATCGCCCGCGTCGCGGCAAGGCCGTCCATGTCCGGCATGCGCACGTCCATCAGCACGACATCGTAATCGCTCTCCGATGCAGCCTCGACCGCCTGGACGCCGTCGGTGACGACGCGCAGCTCGACGTCGAACGCCCCCAACATCTTGGTCACGACCATGCGGTTGACGGCATCGTCCTCGGCCACCAGCACCCTCAGCGGCCGGTCGAGCCCCGCGATCCGCGCCTTGAGCTCGTCGGCTTCATCGCTGCCCGCGGCCTGGTCGAAGGCCTGCGCCTGGCTCCAGGGCAGCACCAGCGTGAAGCGGAAGGTCGAGCCCTCGCCCGGCGTCGAGGTGACGCCGATGGTGCCGCCCATCTGCTCGATGATGCGCCGGGAGATCGCAAGCCCTAGTCCGGTGCCGCCAAAGCGGCGGCTGATCGAGGCGTCGGCCTGCGCGAAGTCGGAGAACAGCTCCCCGAGCTTCTCGGGCGCAATGCCGATGCCGCTGTCGGTCACGGTCCATTCGACGGTCGCAAGCAGATCGCGGCGCGCCTGGCAGGTGGCCTTGATCGTCACCTCGCCTTCGTCGGTGAACTTTACCGCGTTGGAGGCGAGGTTGAGCAGCACCTGCCGGATCCGCGCGACATCACCGCGCAGCGTCGGCGGCAGGTTCGGATCGAGCTCGACCTTGACGGCGAGCCCCTTGCTCTTGGCGCCTGCGCGCACGACGGTCGCAACCGTCTCGACCAGCGCCTGCGGGGCGAAGTCGATCGCCTCGAACGCGAAGCGACCGGCCTCGAGCTTTGACAGATCGAGGATATCGTTGAGGATGCGCTGCAGATTGTCGCCGGACTCGCGGATCGAGGTGACGGCCTCGTGCTGCTCCGGATCGAGCTTGGTTTCCAGCAGCATGCTGGCAAGCCCGAGCACGCCGTTCATGGGCGTGCGGATCTCGTGGCTCATCACCGCGAGGAAGTCGGACTTCGCGCGGCTCTCGGCCTCCGCCTTTTCCGCGCGCCAGCGCTCGGTGACGTCGCGGCCGAAGCCGCGATAGCCGAGGAACTGGCCGTCGCGGTCGTAGGCCGGCTTCGCGGTCAGCGACCACAGCCGCGCCTCGCCGCCGGCGACGACCTTGAGGTTCATCTCGTGCAGCGGCTCGCTCTGCTCCATCAGGCCGACGACGTTGTAGGCTGCGCTCTTGTCGTCGGGACAGAGCATGTCGAGCACGTCGACGAAATGCGAGCCCTTCAGCAGCGGAAGCGGAAGCTGCGCCACTTCGGCGAAGCGTTGGGGCACGTCGACGAGATGCCCTTCGGCGTCGGTCTGCCACAACCAGTCGCTGGCGTTCTCCTGAAAGTCCTTCAGCAGCAGCGAGATGATCTCGGTCTGACGTTCGAGCTCGAGCCGGGCCTTGAGATTGCCGAGGAACAGATTGCCCTGTGAGACGATGTTGCGCGCCATGAAGAACGCGAACAGCAGCAGGAACACCGCGGTCAGCAGATACGGCCCGGTGCCGCACAGGAACAGCGCGCCGGCACAGGCCATCGTCACGGTCGCGAGATAGACGAGGCCCGCGCGCGGGAAGGTCGACAGCGTGACGGCGCCGCCGGACATCATGCCGACCATCAGGCAGGCCAGGATGAGCTGACTGGTCGGCTCGACCCGGCTGAACAGCGCGAGCGGCAGCGTGCCCCAGATCGCCGCGAGGAAGAACGCCTGCCGCAGCATTTGCCGCGCGGCGCGCGGTGACGCTTCCTGCGGCGGGCTTTGATGCGACCGCCGCCACGCGCGCACGGCAAGCGAGGCGGTGACGGCGAGGGTCATGCCCCAGATTGCGAGGAAATCGTTCCAGCCCCTGCCCCAGAACAGGATCAGCACGATGGCGACGTTGAGCATGGTGACGGCCATGGTCACCGGGATCGCGCGCATCACCGCGTCGATCTGCTTGGCGCGGATGCGGCGCAGCTCGCGCTCGCTGAGATCGGCGGTCAGGCCGTCCTCGATCTCGAAGCCGCCGAGCCAGTACAGGAACGCGCCGATCAGGCCGTCGCGCGGCTCAGCTTGCTTCATGGATTTGTCCGGCCATCCCATTCGAAAAACCTTTTCGGTATCAGTGGCCCGAGCCCGGCTTAAGCCGGGTTAATTTTGTGGGAGATTTTGCGGCGTCCTTGACGGGCGCGTTTGCAGTTTGTTCTAACCATGGCCCCTGCCCGGAGCCCCACCAATGCCCATCAGAGTTGCTACCTGGAACGTGAACTCGGTCCGGCAGCGGATCGACCTGCTGTTGACCTGGCTGAAGGAGTGCCAGCCCGACATCGTCTGCCTGCAGGAGATCAAATGCGTCGACGAAGCCTTCCCCCGGCTAGAGATCGAGGCGCTCGGCTACAACGTGGTCACCCACGGTCAGAAGACCTTCAACGGCGTCGCTTTGCTCTCGAAGCTCCGCTTCGACGAGACCAAGTCGGGCCTCGCCGGCGACGACGAGGATACCCATGCCCGTTTCCTCGAGGGCGTGGTCACGCTCAAGCACGGCGTGCTGCGCATCGCCTGCCTCTATCTGCCCAATGGCAATCCGGTCGGGACCGAGAAATATCCTTACAAGCTCAAATGGATGTCGCGGCTTCTTGAGTATTCGAGGGAGCGCCTCAAGGCCGAGGAGCCGCTGATCCTCGCAGGCGACTTCAACGTTATCCCGCATGCCCGCGACGTCCATAATCCCGCCGCCTGGACCGAGGACGCCCTGTTCAAGGCCGAGACGCGGGAGAGCTTTCAGTCCCTGCTGGGCCTCGGCCTCACCGACGCGCTGCGCGCGGTCACCGACGAGCCCGGGCTCTACACCTTCTGGGACTACCAGGCCGGCGCCTGGCAGAAGAACCATGGCTTGAGGATCGACCATCTGCTGCTGTCGCCGCAGGCCAGCGACCGGCTCGCCAATGTCGGCATCGACAGCTATGTGCGGGCTTGGGAGAAGCCGTCGGACCACGTGCCGGTATGGGCGGATCTGGATCTGGAGGCGGCTTGAGCCGATGCCTGGAGGTGCTGGATGGCGCCGGCGGACTGCGCTTTGCGCAGCCGCGGGCTAACCTACCCGGCGGGGGTACCTACTACCGGCGGCCCTGAACGCCCTGCACCCACTGTTCCAGCATTTGCAGGCACATGGCGCGGTCGTCGTCCGAGGCCTTGGCGAAAGCGCGATTGTAGCTTTCCTTGATCCAGGTTTCCTCGATACCGGCGCTGTCACGCGCCAGCGTCAGCCACATCAGGCCGCGCGCGGCCTGCCGCGGCAGGCGGTCGCCATTGAACAGCATCTGGCCGAGCAGCGCCTGCGCCTCGTGCTGGCCCTTCTGAGCGGCAAGGCCAAGCCAGCGCGCGCCATAGCGGAAATCCTCGCGTGAAGCGTCCGGAGTCTTCAGATACAGCCGGGCGAGATCGTACTGCGCATCCGCATTGCCGAAATAGGAGGCCGCATAGGAGAACATCTCCCGCGCCCGGTCCGGATCCGACTTGATCTTCGAGTTCGGGATACCGCTCAGATAGTAGCGGCCGAGCGCGACGAAGGCGTTGGCCACGACCTGCGCCTGCGGCGCCGACGGGCTGTCCTCGGCATGCGCATTGGCGATGCGGCTGAAATATTCGAAGGCGCGCACATCGTCCTGGGCGACGCCGTCGCCATCGGCATACATGCGGCCAAGCTTGAACTGAGCGCCGGGATGACCGCCTTCGGCGGCATATTGCAGGGCGCTGAGCGAGGTTTCCTGGGGCGTGGTCGCCGGTGCCGCCACCTTGCTGCGCACGGCACCCGCGGCGCCCGGCAAGGTGGTCACGACCGGGAGGGCCGCATCCTTGCTGGCCGAGCCGTCAAAGGCGAGCGCCGGCGCGGCCAGCGCACCGACCCCCAACACAAACGCAACTATGGCACGCCTAGATGTCCGCATAGCACTGTTTCTCGTGCGCGCCGCCCGGATGGGTTACTGCCCCACCGACCGCTGGTCCAACCTGCTGAGCATACTTCCAGAGCGCACCCGACGTGTGGTTAGTCGCGCGAGCGCTCCATTTGGTCTTGCGCTGGGCGAGCTCTTGGTCGCTCAATTTTACGTTAAGGGTACCTACGACGGCGTCGATCTCGATGATGTCGCCATCCTCGAGCAGCCCGATCGGGCCGCCGATGGCGGCTTCCGGCCCGACATGGCCGATGCAGAAGCCGCGGGTGGCGCCGGAGAAGCGGCCGTCGGTGATGAGCGCGATCTTGCCGCCCATGCCCTGGCCGGTCAGCGCTGCGGTGGTCTGAAGCATTTCCCGCATGCCGGGACCGCCCTTGGGGCCCTCGTAGCGGATCACGATGACCTCGCCTTCGCGGTAGGTGCGGTTCTGGACGGCCTCAAAGGCGTCCTCTTCCCGGTCGAAGCATCGCGCCGGACCGGTGAACCTTAGGTTAGACATTCCCGCGACTTTCACGATCGCACCTTCTGGCGCCAAATTGCCCTTCAGACCGACCACACCACCGGTGACGGTGATCGGCTTGTCTGCCGGGTGCACCACATCCTGGTGCGGATTCCACTTAACGCTTTTGAGGTTTTCGGCGATCGTTCGACCGGTGACCGTAATGCAGTCACCGTGGAGAAATCCGTTGTCGAGCAGCGTCTTCATCAGAAGCGGTATGCCACCTACTTCAAACATGTCTTTGGCGACATAACGGCCACCCGGCTTCAAATCCGCGACATATGGTGTCTTTTTGAAGATTTCGGCGACGTCGAACAGGTCGAACTTAATGCCGCACTCATGCGCGATTGCCGGCAGGTGCAGTGCAGCATTGGTCGAGCCACCGGACGCCGCGACCACAGCGGCGGCGTTCTCAAGCGCCTTCCGTGTCACGATGTCGCGCGGCCGGAGGTTGGAGGCGATCAGGTCCATGACCTTCTCGCCCGCGGTCATGCAGAAAGCGTCGCGGATTTCATACGGTGCCGGGGCGCCGGCCGAGTACGGCAGCGCCAGGCCAATCGCCTCGGAGACAGTCGCCATGGTGTTGGCGGTGAACTGTGCGCCGCAGGCGCCCGCCGAGGGGCACGCCACGCGCTCGATCTCGTCGAGGTCCTCGTCCGACATGGCGCCGACCGAGTGCTTGCCGACCGCCTCGAACATGTCCTGGACGGTGACCTGCTGGCCGCGGAAATTGCCGGGCAGGATCGAGCCGCCGTAGATGAAGATCGAGGGCACGTTGAGACGGACCATCGCCATCATCATGCCCGGCAGCGACTTGTCGCAACCGGCAAGGCCCACGAGCGCATCATAGGCGTGGCCGCGCACGGTCAGCTCGACGGAATCGGCGATGCACTCGCGCGACGGCAGCGACGAGCGCATGCCGTCATGGCCCATGGCGATGCCGTCGGTGACGGTGATGGTGCAGAATTCACGGGGGGTGCCGCCGGCCGACGCGACGCCCTTCTTCACCGCCTGCGCCTGGCGCATCAGGGAGATGTTACAGGGGGCGGCCTCGTTCCAGCAGGAGGCGACGCCGACGAAGGGCTGGTGGATCTGCTCGGTGGTCAGACCCATGGCGTAGAAGTAGGACCGGTGCGGCGCGCGCGTCGGGCCTTCCGTCACGTGACGGCTCGGCAGCCTCTGCTTGATGTCGGTCTTTGCGTCCATCGCAAACCAGTTTCCCCGGCCAACCCTTTCAGACCCGAAAAATCAGAGCCAAGATTTGAATCGACCTTGGGATTTTCCGTCCTTCGAAGACCGCCGATGCCCTTCAAACTTTAGAGCGATTTTATTCATGTTCGGGTGTGGCTAAAAAGCGGCGCTGATGCGAACGGACGGAGATAAGGGTTTAATCCAAGATGAGTGTTGCAGAGACAGCACAATCGTTACCGGGAAGACACGGGTTGGCTTACCGCGATACCCTCGTGAATATGACAATCCACAACTTTAGATTTCAACTCTGCTACGGAACACCAAAACGCGGGTCTCGGGAACGGAGCGTGCCTCACCTGAGTCGCGGCGGCCCGCAGTACCAACACCGTCATCCTGAGGCGGGACTGATGAGCGCCAAGCGCCCAGCTCAATCCGTCAGGTCGAGCCGCATGAACTGGTTGTGCGGGCTTGCCTCATAGTCGGCGAACGGCGCGCAGGAGACAAAACCGGCGCTGCGGTAGAGCGAGATGGCGGGCGCGTGCAGGGCTGCCGTGCCGGTCTCCAGGCTGAGGTGCACGTAACCCCGCCTGCGGGCTTCGGCGATGATATGACTCAGCAGTGCGCGCCCTACCCCGGTGCCCCGTGCAGCGGGAGCGGCACGCATCGACTTCACCTCGCCATGCGTATGATCCAGCTCCTTCAGCGCACCGAACCCGAGCAGGACATCGTCCTGCCAAGCCGTCCAGAAGGTCACGGTGGCAGCCGAAAGGCCGGTGGCATCGAGAGCGAAGGCGCGCTCGGCCATGACGCTGCGCAGCTCCTCGAGATGATGTGCCAACAAGTCGGCGACATAGGGCGCCGTCGGATCGTCTCGTCGGATCTCCACCTCATCCCCCTGCTGTCGCACGCGTGCCACCGTTTAAGCACAGGTGACACGCCCGCGGCATAGCCATGATCGGTGCTATTCCCAAGTCAGCGCACCACCATTCTGGTATTCGATGACGCGGGTCTCGAAGAAGTTCTTCTCCTTCTTCAGGTCCATTGCCTCGGACATCCACGGGAATGGGTTCTCGACCTCGGCGAACACCGGAGCGAGCCCGATCTGCGCACAGCGGCGGTTGGCGATGAAGTGCATGTACTGCTCGCAGAGCGCGGCATTCAGCCCAAGGAAGCCGCGCGGCATCGTATCGCGTCCGTAGGCGGCCTCCAGCTCGGCTGCGTCGCGGATCATGCCGCGAATCTCGTCCTGGAACGCCGCCGTCCACAGATGCGGGTTCTCGATCTTGATCTGGTTGATCACGTCGATGCCGAAGTTGAGATGGATGCTCTCGTCGCGCAGGATGTATTGATACTGCTCGGCGATGCCGACCATCTTGTTGCGGCGGCCGAGCGACAGGATCTGCGCGAAGCCGGTGTAGAACCACATCCCCTCGAACACGACATAGAAGGCGACGAGATCGCGCAGGAAGGCGCGGTCGCTATCCGGCGTCCCCGTCTGGAACGACGGATCGTCCAGGTGCTGCGTGTGCTTGAGCGCCCAGGCCGCCTTGTCCGTGATCGACGGCACCTCGCGGTACATGTTGAACAGCTCGCCTTCGTCGAGGCCGAGGCTTTCCACGATATACTGGAAGGTGTGGGTGTGCACCGCCTCCTCGAAGGCCTGCCGAAGGAGGTACTGCCGGCACTCCGGATTGGTGAGGTGTCGGTAGATCGCCAGCACGATGTTGTTGGCGACGAGCGATTCAGAGGCTGCGAAGAAGCCGAGATTGCGCTTGATCGCGCGCCGCTCGTCCTCGGTCAGCCCGTCCCGCGACTTCCATAGCGCGATGTCGGCCTGCATCGAGACTTCGGTCGGCATCCAGTGATTGTTGCAGCCTGAGAGATACTTCTCCCAGGCCCATTTGTACTTCAGCGGAAGCAGCTGGTTGACGTCGGCGCGGCAGTTGATCATCCGCTTCTCGTCGACCGAGACGCGGCCGCCGGCGCGATCGATCGCGCCTAAGCCGGTCGGGTCGGCCGGCTCGAGCTTGAGCTGGGTCTGCGGACGCAGTGCGGTGGCGAGACTTGAGACGGCAGGAGCGGCCGCTGTGGTTTCGGTATCGGACCAGTCGAGCATCGTCATCTCCTCACTGGCACGCTTCGCATTCGGGATCGTCGATCCGGCAGGCCTTGATGCCGTCGAGGTCCGGCACCGCAGAGGTCGGTATCATGATCGGCGCGTGCGACACCGCCACAGACGCGGACACCGCATTGAGCTTTCCATCGGTGCCCTTCAACGTCGATTTCTCGACATGCGTGGCGCTGCGCGAGCGCAAATAGTAGGTCGTCTTCAAGCCGCGCCGCCAGGCCAGCCGGTAGAGCGCATCGAGCTTCTTGCCGGAGGGATTGGCGATGTAGATGTTGAGCGACTGCGACTGGTCGATCCATTTCTGCCGGCGCGCGGCCGCCTCGATCAGCCAGGCGCTGTCGATCTCGAAGGCGGTGGCGTAGAGCGCCTTCAGATCGTCAGGAACGCGGTCGATCTGGCCGACGCTGCCGTCGAAATATTTGAGGTCGGAGACCATCACCTCGTCCCAAAGCCCCCTCGCCTTGAGGTCGCGCACCAGGAACTCGTTCACGACCGTGAAGTCGCCGGACATGTTCGATTTCACGAACAGGTTCTGATAGTTCGGCTCGATCGACTGCGAGACGCCGCAGATGTTGGAGATCGTCGCCGTTGGCGCGATCGCCATGACGTTCGAGTTGCGCATGCCGCTGGACGTGACCTTCTTGCGGAGGCGATCCCAGTCGAGTGTTGCGGAGCGATCAACGTCGAGACCACCGCGCGCGTCGGCGAGAAGCTGGATGGAGTCGAGCGGCAAGACGCCCTTCGACCACAGCGAGCCCTCGAAGCTCGGATAGCGTCCGCGCTCCGCGGCAAGATCGGACGACGCTTCGATCGCGTGGAACGAGATTGCCTCCATGCTGGTGTCGGCGAACGTCACGGCCGCGTCGGACGCGGTCGGAATGCGCTGGATCTGAAGCGCTTCCTGAAATCCCATCAGGCCGAGACCGACGGGTCGATGACGCATGTTGGAGCGACGCGCTTCGGGGATCGTGTAGAAATTGATGTCGATGACGTTGTCGAGCATCCGTACTGCTGTCGTCACCGTCCGCTTCAGCTTGGCCTGGTCGACACCATCAGGCCCGACATGGTTGAGCATGTTGACGGAGCCGAGATTGCAGACCGCGACCTCGTCGCCCGAGGTGTTCAGCGTGATCTCGGTGCAGAGGTTCGAGGAATGGATCACGCCCGCGTGGCGTTGCGGCGAACGCAGATTGCAGGGGTCCTTGAAGGTGATCCAGGGATGACCGGTCTCGAACAGCATCGTCAACATGCGACGCCAGAGGTCGCTCGCGCGCACGGTCTTGAAGACGCGCATGCCGCCGGCTTTCGCCTTGGTCTCATAGGCCTCGTAAGCCGTCTTGAACGCCTCGCCGTAGAGACCGTGCAAATCGGGCGTCTCGTCCGGCGAAAACAGCGTCCATTCGCCGTCGATATCGACGCGCTGCATGAACAGGTCCGGCACCCAATTGGCGGTGTTCATGTCGTGGGTGCGGCGGCGGTCGTCGCCGGTGTTCTTGCGCAGGTCAAGGAACTCCTCGATGTCGACGTGCCAGGTTTCCAGATAGGCGCAGACGGCGCCCTTGCGCTTGCCGCCCTGGTTGACGGCAATCGCGGTATCGTTGGCGACCTTCAGGAATGGAATAATGCCCTGGCTCTCGCCGTTGGTGCCCTTGATGTGGGCGCCGAGGCCGCGAACCGGCGTCCAGTCGTTGCCGAGACCGCCGGAATATTTTGCCAGCAGTGCGTTGTCCTTGATCGACTTGAAGATGCCGTCGAGGTCGTCCGAGACTGTTGTGAGAAAACAGGACGACAATTGCGGACGCAGCGTACCCGAATTGAACAGCGTCGGCGTCGAGGCCATGAAGTCGAACGATGACAGCAGATCGTAGAACTCGATCGCCTTGGCCTCTCGGTCGATCTCGCGCACCGCAAGACCCATCGCGACGCGCATGAAGAAAGCTTGCGGCAGTTCGATCCGCTTGCCGCGGACGTGCAGGAAGTAGCGGTCGTACAGCGTCTGGAGGCCGAGGAACTGGAAGTTCAGGTCGCGCTCGGGCTTGAGTGCAGCCGCGATCCGGCCGAGGTCGAAGCGGGCCAGTTCAGGATCGAGCAGTTCGGCAGCGATGCCGGTCTTCACGTAGGCCGGGTAATATTCGGCATAGCGCACAGCCATATCGGCCTGCGAGGCGAAGGTCGGCCCGGCATGGACATAGGACAGCACCTCGCCGCGGAGCTTGTCCAGCAGCAGGCGCGCACTGACATAAGCATAATTCGGCTCCTGCTCGACCAGCGTGCGTGCGGCCATGATCGAGGCCAGCGCCAGTTCGTCCTGGCTGATGCCGTCGTAGAGATTGCGGGTGGTCTCGGTGAGCACGGGTGCCGCGGAGACGCCGTCGAGACCGGCGCAGGCTTCGCCGATAATCAGCGCAAGCCGCTTGGTGTCGAGACCAACGCGCGAACCGTCGGCGAGCGTGACATGAAGTGCCGGCGCGACAGCGGGCGTCGCTTCCGCGGCCGCCTCCTCGGCGCGCTGGCGCGACCGCTCCTCGCGGTACAGCACATAGGCGCGTGCGACCTTGTGGTGCTCGCTCCGCATCAAGGCGAGCTCGACCTGGTCCTGCACATCCTCGATATGGAAGGTGCGTCCCTCGCCTGCCCGCCGCATCAACGCAGCGACGACTTCGGCCGTCAGCTGCTCCACGCTCTCATGGACGCGGCGCGAGGCGACCGCACTGGTGCCTTCGACCGCAAGAAACGCCTTGGTCATGGCGACCGCGATCTTCGCGGAATCGAACGGCGAGACCTTGCCGTTGCGACGGATGATCTGCATGGCCGGCTCGCTCGAAGCAGGCGCAAGCGATTGTGGACGCAAATGAACGATGGGTGCGGAAGCGGTGTCCGCGTCGTGCAGGTTGAGTGACATCAAAGGGCCCCGTGATGCGCGCGTTGTGTTTGAACGGGGCTGTAAGGAAGGACGCTGCAGAAACGCCGGCGGCAGAGTTGCCGGGCGGTGCGTGCAAGCGACCGCCGGACACCCCGCCCGTGGACGTTCAGATCGTCGCGGCAGGTCTCCTGGCTCGCAGGTCGTCGCCCACTTCCCGTCTTCCCGGCGCGAAACGCACCAGTGACGATTGTTCGGAAGCAGCTCGCTGCTGACAGTTGCGGGGGCAGCGCCGGAATTCCGCGCTCTCGCGCGGTTCACCGGCTTCCCTCTTAGCCACTAAATCTTGCGATCCAGCGGAACCGTGACGCCCACATGTGGTGACATATGCAGCCGGGTGTCAACGATTCGTTGCGGCCGGAAGCGGTGTTCCCTGTGGAATGCGGGAGTTCCCGCCTGGCTCGCGCAACCCTTGGGATGACGCACATCCAGCATTACGCGTTCCGCATCGCGCGCCCGAACGGATCGACCAGGCGGACGATCTCGCAGGCGGCGACGAGGCCGGCGAGCCAGACGGCGCTGGTCAGCCCGATGCGCGTCACGATGGCCGCAGTGAACGCGCCCTCTCCGCCAAGGAACGGCGTCGCGGCAAGCAGCGCGAGCTCATAGGCGGCGTAGGCGGCGACGAGCGCGATGGCCAGCATCAGCGGCGTGCGGCCCTGCGGCAGCAGGCGGAGAACGGTCGATGCCGCTGCCGTCGACAGCAACGCGGCAGCACCGATGACAAAGCCCCAGGCGATGGTGCTGCCATCGATGGGATAGTGCAGCACGCCAAAGCCGATGGTCTGGTTCACGAGCCAGGCGCCGGTGACGACGAGCAGCGCCGGACGCATCGGCAGCATCGCGGCGGCGACGACGGCGAACGCCGCAAACGGCGTCGCGCAGGCAAGCGCGAAGCTCGCGAGCGCGCATGACACCGTCAGCAGTGCAAAGCAGAACATCGGCGCGAGGCGCGACGCGACCGGATGAAGGCGGAAACGGTCGGCGTGGGGCGGCAGGATGGTGACAGTCATGGAACGATCTCCTTGCGGGATTTGTAGCACATTTTTGCTGAAACGCGGCATCACGTCTGACTCAGTGAAGAGCCTCCATGGGATCTTCAGTCTCGGCTGGATCGCGCCGGTCGTAGGCGGCAAGCCAGGCGGCGAGTGCCGCCGTGTGCGGCTCCTTGGCCGCCAATTGGCGCAAGGCCACGCGAACGGTGGCGCGCGCTGTGCGATCGGGCGGAAGCGTCGCCATCTCAGGTCCCCGCCCCTTCGCGACCGCGTCGACCACGGCCCTCTTGCACACCGTTAGCTCCGGCAGCCCATAGAGCTCGAGCAGCGCCTGGAAGGCTGCGTGATGATCCGGCCGAAAAGCGCGCTTGCGGCCGAGCTGATCGCGGAGCGGATGGGCCGGATAGAGATGCGCGCAGGGGATCCACCCCTCAGGCAGCGGCTCGGTGGCGGCATGGGTGCGGCGATGCGCGAGCAGCTTTGGCAGGACGTGGGTGTGCGGGCCGTCAGGGCTTCGCCCACCCGGCGGCGGGATCGGCTGGAATACCTCGGCGCGCCCGATGCGGCTGATGAAGACGCGGTGCGGATTGGCGGCCAGAATGATCCGCATGGCGTCGCTTTCGGGCGCGAACACGGATTGGCCCGTGCGGCTCCTGAGCGCGGCGACGGCATCGGCATCGCTGACGCGGATGCAGGCGTCGATCTGCAACGTTCCGAGACCAAGGTCGAACAGGATGCCGCTGCGATCCCTCGTCAGGAGCGCCTCGACATCCGGACCGAGCTCGGTCAGCACGGTACGACCACTCATGGCGCTGGCTTCATGCGGAAGACACAGCGCGATGCGGTGGCTCCAGCTCTCCGTGGTCGGCGATTCCGATGCGATCAGGCGCAGATCCGGGTGGGAGACAACGCGTATCCCACCCTTCTGCGTCACGGCGCTGATCCCGTTGCGAGACTGCTCCATATCGAGGGCCTCACCGGGCTCGCGTGTGAACTCGGCAATGGCACCGAACGTGCCGACGCTCCAGCCGGCCTCAGCGTCGGCAAGCTGGCTTGCGATCAGGTCCATGAGCGGATCGGCCGTCGTCATGAGGCTTCTCTCTCTCTCTCTCTCTCTCTCTCTCTCTCTCTCTCTCGCTATCTGACGTCGTAATTCGCCAGCCGAATGCCGCCATAGACGCCCAGTCCCGGCTGCAGAAAGCCGGTCGGATTTTGATAGTGCACATTGGCGAGATTATCGACCCGGCCAAACACCTTCACCTGGTCGGTGACCAGATATTCGGCCGCCACATTGACGACGGTGTAGGCCGGAGCCAGCAGACGCGGAATGCTGAAGTCGCGGTTGCCATCGACGAAACTCCCGACGTGCAACACGGTTGCGGACAATGTGAGCGGGTCGATCGGATTCCAGATGACATTTGCGCTCCACTTCTCCTTCGGACGCCTCAGCAGCTCCAGTCCCGCCGTTGCATCCACTGCGCGGGTAAAAGTGTAGTCGGCACGAACGCGAAGCCGGTCGGTGATCGCAGCCGCGACGAAGCTCTCCGTGCCCTCCGTGATCGCCTTGCCGATATTGGTGCTGGTGCTCGTGAACGTCACGGGATCGAACGTGCTCTGGATCAGGTCGGTAATGTTGTTACGGAAGTAGGTCGACCCGAAGCGGACACGATCGCCAAACAAGGGTTGCTCGAAGCCGGCGTCGTATCCGACGCTTTCCTCGGGCCTGAGGTTGGGATTTGCAAAGAAGAAGAACGCGGGAAAGCTGACGTAAAGCTGGTTGAGCGTCGGCGCCTTGAACCCCGTGCCGTAGCTTCCCTTGAACTTCGTATCCGTGACCGGCACGATCACGGCAGACGCCAGACGAAAGGTCGGATGCTCTCCAAACCGCTCGTTGTCGTCCTGCCGGACATTGGCCGTGAAGAAGATGCGATCCCGGAACTGGGACTGCAGCTCCATATATCCGGCCTTGTTGACGTTTTGCGCCGAAACCGTCGCCGTTTGCAGTGTTTCGGTCTCATGCTCCGCGCCAATGATGACATTGTTGTTGGGCGCGAGCTGGGTCGTGGTGTGCCAATCATACTTGACGCGGTCGCCGGTCGTGATCGTGGCCATCGCGTCGCCGGGCGAGATGTTGTAGTTCCAGTGATTGGTGTAGTTGACGCCGAAATAGCTTTTCATCCGGTCGTCGAGAGCGGACCAGACCGCCTCCCCGCGCGTGAAGAGCTGGTGCACCGTCTGCGTGCTTTGCGCGGCCGCGGGAAAGCTCGCGGATGTGACGGGATCGAAGGTGTCTCCGGTAAAGCGCAGGGTGGCGTCGGTGTACCGCGCCACGCTATTGAGCGTCAGGTTTTCGCTCAATTCGACGCCAAGCTTCGTCGAATAGGTCATGTTGTCGTAATAGTTGCCGATCGCCTTCTGCCCCGGCGGCAGCAATTCGACCGGCGTCACCGGCACGTCGTTCGCGTGGAAATGCGCGACGTTGAAGGCATAGTTGAAGTGGTCCTGTGAACCGCTCAGACCTGCAGTTTGATTGAACGTTCCGAACGAGCCTCCCTCGACCGAGCCGGTGGCGCGGGCGGGACCGTCGCCCTTCTTCGTCACGATGGAGATCACGCCACCCAGCGCGTCTGCGCCGTAGAGACCGCCCTGCGGACCGCGCAGGACTTCGATCTGCTGAATGTCGGAGGTGAGCAACTGGCCGAAATCAAACGAACGGTTCGGGTTGCTGGGATCGCTGACATCGATGCCGTCGATCAGGACCTTGGTGTGGTTGGAATTCGTTCCGCGCATGAAGATCGACGTCTGTCCACCCGGACCGCCGGTCTGCACGAGGTTCAGGCCAGGAACCGCGCTCAGCGCATCGGGTGCGGTCCGGCGCTGATCGCGCTCCATGTCTCTGGCGGTCAGAACCGTCACCGAGCTCGCAACCAGATTGGTCGGAGTGACAACGCCCGTCGGACTGACGACGACCGTCGGAAACAGGTTGGCCGCGGATACCCCGGCAACCGGGGGCGACGCCGGCACCAGCTCGGGCTTCGGCAGCCGAGCGACGCGCCGCTGCTCGGGCTGGTCGGGCGCAGGCCGCGCGGCTCGCGGCTTGGCCGCACGCTCGGTCGGCGCGACCTCGACCGGCGGCAGCAGATCGGGCGATGCCGACTGCTGGGCCTGGGCAATGGACAGATCGAGCGAATACAGGGAAACGAACGCGACAACGCCGGCGCGGAAGCGCCTGGCGGCAAAGACAATACGGGACACTCTTGTAACCTCGGTATGACGTCAGTGGCACGTCACAGCGAACGAGGTTTCACGGCGGAGCGTTCGATTGCTCCGGTGAAGCTAATGTCTGTACTCCCCGACCGACATCTTCGCGTGTGACCACGGCTGACGGCAGGTCTCCTGGCTCGCGGGTCGTTACCTTACGTCGCCTTCCCAGGACCGAGATTCCCAGTGGCATATGACGAAAGATTCGCCGCTTACAGTTGCGGGGGCAGCCGTGGCGTTGAGAATATCCCGGTATCGGGAAAACCTCGCACCACGTTCCCTTTTGATCTCCGTGAGGAGAACCGTCACCAGCCAATCTACGGGGCGGGCAAGCGAAGAGTCAATCGGCCGGTTGCATCACGGTCAGAGCGCCGCACCGGAGATTGAGCCGGCGCAATCAGGCCGGCTCCCGCTCCGAACGCGTCCTGATCATCGCCCGCTCGCCGGCATCGACGAGCTGGCCGATGCCGGTGCGGCCTGTGAGCGCGCAGCGGATGATGTTCTCGGCAACGGACCTGCGAAAGCAATGGTCCTCGCCGACCGGGCGATTGCGGCAGACCCGATCCAGCGCCAGCTTCATGTTGATCCGGGTGCGGGTGTCGAAATGCTCGCTGATCATTCGCAGGGCCTCGATGCGTTGATGTCGGAGCGGAAACGCGTCGGCGTAGGCCGGGTTCCAAAAAACGGACCGCGCAAGGCGTTGCGCAGAGCCGACTACGCCCGATCTCTTGGTCCTGTGACGGGCGGGCTACGCCCGCCCTCTTGGCCGCTGGGCCTGAGCCCAGGCCGCGGTGACGTCGCGCAGCGGAGCGTCGATGCGCCGGATCGGGGTCAGTTCACCGGAGGCCGAGATGATGGCGATCTCCTCGCGGCGACAGCGCGGGCATACGAAGCGGACCTCGTGCGGCGACGCCGACCAGCTCGAACGTTTGACGTTGGCCGCCATCGGCCATGCATCGCAATGCGAGCACGACACCAGGAACCGACCGGGATCGAGCATACCCATTCCATAGGACTCCGCGTCCTGCCTGCCCCTTCAATGACTAACCCATGTGAATCGTTCCGGTGCCCGAGCACCGTCTGCTCCTCAGCTTCAGGCAGCGCCGCCGCTCAGTGCGCGCCCTTGAGGGTGCATGACGTGGTGCAGGTGACGGTGTTGCCGTGGTCGCACGCCTTGCAGGCGGCAACGCACTGGTTCATGTCGCGGGGATTGTAGGACGTGTAGCTCCGCATCGCACAGACCGGGGTCGAGCCGGTGATGTCCTGCTCCTGGTTGCAGGCGGCCGTCATGAGCGCGAAGATGAGGACTGCGAGAAGGCGCATGGGATTGCCCTGGTGAGGAGCGGCAAAGCGACGTCAGCGAGATGCGCTGCACCGCAACGGACCTCGGCATTCCCAATGCGAGCAATCATGATCGCGACGCTCGCATCCCGAAGGATGCGCGCCAAACATTAAGAACGGATTGCAGGTGGCGTCAGGCCGCGGCCTTGGTCGCGATCGCCTTCCGCATATCCACCGCCAGCTGACGGTACTGCTCCGAGAGTCTCAGATAGAACTCGCGCTTGGTGCTGTCGGTGGCGAGCTTGGCAATCAGCTCGCATTCGGCGGTGAGCGTCTCGAACCGTTCCAGCCTGTCATGAAGTTCTGTCATCGGCGTGTCCCCATCAAACGCCACAAGGGACGTCAAACCTAAGCCTGAGAAATAGGTCACGGCGAACATCGTTATCGAGTAGAAACGTTTTTTCCAGCAAGGGCGGTGCAAGCCCGGCAAGGACGGCTATTTCTGCTCCAGCCGCCAGGCGCCGTCCCAATTGGCGTCCGGCGGATTGGCTTCGAACTGCGCGATGCGGCCGAGCAGCGTGCGCGAGGGACCGTCGCCGGGCACGGCTTCGAGCGCTGCATTGAACGCGGCGCGAGCCTCGTCGAAGCGCTGCGCGCGGTAGGCGGCGAGGCCTTCGGCGTAGCGTGCGCGCAGGCTCTCCTGCGGGACGCTGAGCCCGTGCGCCTTGCTCATCACCTCGAAAATGGCCTGCGATGCGCTTTGGCCGGCCACCGCCAGACGATCGATCTCGCGCAGCTCGAGGTTCGAGCCGATCGCGTCCGCCGTGGCCTGCGCGATCAGGATCCGCGTGCCGTAGATCTTGTTGACCAGTTCGAGCCGCGAAGCGAGGTTCACGGCATCGCCCATCACGGTGAAGCTCATCATCAGCTCGGAGCCGATGCTGCCGGTCAGGACCTCGCCGGTGGCAATCCCGATGCGCAGATCGCAAGGGCCTGGCATGGCGCGGATGCCGAGCAGGTCAGGCAATTGCTTCTGCAACGCCGGCACCTCATCGGCCATGTCGATGGCGGCGTAGCAGGCGAACAGCGCCGGCTCGTCCTCCTCAATGAAGGGAGGGCCCCAATAGGCCATGATGGCATCGCCGATATATTTATCGATGACGCCGCGATGGCTCCGGATCGGCGCGGACATCACCGTGAAATAGTGGTTCATCACCTTGACGAGGCCACGCGGGGTCATGCCCTCGCTCATCGAGGTGAAGCCGCTCATGTCGGAGAACATGATCGTCATCACCCGGCGCTGGCCGTCGATGGCGACCTCCGGGCGGTCGATCAGCCCCTGCGCCACCTTGGGATCGATATAGCGGCCAAAGGTCTCACGGATCCGCTCGTTGTGCCGCAGCTGCTCGATCATGCGATTGAAGGCGGCGGCGAGTTCGCCGATCTCGTCCTGGGTCGAGACCGTGATGGTCTTGTCGAAGCGACCCGCCTCGACCTCGCGGGTGCCGGCGAGCAACAGCCGCACCGGTCGCGTGATGCCACTGGAGACGAGGAGCGCGAAAGCAAATCCGACCACCGCCGCGAGGATGGTGACGATGCCCGAAATGATCATCGCCTGGCGCTGGCGACCGATCACTGTCGCCGTACTGGCGAAGACCTGCTTCAGCATGTCGGCGCGGATCGCGTCGATCTTCTGGTTGAACTGGTCGCGTATGGTGTCGAGATGCTCAAGGGTCCCGCGCGCCTCCGTCATCTGCTTGCCTTCGACCTGCTTGAGGAGTTTTGCGTGGTCCTCATTCATGTCGTGACGCAGCTCGGTGAGAGCGGTTTCGATGCGGGTCTCGATCCGCGCCAGCCCGGCATTGTCGGAAGGCGTCCTCTTGTCGTCGATGATCGCGTTGATGTGCGTGCGCGCGGCCTCGCCTTCCTCGTCGATCTTCCGATCGGCCTCCTCGAATTCGCGCAGGCGCGCCGCATAGGCCTCCTCCTCCGAGGGTGCCTGCATCTTCATCATGACCATCCGCCGCAGCGCCACCGAGCGCTCCAGCGAGCGGATGTTGGCGCGCGCCAGATGGCCGTAGGCCGGAATGTAGCGATCGGTCAGCTCGTCGAGCAGGACGCCGACCTGGCTCGACATCACCATCGAAAGAATCGCGGTGACCAGCATCAGGACGATCAATCCGAGGGCGATCCCGACGATCTTGCGCCTGATCGACTGGTTGAAAAGTGGCATGAGCGGTGGGGGTAAGAGCTGAAAGGACCGGTTGGGAACTCAATACACCGGTTTTGGCGGCGGGAACACGCGCA
The DNA here is from genome assembly GCF_055811795.1 of Bradyrhizobium sp. MI1.7. Taxonomy (NCBI): domain Bacteria; kingdom Pseudomonadati; phylum Pseudomonadota; class Alphaproteobacteria; order Hyphomicrobiales; family Nitrobacteraceae; genus Bradyrhizobium; species Bradyrhizobium sp. MI1.7. The sequence goes on from NZ_JBVVPO010000003.1 coordinate 191,533, forward strand.
ATCTGGCCCGTGCGACGCCCCTGACCGTGCGCAACCGTCGCGCGAGCCCTATTCGTTAACAAAGGTTGAAGGCATTGCCCTTTCCGCCATTTCGGAAGTTCCCGAGTTCCCATCGGTATTTTGCCGCATTGTTGAAGGAGCGTGAGGACTGCGAAACGATGTCGTGGCATCGTTTTGGGTGTCGTCTTTGATTCTCAAGCCGCATGTCGTCGCGGACCTTGGTTTGTAGTGGTTTCGCAGGGGGACCATCGAATGAACCAGTGCCTACGCTCGCTCGCGTGTGTCGTTGCCGTGGCCGCATTGGCCCTTCTTCCTGCCGAGCTGGCAGCGAAGAGCAGTCACAAATCGTCGGCGTCAAAGAAAACGCATGAGACGAAAGCCGGCGGCAAGCAGCGCCATGTTGCGGTCAAGTCGCGCCATGGCAAGCACGCCGAGGCCAAGCGCAAGTCGAAGAAGGACGACGAGCCCTCGGACAAGCCGGCGCCGCCGCCGCTCACCGGCGACCTAGCCGCGCTGAAGGACGCCATCGATCTCGCGCGCAAGGGCAAGACCGACGATGCGAGCGCCGCGCGCGACCGCATTGCCGATCCGGCCGGACAGAAGCTCGCCGACTGGTTCATGCTCCGCCATTCCGAGAGCACGGCACCTTTCAAGCGCTATGCCGCCTTCCTCGCCGCCAATCCGGACTGGCCGAGCAGCGCCCTGCTCCGCCGCCGCGCCGAAGCGCGGCTGTGGCAGGAGAAGAGCGACGCGGCGGCCGTGCACAAGTTCACGATGGACCGGCCGACCAGCGCCAAGGGCAAGTTCGCGCTCGCCCGCGTGCTCCTGGGTGAAGGCGACAATGACAGGGCTACGCGCCTGGTGCGCGAGGCCTGGCGCACGGACGAATTGTCCGAGCGCAGCGAGGAGGATTCCTACGAGGCGTTCCGCGATCTCCTGACCGCTGACGATCATCGCGCCCGCATGGACAAGCGCCTCGGCGCCAAGGACTACGCCGGTGCAAGGCGCGCGGCCAAGCGGATCGGCGAAGACGCGCTCGCGATCGTCAAGGCCTGCTCGGCCGTCACCGGCAAGGCCAACAAGGCCAAGGATTATCTTGAGGACGTCTCGACCGAAGCACGCCGCGATCTCGGCTATGTCCTGTGCCGCGCGCAGTGGCATCTCCAGAACGACCGCATCGACGACGCTGCCGAGGTGATCCTGGCCGCCGCGCCCGACACGATGGCGGCCCAGGACACCGATGCCTGGTGGCGCGAGCGGCGCCTGCTCGCGCGAAAGCTTCTCGACCAGGGCAAGTTCAAGACCGCCTACGACGTGGTGCGCGCGGCGGCGGTGCCCGTGATGGAAGTCTATCGCGTCGACTACCACTTCATGTGCGGCTGGATTGCGCTGCGCTATCTCAACGATCCCAAGGCGGCCATGGTGCATTTCGCCGCGATCGACGAAGGCTCGGCCAATCCGATCGCGCTGTCGCGTGCGCATTACTGGCGCGGCCGCGCGGCCGAGGCGATGGGGGCGACGGCGGATGCCCGCATGAGCTATCAGGCGGCGGCGCGCTATCCGACCGCCTATTACGGCCAGCTCGCACGCGCCAGGCTCGGCGTCGACGGGATCGAGCTGCGCCCGCCCTCGCCCGTGCTGGCCGCGGCCGACACGCAGCCCGCGGACGAGCGCGTCCGCGCCGCCGAGATGCTCTACGGCATCGGCGAGCGCGACATGGTGTTCTATTACGCCGAGGATTTTGCCAAGGAGAGCACCGACGTCGCAGCCCTGGAAGCGCTCGGCGAGCTCGCCGGCCGGCGCAACGATGCGCGCGTGATGCTGGAGGTCGGCAAGTCGGCGCTGGCCCGCGGGCTTGCGCTCGACCATTACGCCTTCCCGACCATCGGCATTCCCGAGCACAAGCAGGTCGCGCCCGCGATCGAGACCAGCGTGATCTATTCGGTGGCGCGCACCGAAAGCTCGTTCGACCAGCGCGACAAGTCACCCGCCAACGCGGTCGGCCTCATGCAGGTGACGCCGGAGGCGGGCCGCGATACCGCAAAGCGCTTTGGCCTGACCTATGACTGGGACAGGATGGTGTCCGATCCCGTCTACAACACGCAGATGGGCGCGGCCGAGCTCAGCGCGCTGCTGTCGGAATATCGCGGCGACCAGATCATGACCTTCGCGGGCTACAATGCCGGCCGCGGCCGGGTGCGCGAATGGGTGCAGGCGCGCGGCGACCCGCGCGACCCCAAGGTCGATCCGGTCGACTGGGTCGAGCGCATCCCGCTGTCGGAGACACGCAACTACGTCCAGCGCGTGATGGAGAATGTGCTGGTCTACCGCGCCCGGTTCGAGGGCAGCGGCACGGCCACGGCGAAGTCCGAGCAACGCGTCACGACGCACGAAGTCAGCGCGGCACCCACGGCAGCGGCCGCAGCCGCCGCGCCCTAGCTTCGCAACGCCGGGGCTGGACGCGGCGCGAAGCTGGATGCAGTGACTGCGGCCGCCGACTCTGCGCGGCCCGCATCGTTAGGCTAGCCGTCACCTCCTTCCGTGGTCAGAAGGTTCGTGCGCGCGCAGAAATGCTTCCGTCAGCGCGCCCGAGAGCGCGCCGAATTGCATCATCCAACTCCAGCTCGAAATGGCCGCCAACACCGTAACCATCTCGAGCGAACTGCGGTAAGGCCAGAGCGCTTCCATGCTCGTCTGCTGATATCTGCGGTAGCAATCATACTCGCAGTACTGCCGTTGCGTGGACACATGCCGGACGTAGCTCGAGCCCAGCGGCCGGGCGCACGCGCTGCAGGAGACGCCATGATGCGGTTGGTCCTGGTTGACGAGCATGAATTTCAACGTTCTGTCCTCCCCTGCCAGCAGTCGCATCGGCCGATGCGCCTCGCCCACCCGTCAGCTCAAGACGCCGCTTGCGCTCGCCTCTCGATCAACGGCGCCGCTTCATGATGGAGCGCGTAACACTCGTAGCCGCAATAGGGCAGCAGCGTCTTCGCGTCGCGCAGATAGCCGCCGCTGATCTCCTCGCAGCACCATAGACAGAATGTCTTGCGGAAAGGGGTCCTGCCGTTCACCAATATGAATCTCACGTGGCACCTCCCAACGCGAAGCAGTAGACCGTGTCGACAAGAGAGGCGGACGGCGGCGGCGCGCAAAGATGGTTGCGGCCGTCGGGATTGTCCCTGTTTCGCTCGACCTTCTGGGATGGAATGAGGATGTACTTCCCGTCTTCCCGGCGCCGCGCGTAGATCCGGCCGTCGACGTATCGCACCTCGGTCGGGTAGCAATCCGCACTGTTGCAGCAGCTGAGCACAGGATTATCGGGCATGTGCCAGCTGGAATAGAACTTCTCGTGCAGGAGCTGATCCTGGAGCGGATGATGACGATGTGCACCATCCTGTCCGAGCTCGTCGGCCTTCACCCCCGTTACCAACGGAAGCGGCAGCGCGATCATCAAGAGGAGCTTGCAAGCACGGTTCAGCACGCAGCCTCCGGTTCAGAATTGCCGAATGGAGCCGATCGAAGGGCTAATCCTCATGCCGCCTGAAATCGAAACAACCATCGGCGGTCGCGTTCGCGGCGCGCCCTGAAGCGATCGAGACATTTTCTGGAGCACAGCGGCGCTCGCCACGAATAATATCGGATCAGGCCAAACTTGCCGCTACAGACAGCGCAGGCCTTTGCAGCAGGGCCACGCTCGGAGTGTTCAGGCGTATCGCACATCATGCTCTCCTCCCGGCTCTCATGGTCGTGGCTTCGCGCGTACGCTGACGCCCGACCATCCACGCTCGTTACTGAAATGCGGCCTCTCAATCGCGACCAGCCAAGCGTGCGGCAGGTCGGGCAATGGACGCGGAGCTATCAGCAGCACATCGAGCCAATCGCCGGCTTGTGGCCTTGCACATCGCGTCCCTTCGATGGTTGTGAGACTAGTCCGCATGCAACGGACGACTCAATTGTACGGAGGTAAATGTGCGCTATGACTTGGGATGCGCGAGCTATACGTAGGTTTGTCCCGTAGTTTTCCGGGCCTTCGCCGCACCTTCGCAACGAGACGGCGCAAGGCCGGAAGGCTGCACGGCTGCCGCGAGTTTCGGCGCGAAGTTCTACTTTGGTCGGAGGGAATTGCTCCCCTGGTTGCAAAGTGCTCTACTTGCTTCGACCCCTGCGAGCCGGGACGCCCGCGATGATGCCTGGCCAAATCGCGAAATTTGGAAATTCGGCCGCACAATTGCTGCTCGGCGGCCTCGCGGCGCTTCGATCTTTCGGCACCGGCGAGAAGGACAGTCCCGCGGTCGGTGATGACTCGCGACAGGACATCATCGATCTACGCGACGCCGTGAAGCAGTGGCACGAGGTGTTCGAGCACAATCCGGTCATGTACTTCATGGTCGATCCGGCCGGGACGGTGCTCAACGTGAACACGTTTGGCGCCGCACAATTGGGCTACACGGCGGCCGAGTTGACCGGCCAATCCGTGCTGAACGTCTTTTTCGAGGAAGACCGCGATTTTGTCCGTCAATGCGTAGGGCTGTGCCTGGAAACCGTGGACCAGTCGCATACCTGGGAGATTCGCAAGATCCGCAAGGACGGCTCGGTTCTCTGGGTCCGTGAAAACGCCAAGGCGATGCTGCGCGGCGACGGCACGCCAGTCGTGCTGGTCGCCTGCGAAAACATCACCCAGCGTAAGGAGGCGGAGGATGCGCTGCGGCAGAGCGAGGCCTACCTCGCCCAGGCTCAGGAACTGAGCCGCACGGGCAGCTTCGGCTTGAGCCCCGCGACCGACGAGATCTTCTGGTCGAGGGAAACCTTTCGCATTTTCCAATGTGACCCGGCCATGCAGCCGAACCTGGGCTTCGTGTTTCAGCGCATCCATCCGGAGGACCGCGATGCGGTCCGCAAGACTCTTGATCGAGCCTTCCGCGAGGCGGAGGATTTCGACCATGAATATCGCCTGTTGATGCCGGATGGATCCATCAAATATCTCCATTCCGTGGCACGCGCGGTGAGACGTGCATCCGGGCGCATCGAGTTCGCCGGCGCTGTCACCGATGTCACGATTGCAAAGGAAACAGAGAAGAGGCTGCGCCGCAGTGAGGCCTATCTGGCCGAAGCCCAGCGCCTCAGCCATACGAGCAGCTGGGCCTGGGACGTGCGTCGTCAGGAGTTTGCCTACCGATCGGCTGAACTCTACCGCCTGTTCGGATTTGAGCCGGACCAGATCGATGTCCCGGCGCGGGCTTTCCAGCAACGGATCCTCGCCGATGACTTTCGACGAATTGCCGACGTGGAACGTCGCGCAATCCACCAAGGGGAGCCCTTCGAAATCGACTTTCGGATTGCGCGTCCGGACGGTTCGATACGACGTGTCCATACGGAGGGACATCCTGTCAAAGGCGGCGATGGCGATGTGATGGAAATCATCGGCACGCACGTGGACGTCACCGAGCAGTTCGCCGCAAAAGAAGCGCTGCAAAAGGCCTTTGACGAGCTCAAGCAATCCGAGCAGCGCTTCCGCGACTATGCCGAAACCGCATCGGACTGGTTTTGGGAGACTGGGCCGGATCACCGCATCACCCGGATATCGGAACACGCCGACACGGCCAGTCCGGTGCCGACCGGCTTGATCGGGCTGACCCGTTGGGACATTCCGCCCGATGCCGAGTTCGAGCCCGAGAAATGGGAGCAGCATCGCGCGGCGCTCGATGCCCACCTTCCGTTCCGCGACCTGGTTTACCGCAGCAGGGATCGCAACGGATCTCAGATTTACGTGCGTACCAGCGGCAAGCCCTTCCATGACGAGAATGGTAACTTCCTCGGCTATCGTGGCGTCAGCAGCGATGTGACAGCGGCGATCCGCACCGAGCAGGCCGAAGATGCCCTGCGCAAAGCGCAAGCCGAGCTCGCGCATGTCACGCGCATCACGACGCTCGGCGAGCTCACCGCCTCGATTGCCCACGAAATCAATCAGCCGCTCGCCGCCGTCATTTCCAATGCCGACGCCTGTATCGGTTGGCTCGGCCGCGACCCGGCCGATCTCGACGCTGCGCGCCGTTCCGTCGAGTGGATCGTCGAGGACGCCAATCGGGCCAGCGAGGTGATCCGCCGGATCCGGGCGCTCGCGAAAAAGACCGAAATCGAGATGGTCCCAGTCGACATCAATCAGGTCGTGAGGGAGGTGATGGCCCTCGTTCGGCGCGAGCTCGCTACCCATGCCGTGTCGGTGCGGATGGAGTTGTCGTCGGGCCTGCCCAACATTTGCGGCGATCGGATCCAGCTCCAGCAGGTGCTGATCAACCTCGTCATGAACGGGATCGAAGCCATGCAAGCCAATGTCGAGCTCCCGCGCGAGCTGGCAATTCGCTCCAGTCGAGACGGCGACGAGCACCTGCTTCTTACCGTGACGGATCGCGGTCTCGGCCTTGACAGCGACGTGACAGACCGCATGTTCATGCCGTTCTTCACCACAAAGTCGAGCGGCCTGGGGATGGGACTATCGATCTGCCGATCGATCATCGAGGCTCACGCGGGCCGGCTTTCGGCATTCCCAAATGAGGGAAGCGGTGCAACATTCCAGATTGCCCTGCCCTTCCCACACGAGGCCGCGTCGTGACCGACCACGCCAAGCCAACGCAGGCGCAGGCACAGGCGGGGGCCGATGATCCGATCGTCCTGATCGTCGATGACGATCCGTCGATGCGGCGGGCGCTCACCAATCTCTTCCAATCGGTCGGCCTCAGGGTGGAGGCCTTCGGCTCGGCGGCGGAGGTCATGGAAGCCAAGCCGCCGGTGGTCCCCAGTTGCCTCGTGCTCGACATCCGCCTGCCCGGCTCGAGCGGCTTCGACCTCCAGGCGGACCTCGTGAAGGCCGACATTCGCACGCCTATCATCTTCATCACCGGTCATGGCGATATCCCCATGACCGTCCGGGCCATGAAGAGTGGCGCCATCGATTTTCTGACCAAGCCGGTGCGCGACCAGGACATGCTGGACGCGGTCCAGGCTGCGATCGAACGCGATCGCAAGCGGCGCGATGCCGAGAAGTCGGTGTCGAGCGTGCGGACTCGCTTCGAAGGCCTGACGCCGCGTCAACGCGACATTCTCGCCCTGGTTGCGTCCGGCCTGATGAACAAGCAAGTCGCTGCCGAGCTTGGATTGGCTGAGATTACCGTCAAGATCTATCGCGGGCAGATCATGCGGAAAATGGGTGCGAAGTCATTGGCCGATCTCGTCAGAATGACCGAGGTGCTCGGAATTCCACGCCCGGGGGGAAAGGTGCAAACCTAAGTATGCTTTCCAAGGTCGCTCCGGGGGCCCATTTTCCGATGGGCGGCTGCGCCGCGCGCGGCCGCTCCCCGATCAGGAGCGATCATCTTGTCAGTCCCTTCGGTCATTTCCGTCATTGACGATGATCCATCCGTCCGCCTTGCGACCAACAATCTGCTGACGTCGCGGGGATACACCGTCTACATCTTTGGCTCCGCTCTCGAATTTCTCCAGTCGGCCGAACTGAGGACGACGTCCTGCGTGATCGCGGATGTGCAGATGTCGGTCATGAGCGGCGTTGATCTCCTGATGCATATGCGCGGCCTCGGTCACCGCACGCCGTTTATCTTCATGACCGCCTTTCCCGACGATGCCGTGCGCGACCGCGCGCTGAAAGCTGGCGCCATCTGCTTTCTCGCGAAGCCGTTTTCCACGCCGGCTCTGATCAATTGTCTGGAGACGGCCCTGTCGAAGCACAGCGAAGCCAAGACGTAACGCGGCGCCGCGTGAACCTGATTGTTCCACAGGGTGCGGCCACTTGACGTTGTGGCCGCATCCGAAAAGGCAATCCGCCTCAATCCACCTTGATGTCGGCGGCCTTGATAATCGGCCACCATTTTGCGATTTCCGCCTTCTGGCGCGCGCCGAGCGCTTCGGGCGTGAGCTGATCCTTGGGCGTCATCTCGAGGCCCTGGCTTTCGAGCTGCTTCTTCACGGCGGGATCGTTCAGCGCTTCCACGGCGGCCGCATTGAGCTTGGTGACGATCTCCTTCGGCGTGCCCTTCGGCACCCACAGGCCCGACCACAACGTCATGTTGAAGCCTTTCAGTCCCGCCTCGGCTGCCGTCGGAATGTCCGGCGCCGACGAGAGCCGCTTGTCGTCGGTGATGGCATAGGCGCGGATCGTGCCGGCGCGGACCTGGTTGATGGAGTTGGAGGTCTGATCGATGATGACGTCGATCTGGCCGGCGATGAGATCGTTCAGCGCGGGCGCCGTGCCGCGATACGGCACATATTGCAGCTTGATGCCGCTGACGCTCTCGAAATAGACACCGGCGATATGGCTGCCGGAGCCCGCGCCGGCGGTGCCGGCGGTCGGCGGCGACGGCCGCGACTTCAGCCACTCGATGAGCTCCTTCAACGAGGTCGCGGGCACCGCGTTCTTGCTGACGACGATCATCGGATTGCTCGGCAGCAGCACCACCGGCTCGAGATCGGCAACGAGGTCATATTTGAGCTTGTAGACGGCGCCGTTGGCAACATGGGTGCCGAGATGGCCGAAGGAGATCGTGTAGCCGTCCGGCGCCGATTGGACGGCGCGCCCGACGCCGATCGAACCGCCCGCGCCGGTGACATTCTCGATCACCAGCGGCTGGCCGAGCGTCACCCGCATGCGCTCGGCGAGCACGCGCGCCATCGCATCCGACGGCCCGCCGGCCGCGAAGGGAACGATGACGGTGATGGGATGCGAGGGATAGTCGTCGGCGCGCGCGGCGCCGGTCACAGCGAGAATACCGAACAGCCCAGCCCAGATGGCCTTCTTCATTGTCTTCTCCCCAGCGATGTCTTTGTTGTTTTTTGTGCCCTCCCGCGTACGGGAAGAGGGATCGGTCGTGAAGAGACGAAATGACGCGCCAGAGCGCGACCATCGCGCTCCGGCGGTCTGGTCGTGCCTAGAACTGCGTGTAGTCGATCGGCTTGTGGCGATCGAGCGTGCGGGTCACCGGCGGCAGCGGGTACTTCAGGCCCGTCGCGCAGTTGAAGAGCATCACGCGGTCGGTCTTGCTGACGCGGCCGTCGGCAAGGCTGTCCTTGTAGGCGGCGTAGGTGGCGGCGCCCTCGGGGCACAGCAGCAGCCCCTCCTCGCGTGCGACCTCGTTCAGCGCCGCCGAGATCTTGTCGTCGTCGACCGCGATGGCAAAACCCTTGCTCTCGCGCACCGCGCGCAGGATCAGGAAATCGCCGATCGCCTGCGGCACGCGAATGCCGGACGCGATCGTGTGGGCGTCCTCCCAGCGCGTCGCATGCTCGGTGCCGGCATCATAGGCCCGCACCATCGGCGCGCAGCCCGACGCCTGCACCGCGACCATACGCGGGCGCTTGGAGCCGATGAACCCGATCTTCTCCAGCTCGTCGAAAGCCTTCCACATGCCGATCAGGCCGGTGCCGCCGCCGGTCGGATAGAAGATCACGTCGGGCACCTCCCAGCCGAGCTGCTCGGCGAGCTCCAGGCCCATCGTCTTCTTGCCCTCGATGCGGTACGGCTCCTTGAGCGTGGACGTGTCGAACCAGCCGACTTTTGCCTTGCCTTCGCCGACGATCTTGCCGCAATCGTCGATATAGCCGTTGACGCGATAGACGGTCGCGCCCTGAAGCTCGATCTCGCTGACGTTCACTTCCGGCGTGTCCGCCGGGCAAAAGATCGTGGTCTTGATGCCGCACGACGTGGCGTAAGCTGCGAGCGCCGCGCCGGCATTGCCGTTGGTCGGCATCGCCATGTGTTTGATGCCGAGCGCCTTGCCCATCGACACCGCCATCACGAGGCCCCGCGCCTTGAACGAGCCGGTCGGCAGGCGTCCCTCGTCCTTGACGATAATCTCGCCGCCGCCGAGCTTGGCGCCGAGCTTCGGCAGCCGGATCAGCGGCGTCGTGACCTCGCCGAGCGAGACGATGTCCTTGCATTTGCGCACAGGCAAGAGCTCGCGGTAGCGCCACATGTCGCCAGGACGCTGGGCAAGCGCGTCCTTGGTCAGCGCCTTCTTCACGCCCGCGAGGTCGTAGCGCACCAAAAGCGGCTTGCCGGCCTTGGAGAGATTGTGGACCTGGTCGGCAGCGTAATGATCGCCCTCCATCGCGCATTCCAGGTGCGTGACGAAGGTCGGGCGTTCGATGGTCAGGTTGTCGTTATCGTGCATGGGTTGACCCCTCTTGTTGTTCTGCTTGGTTGCTATTGAACTCGTCACCCTGAGGTGCCGGAGCGAAGCGGAGGCCTCGAAGGGCGACGAGCCCGGCTGCTGCATCTCGGCCGTTCACCCTTCGAGGCTCGCTTTGCTCGCACCTCAGGATGACGGATCGGGCACGGCGCCGCCGTCCAATCCTCAAATATTCAAAACCCTTCCATACGCATCGAGCACGGCTTCCTTCATCATCTCCGACAGGGTCGGATGCGGGAACACCGTGTGCATCAGCTCTTCTTCGGTCGTCTCCAGGTTCATCGCGACGACGTAGCCCTGGATCAGCTCGGTGACTTCAGCACCGACCATGTGGGCGCCGAGGAGCTGACCGGTCTTCTTGTCGAAGATCACCTTGACCAGGCCCTGATCCTCACCCAGCGCAATCGCCTTGCCGTTGCCGACGAAGGGGAAACGGCCGACGCGGATCTCTCGGCCGCTTTCCTTGGCCTTGGCTTCGGTGAGGCCGACGGAGGCGACCTGCGGCTGGCAATAGGTGCAGCCCGGGATCAGGTTCTTGTCCATGGGATGCGGATGCAAGCCCTTGATGGCCTCGACGCAGATCACGCCTTCATGCTCGGCCTTGTGCGCCAGCATCGGGGGACCGGCGACATCGCCAATGGCGTAGATGCCGGGGACGTTGGTCTTGCCGTAGCCGTCGATCACGATACAGCCCCGGTCAGTCTTCACACCGAGCTTTTCCAGGCCGAGATTCTCGATATTACCGACGACGCCGACCGCCGAGATCACGCGCTCGAACTCGGTGGTGACGGGCTTGCCCTTGCCGTCGTCGATGGTGGCGACGACGCTGTCGGCCTTCTTCTCCAGCTTCGTGACCTTGGTCGAGGACATGATCTTGATGCCCTGCTTTTCCAGACGCTTGCGGGCGAGGCCCGCGATCTCGGCGTCCTCGACGGGCAGGATCTGCGGCAGCACCTCGACCACGGTGACCTCGGAGCCCATGGTGTGGAAGAACGAGGCGAACTCGATGCCGATCGCGCCGGAGCCGACGACCAGCAGCGACTTCGGCATCTTCTCCGGGACCATCGCTTCAAAATAGGTCCAGATCAGCTTCTTGTCAGGCTCGAGCCCGGGCAGCACGCGCGGCCGCGCGCCGGTTGCAATAATGATGTGCTTGGCCTGGTAAGCCCCCTCGCCCAGCGCGCCCTTCGGGCCCTCGACGTCGGACTTCTTCACGGTGACCTTACCGGGCGCGTCGATCGAGGCCGCGCCCCAGATCACGCTGACCTTGTTCTTCTTCATCAGGAAGCCGACGCCGTCATTCAGCCGCTTCGAGACGCCGCGCGAACGCTGCACCACCGCCTTCGGGTCGAACGAGACCTTCTCCGCCGACAGGCCGTAATCCTTGGCGTGCTGCATGTAGTGGTAGATCTCGGCGGAGCGCAGCAACGCTTTGGTCGGGATGCAGCCCCAGTTCAGGCAGATGCCGCCGAGATAGGACTTCTCGACGATCGCGACCTTGAAGCCGAGCTGGGCGGCGCGGATCGCGGTGACATAGCCGCCGGGGCCGGAGCCGATGATGATGACGTCGAAGGATGTATCGGCCATGGCGGCTCCCGTTCAACTCAAGCGGTCGTTGCGCCGCGGGCGCGGCGATTGCGGATGTAGGTTCTGATCAGCCATTCCGAGAGAATGGCGGCCGCCATGACGGCGAAGATGGTGAGCGCGATCGGCGCCCAGATGTTACGCGACAGCGCCTCGCCGGCGAAGAAGGCGGAGTCAACGATGTCGCGGCCGAGCGGGCTGAGCGTGAGGATCAGCGAGACCAGCATCGAGATCCAGGGCCAGCGCGTCCTCATGCGCCATCTCAGACCATCATCATGACGGGATTTTCGATCAGCTGCTTGAACGCGCCGATCAGCTCGGCGCCAAGCGCGCCGTCGATGGCGCGGTGATCACAGGACAAGGTCACGCTCATCATGTGCGCGATCTCGATCTTGCCGCCACGCACGACCGGGCGCTCCTCGCTGGTGCCGACCGCGAGAATGGTCGCATGCGGCGGGTTGATCACGGCGGTGAAGTGGCTGATGCCGAACATGCCGAGGTTGGAGACTGCGGTGGTGCCGCCCTGGTATTCCTCGGGCTTCAGCTTGCGCGAGCGGGCGCGCGCGGCAAAATCCTTCATCTCGTTGGAGATGGTGGAGAGCGTCTTGGTCTCGGCTTTGCGGATGATCGGCGTGATCAGGCCCCCGGGCATCGCCACGGCAACACCGACGTCGGAATGGTGATGCTTGACCATGCCGCTTTCGGTCCAGCTGACATTGCAGTTCGGGATCCTCTGGAGCGCAACGGCCATCGCCTTGATGACGAAGTCGTTGACCGAGATCTTGTAGAGCGGCTTCTTCTCCTTGTCCTTGGGAGCAGCCGCATTGATCTCCTCGCGCGCGGCGAGCAACTTGCCGATGTCGCAGTCGATGGTGAGGTAGAAGTGCGGGACGTTCTGGATCGACGCAGTCAGGCGCTGCGCGATCGTGCGGCGCATGCCGTCATGCGGCACGATCTCGTAGGAGCCGGGCTCGAACAGCGACAGGATCTGCTTGTCCGACATGGTCGGCGCGATCGAGGGCGCCCCGGACGGCGCAGCGGCAGGCGCCTTCAGGCCCTTGCCGGACTTGGCCTGCTCGACGTCACGCGCCACCACGCGGCCGTGCGGGCCGGTGCCCGTCACCATCGACACGTCGATGCCTGCATCCTTGGCGAGACGGCGCGCCAGCGGCGACGAGAACACGCGGCCGCCATGGCCGTTGCTCTGCGCGGCTGGAGCTGCGGCCTGCGGCGCCGGTGCAGCGGCAGGCGACGGCGCCGCCTTGGGCGCGGCAGCGGGAGCCGGCGCGGCGGCGGGCGCTTCAGCAGCTTTCGGAGGTGCGGCCGAGGCGCTGGGCTTGGCGGCACCAGCCGCCTTCACGTCCTCGCCCTCGCCGGCCAGCACGGCGATCACGTCGTTGACCGGGACGTCCTGCGTGCCCTCGGGCACGAGGATCTTGGCGATCGTGCCTTCGTCGATCGCCTCGACCTCCATGGTCGCCTTGTCGGTCTCGATCTCGGCGATGACATCGCCGGATTTGACCTTGTCGCCTTCCTTCTTCAGCCACTTGGCGAGGTTGCCCTTCTCCATTGTCGGCGAGAGAGCGGGCATCAGGATGTTGATGGGCATGCTGACCTCAAGAAGAACTTTGCAATACGTCGTCTCCGACAGCGAAGACGACCAGGTTTAGTTGCCGATGTCGCCCTGCCACAGGCGTTCGTTGGCAGGGATGGAACGCCAATTCTTCATCATGGTGATGGAGCGATCGTCGGCAAGGTCGATCCAGGAGATGCCGAACTTGTCGAGAATGTCCTTGGAGCCCGGGAATGTGACGGATTCCCCAATCACCACCAGTTGGACCTTGAACAGAGCGAGTGCGCCAGCACACATCGAGCATGGCGACAGCGTGGTGTACATGACGGTGTCGTGGAACGAGATCACGCCGGCTTCGCGCAGGCAGCTCATCTCGCCGTGGAGGATGACGTTCTTTTCCTGCACACGGTTGTTGTGGCCGCGGGCGATGATCTCGTTGCCGCGCGTCAGCACGGCGCCGATCGGCAGGCCGCCTTGCGCGATCGAGGCCTCCGCCTCGCGGATCGCCTCCAGCATGAAATCGAAATGATGGGCTTCGATCGCCACGATCAGTGCCCCTTCCCGCGCGGTGTCGTCGTGCCCGTATCGGTCGGCCGTTCAATCTCCGCCTGGAACATCTCGAGGATCCGGCTCAGCGCATCCTCCTCGGTGTATTCGCTCTCGCGCGCATAGGCGCGCGCCGCGTGACGGGCGAGATCGACGAGAAGGAGGCCCCACATGTCGGGCTCCTCGAAGGCGCGCTGGAACGCCATCGACAGCCCGCCGTCCAGCACGAATACGCGCAGGATCTCGACCGCATCGTCGCGGGCGAGGACGTCGGGTGGCAATGGCTGCTCCTTCGGGCCCGCCATGATCTACCTGTAGCAGACGGCTTTGGCGGCCTCGACCACTTCGGCTGCCGACGGCAGCGCGAGCTTCTCCAGGTTCGCGGCATAGGGCATCGGCACGTCCTTGCCGGAGACGCGCGCGACCGGCGCATCGAGATAGTCGAAGGCGTTCTCCATGATGCGCGCGGCGATCTCGGCGCCGACGCCGCTCTGCGCCCAGCCCTCTTCCACCGTGACTGCACGGCCGGTCTTCTTGACCGAGTTGACGATGGTCTCGGTGTCCATCGGCCGCAGCGTGCGCAGGTCGATCACCTCGGCCTCGATACCGTCCTTGGCGAGTTCGTCGGCGGCTTTCAGCGCATAGGTCATGCCGTTCGACCAGGAGATGATGGTGACGTGGCTGCCCGAGCGCACGATGCGCGCCTTGCCGATCGGGATCACGAAGTCATCGAGCTTCGGCACTTCGCCGGTATGGCCGTAGAGCACCTCGTTCTCGAGGAAGATCACCGGATTGGGATCGCGGATCGCAGCCTTGAGCAGGCCCTTGTAGTCCGCTGCGGAGAACGGCGCGACCACCTTGAGACCCGGGACGTTGGAATACCAGGACGAGTAGTCCTGGCTGTGCTGGGCGGCGACGCGCGCGGCGGCGCCGTTCGGGCCGCGGAACACGATCGAGCAGCCCATCTGGCCGCCGGACATGTAGAGCGTCTTGGCCGCCGAGTTGATGATCTGGTCGATCGCCTGCATGGCGAAGTTGAAGGTCATGAACTCGACGATCGGCTTCAGCCCGGTCATGGCAGCGCCGACGCCGATGCCGGCAAAGCCGTGCTCGGTGATCGGCGTGTCGATGACGCGCTTGGCGCCGAATTCCTGCAACAGGCCCTGGGTCACTTTGTAGGCGCCCTGATATTCAGCGACTTCCTCGCCCATCACGAAGACGTCGGCGTCGCGGCGCATTTCTTCGGCCATGGCGTCGCGCAACGCTTCGCGGATGGTCTGCGTCACCATCGCGGTGCCGGCGGGCACTTCGGGATCGGGTTCGGCAACGGCCTGAGGGGCAGCCGCAGCCTTCGGCGCCGAGATCATCGGCTTGCCTTCGCCGACCGGCGAGCGGGATTCGGCGACTTCCTGCGCGACGCTCGGCACGGGCGCGGCCGGCGCCTTGGCGAGATCGGCGGCCGTCTCGCCATCGGCGAGGATGGTCGCGATCGGCGTGTTGACGGCAACGTCGGCGGTGCCCTCGGGGATCAGGATCTTGCCGAGCGTACCTTCATCGGTCGCCTCGACCTCCATGGTCGCCTTGTCGGTCTCGATCTCGGCGATGACGTCGCCAGACTTGATCGTCTCGCCCTCTTTCTTCAGCCACTTGGCAAGGTTGCCCTTCTCCATCGTGGGTGACAACGCGGGCATCAGCACTTGAATTGGCATATCGACTCCAAAAGAAAGCTTGCGCGCGTTCAGCGATAAATGTCGGTCCAGAGCTCGGCGGCATCCGGCTCGGGATCATGCTGGGCGAAGTCGGCGGACGCATTGACGATGTCGCGGACCTCGGCGTCGATCGCCTTGAGATCGGCCTCGCTCACCTTGGCTGCGAGCAGGCGGTTGCGCACCTGCTCGATCGGGTCCTGGTCGTGGCGGACTTTTTCGACCTCTTCGCGCGTTCTGTATTTGGCGGGGTCGGACATCGAGTGGCCGCGATAGCGGTAGGTCTGCATCTCCAGGATGAAGGGGCCCTTGCCGGCGCGGCACCAGGCCGCCGCCTCCTCGCCCGCGGCCTTCACGGCGCGGACGTCCATGCCGTCGACCTGCATCCCGGGGATGTTGAAGGACGCACCGCGCTTGGAGAAATCCTGCTGCGCCGAAGCGCGCGACACCGAGGTGCCCATGGCGTAGCGGTTGTTCTCGATGACGTAGATCACCGGCAGCTTCCAGAGCTCCGCCATGTTGAAGCTCTCATAGACCTGGCCCTGGTTGGCCGCGCCGTCGCCGAAATAGGTGACGCTGACATTGTCGTTACCACGATAGTGGTTGGCGAAGGCCAGACCCGTGCCGAGCGAGACCTGGGCGCCGACGATGCCGTGGCCGCCGTAGAAGTGCTTCTCCTTGCTGAACATGTGCATGGAGCCGCCCTTGCCCTTGGAATAGCCACCGCGCCGGCCGGTGAGCTCGGCCATGACGCCGTTGGCCTCCATGCCGGTGGCAAGCATATGACCGTGATCGCGATAGCCGGTGATGACCTGATCGCCCTGCTTCAGGGCCATCTGCATGCCGACCACCACGGCTTCCTGGCCGATATAGAGGTGGCAGAAGCCGCCGATCGCGCCCATGCCGTAGAGCTGGCCGGCCTTTTCCTCGAACCGCCGGATCAGGAGCATGTCGCGGAGCGCTTTGAGCTCCTGCTCTCTGGTGAATTCCGGGGGCGAACCGCCGTCGGTCTTGTCCTGTGGAGTGCTTGCGGCGGCTTTCTTGGGTGCGGCCATGGGAATTCCGGGTCAGAGAAAACTTCAGCCCTCTCTAACCCAAGTCAAACGCCCTTGGAAAGGACCGCGGCGGCATGGCGCGACTTTCATTATGCCGCACTGCAACGTGGCCGAAACTTTGCAAAACCTTTGCCGCCGATCGGGCAACTTTAGCTCACCGGTCAGCGAAGGGAACGTGGGCAGCCAACGCAGAGAAATCGGACGCGCCGTTTTGTATCCGAAATCCCACGCGCGTCCGATTCGCCGTGCCAGCCTTACCAGCCCAACTCGCGCAAATACGCCGCACGGGCGGCAACGCCGGTATGCGTGAAGTCGCTGAAGACCCCATCGACGCCGAGCCGGTAGAATTTGAGATATTCAAGGCTCGGGTCGCCGCGATAGTCGGCGGCAAGATACTTCTTCTCGTTCCGAAACGTGAAGACATGGACGAAAAGACCGAGCTTGTGCGCGTCCGCGACAAGGCTGGTCGCGTCCTGCGTCGAGGCCTCCGGCGTCGATCCCTTGTAGGGCGTGCCATCGGCGTTGCTGTCCTTCCACGGCGCGATCTTGAGCGGAACGATATAGGCCTTCCACGGACCGATGCCGTCGGCGTAGGTCTTGATCTCGGCAAGCCCCTCGGGCGTCAGCATCGCATCGTACAAGCGCGCATCGCCCGCAACCGTCCAGTCGAACGGGCGCGAATTCGTGATGTTGTTGAGGAGAACCTTGCCGGTTTTGAAGTCGATTCCGTTGCCGTCGACGAGTTGGACCTGCCGCGTCTGGAGGCCGTGGCTGCGCATATATTTCAGGCTGCCGGGTTCGAAGCTCTGGACCAGGATGGGAGCGTCCTTGGTATTGAGGCCGTTATCCCCGATGATCTTGATCAGGGCATCCTCGAGCGGACGACTGCCGGCCGCGCCGCAGCCATTGGCGATCGCCTGGGCATTGTTCCAGGTCGGGTTCTTGGTTTCGGGATAGACGAGGATGGACCGCCCGGTCTCCTTGCTCTTGACCTTGGCGATGTCGATGACGTCCTGGAAGCTGATGATCGGGAGCTTGCCGTTGAAGACTTTCGGCCGCTCGTTGGCCGCGTCATAGGTGGTGCCGCCGATCCATTGCTTCAGCTCGGCCATGGTGAAGTCGCTGATCGACCAATCGTTGGTATGATCCTCGCCGTCCACGATCAGCGACTTCAGCACCGACTTGGGATCGGCCTGGTCGCTGAGATCCGTCAGGTAGTCGGCAGGCACGCCGGTGGCCGACGGGGCCTTGACGCGCACACCGGGCACGGTGCGCTTGCGGGCAGCGACGACCGCATTGGTCTTCGCCACCTCGGCAATGTTGGTGTTGTCGCTCAGCCAGGGGTTATGGCGCACGACCAGAACGCAATCCTTGGTCAGGTGCAAATCCTCTTCGAGCGCATCGGTCCCGAGCGCCGCGGCGAGGTCGTACGACGCCTCGGTCTCTTCAGGTACCAGGCCCGGCAGGCCGCGATGGCCAAGGACCAGTGGCGCCTTTCCATCGACGGTCAGGAAGGGCTTGGCGCCAGCTGGCGCCGCGCCGGACTGTGCAAAGGCCATCGACAGCGGCAGCACGCCGCGCCGAACAGCATCGCTGCGACACCCATTGTCCGTCCTGAACGACTGTTCCGCATCACCAAGCCTCCGTCTTTGCCCGGCATCGCTTCGAATGCCGCGGGCGCCGAACCGAATACGGTCGGCGCTGTCGTCTTGTCTCAAGACTCTGACAGACGGATGACGGCGGAGAGGACGGCGCAAGGTTGCACCGCCCTCTCCTGCCCCATCAGATATTGCCCAATCAGATCTTGCCCGATCAGAAGAAGCCAAGCTTCTTCGGGCTGTAGCTGACCAGGAGATTCTTGGTCTGCTGGTAGTGATCGAGCATCATCTTGTGGGTCTCGCGACCGACGCCCGACTGCTTGTAGCCGCCGAACGCGGCATGCGCAGGATACGCATGGTAGCAGTTGGTCCAGACCCGTCCGGCCTGGATGGCCCGGCCGAAGCGGTAGCAGCGGTTGGCATCGCGACTCCAGACGCCGGCTCCCAGGCCATAGAGCGTGTCGTTGGCGATCGCGAGCGCTTCGTCATCGGTCTTGAAGGTCGTGACCGAGACGACGGGACCAAAAATCTCCTCCTGGAAGATTCGCATCTTGTTGTGGCCCTCGAACACCGTCGGCTGGACGTAGAAGCCGCCGGAAAGATCGCCGCCGAGCTCGGCACGACCGCCGCCGGCCAGCACCTTGGCGCCCTCCTGCTTGCCGATGTCGATATAGGAGAGGATCTTGGCGAGCTGCTCGCTAGATGCCTGCGCGCCGATCATGGTGTCGGCCGCACGCGGGTCGCCCTGCTTGATCGCGGCGACGCGCTTCAGCGCCCGCTCCATGAAGCGGTCGTAGATGTCGGCGTGGACAATCGCCCGGCTCGGACAGGTGCAGACCTCGCCCTGGTTCAGCGCAAACATCACAAAACCTTCGATCGCCTTGTCGAAGAAGTCGTCGTCCTCGGCGGTGACGTCGTTGAAGAAGATGTTCGGCGACTTGCCGCCGAGCTCGAGCGTGACCGGGATCAGGTTCTGGCTGGCATATTGCATGATGAGCCGGCCGGTCGTGGTCTCGCCGGTGAAGGCGATTTTCGCGATCCGCGGGCTGGACGCGAGCGGCTTGCCGGCTTCGAGGCCAAAGCCATTGACGATGTTGAGGACGCCGGGCGGCAGGAGATCGCCGATGATCTCGGCCCAGACCATGATCGAGGCCGGCGTCTGCTCGGCCGGCTTGAGCACGACGCAATTGCCGGCGGCAAGCGCCGGCGCGAGCTTCCAGCAGGCCATCAGCAGCGGGAAGTTCCAGGGGATGATCTGGCCGACCACGCCGAGCGGTTCGTGGAAATGATAGGCGATGGTGTCGTGGTCGATCTCGCCGATTGAGCCTTCCTGTGCGCGCACCACGCCGGCAAAATAGCGGAAATGATCGATCGCGAGTGGCAGGTCGGCGGCGCGGGTCTCGCGGATCGGCTTACCGTTGTCCCAGGTCTCGGCAATCGCAAGGCGCTCCAGATTCTCTTCCATCCGGTCGGCGATACGGTTCAGGATCGCGGCGCGCTCGGCGACGCTGGTGCGTCCCCAGGCGCCCTTGGCGGCGTGCGCCGCATCAAGCGCGGCCTCGACGTCCTGCGCATCGGAACGCGCGATCTTGCAGACGATCTGGCCGTTCACCGGCGAGGCGTTGTCAAAGTACTTGCCGGAGATTGGCGCGACGAATTTGCCGCCGATGAAATTGTCATAGCGTTCGGCGAAGGGAACCTGGGTGACGCCGAGGAATTCCACCTTGTTCATTGATCACTCCCGATGTTTGCTGTTTGCGCAATTCGTCGCGTGTTCACGACTTGCGCCGACGATGTCGCGGGAGCGTTTTCCTGTCAGCCCGGGCGGGAGCGATGGCTGGGGTAACCTGTCGCAGTTCTGCGACAGGTGACGCAGCTCCCCCACACACTCAGCCCTCATCCTGAGGAGCGCGCTCTTGCGCGCGTCTCGAAGGATGGCCGCGGGCACAGCCAGGTCTGCATGGGTTCGAGACGGCCGCTTCGCGGCCTCCTCACCATGAGGGTTGAGTTGGTGGGCGCGGAAGAAAAACAGAGCCGCAGCTCAGTGCTTCAGCTCGAACCGCTTCAGCTTCCTGTGCAGCGTGGCGCGGCTGACGCCGAGGGCTTTGGCGGCGGCAGAAACATTGCCGTCCGCGCGCAGCAGCGCCCGCTGCAACACCGCGCGCTGGCCGCCGGCAAGATGGTCATGCGCGGGTTCGCCGCCGAGGAGGTCAGCCGCGGGCACCGGCTGCAAGGGACGGCCGGGCGCAATCCCGAGTCCCACCCGCGCGGACCGGGTCGCGCCGATCACGAGATCATCCGCATCGACCGCGACGAGGCCGCCGGCCTGGCCGTCGGCGCCTTGCGTCAGCACGATGCGGGCATGGGCGAAGGCGCGGCGAAACAGATCAGCCTCGATGCGCCTCGCCGCCTCACCTGCCGCGAGCGCGATCAGATTGGAAAACGCATCGGTCCGGTCGGCGCGGCAGGAGGAGACGTCGAGCACGCCCGCAAACGCCGCCTCGTGGTCGTAGATCGGAACGGCGGTGCAGCTCAGAAGCGTGTTGCGGGTGAAGAAATGCTGGTCGCGGTCGATCGTCAGCGGGCGCTGCTCGACGACGCAGGTGCCGATGCCGTTGGTGCCTTCATGATCCTCGCTCCAGAGCGCGCCGGTCCACAGGCCCCAGGATTGGAACGTCGCATCGTCCACCGCTGTGCCGCGGCGGTCGACCGGCACGCCCGCGCCGTCGGCGAGCAGCACGCAGCAGCCGCTCGCGCCGACCGCCTGATAGAGCCGGTCCATCGCGCCTTGCGCGGCGGCGAGCAGCGGCGCGACACGCTCGCGCGCCTGCCGCAACTCGACATCACTCAGCCGCATCGGCGCGCTGCGACCGGCGGGATCGAGATGATGCAATCGGGACGAACGGCGCCATGAGGCCACCAGCGCGGAGCGCGCGGCCTGGCCTGACGCAATGGCGGCCTCGACGCGGGCCGCGTGATGCCGGGACATTGGCCCATTCATCACTGTTTCCTCCGGGTGGCAGTCTAGGCTGCGCCGGCATGGCCCGGTTGATCTGCGTCAACTCAGGCAGACGGCGGCAGAAGCCATGGGGCCGTTGCTGCGTTGCCGTCAAGGCGGCAGCCCGGTTCCAAGCCTAAGACTTTCGGTAGAATTGCTACACGGTTGCGGGATTTCGGCAGCGGCTTTCGATGCCGGTTTCGAATGCAGCGAAAAGCGCTACTTCGCCGGGATCATCCGAACGAGATCGTGCGGATTGACATAGTCGAGCTGATAGCGCGCCCGCTCGTCCAGCATGTCAGGGTCGATCCGCGACGTCCGCAGCAGCGACACGCGCTGCTCGCTCTTCGCGCGCTCGCGCTTGAGCTGGGCCAGCTCACTCGTCAGCGCGATGATCTCCTGGTCGAGCTCCTGGCGGGCGTTGAGACCGTATTTGCCGGTGTAGGCGTTGACGCCGAAATAGCCGACGATAGCGGCCGCCATCGCATAGAGGGCAAGGCCGGTCAGGATCGATTTCAGGCGCGCGCGGGAGACCATCTTGGGAAGATGCGGCAGGTTGGTTAAGGGAGTGCTAATCGCCTCCCCCTTCGCGTTCCAATCCATGCCCCCAGCTGTCATGCCCGGCCTTGTGCCGGGCATCCACTTTCTTCGTCACCACGAGCCAAGACGTTGATGGCCGGGACAAGCCCGGCCATGACGAAGAAAGACCTCAGCCGTGGTGCTTGGCCACGTGCGCGGCAAACGCGTCGATATAGGCCTGGAGTACGGGCTTCAGAGATTCCTTGGTCAGGTTCCCCTCCGCATCGAAGGCATCGCCGACCGCGTTCAGATAGGTCTCGGGCTGCTGCAGGATCGGGCCGGCAATGCCCGGCAGGATGTTCTGCAGCGTCTTGGCGGCGCTGACGCCGCCGAGCGGGCCCGGCGAGTTCGAGATGATGCCGACCGGCTTGCCGTTGAACGAGCTCTTGCCATAGGGGCGCGAAGCGACGTCGATGGCGTTCTTGAGTACGCCCGGGATGGCGCGGTTGTATTCGGGGGTGACGAAGATCACGCCGTCCGACTTCTGCAGCTTCTCGCGGAAGGACAGCCAGTCCGCGGGCGGCGCGCCCTCGAGGTCCTGGTTGAAGAACGAGATGCCTGCCAGCGTGATGACCTCGAGCTTGAGCGAGGCCGGCGCGAGCTTTGCGAGCGCGTTGGCGACCTTCAGCGAGAAGCTGTCCTTGCGCAGGCTGCCGGCGATCACGACGATGTTGTAGGCCATGGATTGTCCTTGGGGGCTTGAGCGGAAGTTCCGGGGCGGCACTTAAGCGATCCCGGTCGATGGATGCAAGTGCATGAACCGGTCCTGTTTGGAAACGCTGAGTTTCTCGAAAGCAGATGGTCGCTACGATCCAAAAACAATCAGGCCGCCCGAAGGCGGCCTGACGTTTCTCGCAAACCCCTGGCTCGGTTCAGATCGTCGGATTCCAGGCCGACGGGATCAGGCGGTATTTCGCGCCGTCCTTCTCGACATGCCCCACCGAGGGGAAAGTGAAGTGGAAGCCGATCACGGTCGCCTTCTCGGCTGCCGCCATGTCGTAGAATTTGTGGCGCGTCGCCTGCGCCATCGCGCCGTCGTTGTCGAACGCCACGTGCCAATCCGGATTGCGCAGGAAGAACTCCGGAATGTTGGTGACGTCAGATTGGATCAGCACCTTCTTGTCGCCAGAGGCCACCGCGAACGAGGTGTGACCCGGCGTGTGGCCGGGCGTCGCGATCGAGGTGATGCCCGGGGCGACCTCCTTGCCCCACTCGTATTTCGTGACCTTGGATTCGAGGCCGGCAAAGGTCTTCTTCACGTTGGCGAAGTAGTTCTTCGTCATGTCGTTCGGAGCCTTGGCCGCGTTCTCGTCGCTCGCCCAGAACTCCCAATCCTTCGCCGGCACCATGATCTCCGCATTCGGGAACGCGAGCGCGCCGTCGGCGAGACGAATGCCGTTGGTGTGATCAGGATGGAGATGCGACAGCAGCACGACGTCGATGTTCTTCGGGTCGACGAAAGCAGCGGCGAGGTTCTGCAGCGTACGGCCGACCGCGCCCTTGCTCGGCTCGAGATTGGCAACACCGTTGCCGGTGTCGATCAGGACCAGCTTCGAGCCGGTGTTGATGAGCTGCGGATTGAACGGCACCGTGACCATGCCCTTCGGCATGTACGCCGCCTCACCCGCGGCCAGCGCTTCCTCCTTCGGCAGGTTGACCACGAACTTGTCGGGCATCGGGAAGGTGCGCGCGCCGTCGTTGATCGAGGTGCACTCGTAGCTGCCGACCTTGTAGCGATAGAAGCCGGGCGCCTGTGCCCCGCTTTGCGGCACCGAGGCACTGGCGGTGGTCGGTCCAAGTTCGGTTACGGCCGCCGCGCCCATAGCGGCAGCGCCCGCGAGCAGGTCGCGGCGATTCAGATCAGTCATGGAAGTGTCCCCTTCTTTGCTTGCGGTTGCCCCGCTTTCAATTGCGGCGCAAATGTTCCCGCGCTTCGCTCAGAAGGCAAGTCCTTCTTTGGATGGTGTGCCGTGGCACATCACGAAGATTTATTTGGGTTGATGAGGAATTTTTCGCCGGTGGCCCGTTTGGCGTAGACCGCGATGTTGGCGGGATCGAGCGCCTCCTGAAGCGACACCACCTTGGTGTAGTGGCTGGCGAAGGTCGTCTTCAATTCGTCGACGACGCGCTGGCGCAGCCTGGCTCCGTCCGCCTGCCCGATCTTCATCAGGAACGGAAACAGCAGCCAGCCGCCGACGCCCCAGGCCATGCCGAAGCCGCGCGGCAGCTCGATCGGGCGGATATCGAGCGCGCCGTAGACGTAGACCTGCTTGTGCACGTTGGAGCCGTAGCGGCTGTATTCCTTGGCGGTCTTGTTGATCGCGGCTTCCATGCAGTTGAGGATGTCGCCGGCCAGCTTGCCGCCGCCGATGGCATCGAAGGCGATGGTGGCGCCGGTCTCGACCAGCGCATTGGTGAGATCGCCGAGGAAGCTCGGTGCGGTGGAATCGACGACGTATTTGGCGCTGATCTTGTGCAGGATGTCGGCCTGCTCCTTGCTGCGCACGATGTTGACCAGCGGAATGCCGTCCTTGATGCAGATCTTGTTCAGCATCTGGCCGAGATTGGAGGCGGCCGCAGTGTGCACCAGCGCCTTGTGCCCCTCGCGCCGCATGGTCTCGGTCATGCCGAGCGCCGTGAGCGGATTGACGAAGCAGGAGGCGCCTTCGGCCGGCGTGGTGCCCGCCGGCAGCGGCAGGCACTCGCGCACTTTCAGCGTGCGGTACTGCGCGTACATCGCTCCGCCGATCATCGCGACGGTCTTGCCCATCAATGCTTTCGCGGCATCGGACGAGCCGGTCTTGATGACGACGCCCGCGCCTTCGTTACCAACCGGCATGGCTTCGTCGAGCCGGCCGGCCATCGCCCGCATCGCGCCCTCCGGCACCTTCGCGGTGATGACGGGAGCGTCCTTGGTGCCGGACGCCTTCGCCGTGCTCATATCGGCCGCGCCGACGAGAAGGCCGAGGTCGGACGGGTTGATCGGCGCCGCCTCGACGCGGACGACGACCTCGTCCGCGGCGGGCTCGGGGGTCGGCACGTCGACGAGCGAGATTTCCAGTTCACCGCTCTTCTTGATCAGCGAACGCAGTTGCAGTCCGGTCTTGCCGTCACTCATGTCGATCCTCCCTTGTCCTAGCTGGAGCGCCGGCTTATGCCAGCGCCTTCAATGCCGCCTTGCCGCCGTAGAGCGCCTGCTTGCCGAGCTGTTGCTCAATGCGCAGGAGCTGATTGTATTTGGCGGTGCGGTCCGAACGCGCAAGGGAGCCGGTCTTGATCTGCCCGCAATTGGTGGCGACCGCGAGGTCGGCGATGGTCGAATCCTCGGTCTCGCCGGAGCGGTGCGACATCACCGAGGTATAGCCGGCCTTGTGCGCCATCTCGACGGCAGCGAGCGTCTCGGTCAGCGTACCGATCTGGTTGACCTTGATCAGGATCGAATTGGCGCGGCCGGCCTTGATGCCTTCGGCCAGGCGCTTGACGTTGGTGACGAAGAGATCGTCGCCGACGAGCTGGCACTTCTTGCCGATGAGGTCGGTGAGCTCCTTCCAGCCGTCCATGTCGTCTTCCGACATGCCGTCCTCGATGGTCACGATCGGATAGCGCGACACCAGGTCTGCGAGGTACTTGGCCTGCTCGGAGATCGAGCGGGTCTTGCCCTCGCCTTCATAGACGTATTTGCCGTCCTTGAAGAACTCGGTCGAGGCGCAGTCGAGGCCGATCACGATGTCGGTTCCGGCCTTGTAGCCGGCCTTGCCGATCGCGTTCATGACGAATTCGAGCGCGGCGTCCGCCGACGGCAGGTTCGGGGCGAAACCGCCCTCGTCGCCGACATTGGTGTTGTGGCCGGCTTTCTTAAGCTCGGACTTCAGGGTGTGGAACACTTCCGCGCCGTAGCGCAGG
Source organism: Bradyrhizobium sp. MI1.7 (assembly GCF_055811795.1). NCBI lineage: Bacteria > Pseudomonadati > Pseudomonadota > Alphaproteobacteria > Hyphomicrobiales > Nitrobacteraceae > Bradyrhizobium > Bradyrhizobium sp. MI1.7. The sequence continues at coordinate 217,274 of NZ_JBVVPO010000003.1, forward strand.
CCCTCGGCGAAGGACGACGCGCCGACGGGGAGGATCATGAACTCCTGGAAGTCGATCGGATTGTCGGCATGCACGCCGCCATTGATGATGTTCATCATCGGCACCGGCAACAGACGCGCCGAGGTGCCGCCGACGTAACGATAGAGCGGCATGTCGAGCGAGTTTGCGGCAGCCTTGGCGCAGGCAAGCGAGACGCCGAGGATGGCATTGGCGCCCAGCCGGCTCTTGTTCGGCGTACCGTCGAGGTCGATCATGATCTGGTCGATCTGGGCTTGCTGCTCGGCATCGAGGCCGCTCAGGGCCTCGAAGATCTCGCCATTGACGGCGCCGACGGCCTTGGTGACGCCCTTGCCGAGATAGCGGGCCTTGTCGCCATCGCGCAGTTCAACCGCCTCATGGGCGCCGGTGGAGGCGCCGGACGGCACCGCGGCACGGCCGAGCGCACCATCTTCCAGCACGACGTCGACCTCGACGGTGGGATTGCCACGGCTGTCGAGAATTTCGCGGCCAATGATGTCGATGATGGCGGTCATGATGTGCACTTCCGTTCGTTAGGGCTGATCGGTGCCGGGGGTCTTACACGGGCCGCAAGCAAATGTGAACGCTTGGACGGCGTGCTTCGGCTGACGCGTGAGCGGGCTCGGACTATCCTTGAAGTCGCCTGCTCAGCGCGTCCAACCTCAATCTGAAACAGTCGGGGTAACGCCATGAACCGCCGCCAGTTTCTTGCCTCGAGCGCTGCCCTCCTCGCTGTTCGCCCAAGTTTTGCGCAGGAAGGCCTGTTCCGGACAAAATATTTCCCCATCAGCGCCGGCATCGGCCTGCACGACCTCGCCCCCGCTCGCGACGGCACAGTCTGGTTCACGGCGCAGGGCAAGGGCATGCTGGGCAGGCTCGACCCCCGGGATGGCAGTTTCAAGACAGTCAGCCTCGGCCAGGGCGCCGCGCCGCACGGCGTGACGATCGGCCCCGACGGTGCCCCCTGGATCACCGAGGGCGGCCAGAACGCGATCGCCCGGGTCGATCCCGGCGATCTCAAGGTCACGCTGTTCCGCCTGCCCGAGAAATTCGCCTACGCCAATCTCAACACCGGCGTGTTCGACAAGGACGGCACCTACTGGTTCACCGGCCAGTCCGGCTATTACGGCCGGCTCAAGCCGGGATCGGGCGAGATGGACGTGTTCAGGGCGCCCAGGGGTGTTGGCCCCTACGGCATCGCGGTGACACCCAGGGGTGAGGTCTGGTACGCCTCGCTGGCCGGCAGCCATATCGCGAAGATTGATCTTGCGACCGGCAATGCTGCCATTGTCGAGCCGCCGACGCCGAGCCAGGGGTCGCGGCGGGTCTGGTCAGATTCGCAAAGCCGGATCTGGGTCAGCGAGTGGAACAGCGGTCACGTCTCGGTGCACGATCCCGCCAACGGCTCCTGGAAAACCTGGAAGCTGCCGGGCGATCGCCCTCGCACCTATGCCGTCTATGTCGACGACAAGGACAAGGTCTGGCTGACCGATTTCTCCGCCAATGCCATCGTCCGCTTCGATCCCGCGACAGAGCGGTTCAACGTTTTCGCCAGCGACAAGGCCAATGCCAATGTGCGCCAGCTCGACGGCCGCCCGGGCGAGCTGTGGGGCTGCGAGTCCGGCAACGACCGGATCGTCATGATCCAGACGATCGCGGCCGGTTGACGACGGCGACATTTGCGTCCATCCCGGCATCCTCTGGAGCGTGATCTTATCGCGCTCCGGTTTTTTAGTTGAGCATGATCTTTCGGAAAACCTGCCCACTTTTCCGGATCATGCTCGAACAGGATGTGACGACGATGGCGAAGAAATCCCTCCAGCTCGGCCGCGCGGTCGAATGGCCGCACACACCGGAAGAAGCCCAGCTCGACCGCGTGCCCAATCCGCAAAAGGGCACGGACTATCTGGTGCGCTTCACCGTGCCGGAATTCACCTCGCTCTGCCCGGTCACGGGACAACCGGATTTCGCGCATCTGATGATCGATTACGCCCCCGGCCCGTGGCTGCTGGAGTCGAAGTCGCTCAAGCTCTATATCGCGAGCTTCCGCAATCACGGCGCATTCCACGAGGATTGCACCGTCATGATCGGCAAGCGCATCGCGAGCGAGATCAAGCCGAAGTTCTTGCGCATCGGCGGCTACTGGTATCCGCGCGGCGGCATCCCGATCGACGTGTTCTGGCAGACCGGCCGCGTGCCGAAGGGATTGTGGGTGCCGGAGCAAGGCGTCGCGCCGTATCGCGGACGAGGTTAGTTGGAGACGAATGACGATGACATCGATATCAGCAACATTCCGCAACATTGCCTTCGGCGTTCTAACCGTCCTGTGGCTGACCGGCGCGGCCGAAGCTGCCGAGGTCCATGTGATGATCTCGGGCGGATTGACGGCTGCCTACAAGGCGCTCGTGCCGGAATTCGAGAAGGCCACCGGCAACAAAGTGCTGACGGAATATGGGCCGTCGATGGGGACGACCACCAATGCGATCCCGGTCCGGCTGGAGCGCGGCGAACCCGCGGATGTCCTAATCATGGTGGGCTATGCCCTCACCGACCTCGCCGGCAAGGGCAAGGTCGTGGCCGGCAGCCAGGTCGACCTCACCAGATCGCCGATCGGCGTTGCCGTGAAATCGGGTGCGTCGAAGCCGGACATCAGCTCGGTGGAGGCCGTCAAGCGCGCGCTGCTGGCGGCCAAGACGATCGCCTATTCCGATAGCGCCAGCGGCGTCTATGTCTCGACCGAGATGTTCGACAAGCTCGGCATCGCCGATGTCATGAAGGACAAGGCACGAAAGATTCCGGCAACGCCGGTCGGCGAGATCGTCGCGCACGGCGAGGCCGAGCTCGGCTTCCAGCAGATCAGCGAGCTGAAGCCCGTGAAGGGCATCGATATCGTGGGACCGCTGCCGAACGAATTGCAGAAGATCACGATCTTCTCGGCCGGGATCGCGGCCGGTTCGAAGGAGCCCGAGGCCGGCCATGCCCTCATAAAATTCCTCGCCTCCCCCGCCGCGCGCGAAGCGATCATCGCAAGCGGGATGGAGCCGATCCCGGCTGGGGGCGCGAATTGAGGCAGGCCTACTCCGTGCGCTGCTCCTGACACGCCCTCAACAGATTGGCTTCGCCACTCCTGGTCAATCGGAGGCTGCCGAGGTCTTCTTGACCGGACCGAGATCGCGCGCCGGATAGTTGGCGCCGGATTCGACGATGTGTCGTCGCACTGCTGCAACGAGCGCGGCGAGATCGCGAGACTCGATCGCATCGACGATCTCGACATGGTGTGCAGCGCTTCTCTGCAGCTCGGCGTTCGAGGGCCACAAGGCAATCGGCCCTGGTCTGGCGCGATTTCTGATTTCCACGATGAGGCTGGCGAGCGATTGGTTCGTTGCATGGCGATAGATCTCATCGTGAAAGGCTGCGTTGGTATTTGCCTGATCCGCCTTGCTACCGCGCGCCACAGCATCTTCGAAGATTTGCTGAGCCTGCTTGATCTTCTTGAGTTCGTCGGGGCCGATATTCGGTAGCGCCTGCCTTGCCGCTTCAACTTCGAGCAGCGTGCGGATCGCCAATATCTCGCGGACGACGTTCAAGTCGGGTTGCGCGACCCGGTATCCGCGATTTTCGACATGCGTCACCATCCCGCTTGCGGCAAGCTGGGTCAGCGCACTCCGGACGTCAAACCGTTTGGCAGCGAAGGCTTCTTCCAGGTCGATCTGGCGCAACCATTCGCCTGGCCGGTAGTCGCCTTGCAGGATGGCGGCACCGAGTTCCGCCGCCAACAGCCTCTTCTGCTCCTTCCGTACTTTCATGGCTGCTTCCCTTTTTGGAGCGCTTGACTTGCCAATACTATTGCGCACAAATTGGCGCCAATAAATGTGCATAACAAATCGCGGCGGCCGGAGGAACAGTAGATGTCGGGCATCGATCGTAGAAGCTTAATGGTGATGTCGGTTCTCGGCGCCACGATGGGGCTCCGGGGCACGGCCCAGGCGGCGCCGAACGGGTATCCCGAGACTTATCAGAAGGTCATCGACGACGCTCATAACGAGGGCAGCCTCCTCATTTACTCGATTATGTCGCCGGAAAACTGGCGTCCCGTGATCGAGGGCTTCAACAAGCTCTACCCGAAGATCAAGGTCGAGACCCTGGATCTCCCCGCCTCCCGCGAGAGCTTCGAGCGATATCTGGCCGAGCGGAGCACCAACAGCCGCACCTGCGACCTCATCGCGACGGCCGATCCGGGCGGATGGATCGATTTCCAGGAGCGCGGTGAAGTCCTAGACTACGTATCGCCTGAAGCGAAGGCTTGGCCGGATTGGTCAAAGCCGTTTCCCGGCGTCTACACCGTCTCGTCCGACCCCATGGCGCTAATCTGGAACAACACGCTGGTGGCCGACGGCAAGCGTCCCAAGACACTTGCCGAGTTCGTCGAGCTTGCAGTCGCAAACGAGAAGACCTGGCGCAACCGCATCACCAGCTACGGCGTGCATCAAACAACTTTCGGCTACGGCATCAGCTACGCGTTCGTGAAGAAGCACGGCGAAAAGGCCTGGGACTGGTTCGCCCAACTTGCAAAGCTTTCGCCCCGATTCGAGCGTTCCGGCGGCCCAATGACCGAGAAGGTCACCTCCGGCGAATACACCATGGGCTTCTTCGTTTCGGCCATCACCTTCTGGCCGCGCCTGAACGATCCGGCGCGGGCAAAGATCCTCGGCTGGAGCTTCATCGGAGACGGTCAGCCGGTCGTGCTGCGTGGCATCGCGATTCCGAAGGGATCGAAGAACGTCAACGCAGCAAAACTGATGCTCGACTACGTCGTCTCGGAGGACGGTCAGCGCGCATTCGGACGGGGCGGCCTGACGCCGGCACGCCCCGGTGTGAAGCCGGGCGACGGAATCCGCCACACCTACTCGTCGATCGTGGAAGCCGTCGGCGAGCAGAACATCTGCTACATCGGCTACGATCGGGACGCGGTGCGGGACTACGACAGCTTCCTCGCGCGCTGGAAAAAGACCTTCAATGTCGCTTGACGCAAGCAGCGCGCTGGGGTCGTCGGCCGCGGACGCCTTGCCGAAGCCGCTGCCCGGCCGCGACACGGTCATCCAGTATGGCATGGCGTTGCTGACTGTTGTCCTGATCGCAGCGCCTCTCCTGCCCGTTCTCTATCAATCTTTCCTGGATCGTGCGCTCTACGATTCCGGCCAGCAACTGACGCTGGGCAATTTCGGGCGCCTGCTTCGCACCGACGGCTTCGCGCTCGTCATCTGGAACACGTTCGTGTTCGCCACCCTCACCACCGTGATTTCGCAGACGCTGGGCACGCTGGCGGCGGTGCTGTTCGGCCGCACCGACATGCCGTTTGCGCGGTTGTTTGGCGAGCTCTTCCTGTGGCCGATCTATCTCTCGGCGCTGGTACTGTCGTTCGGCTGGTACACGATCTACGGACCGGCCGGCTACCTCACGCTTCTGGTTCAGTCGATCTTCGACGGCGCGCCCTGGAATCTCTACTCGCTGCCGGGCATGGCGATGATCGCGGGCGTCTCGCAAGCACCGGTCGCCTACATCTACTGCATGTCGTCGGCCTCGATCACCGATCCGACTTTGGAGGAAGCCGCGCGCGTGACCGGCGCCGGCACCTTGAGGACCTTGTGGCGGATCACGCTGCCGCTCCTCATGCCGGCGATCGCCTATAGTGCCGTGCTGAACTTCACTGTGGGACTGGAGCTCCTCGCAATTCCGCTGGTGTTCGGGGATCCCGCCGGCATCACTGTGCTGACCACGTTCCTCTACAACAACGGCGTGGCGTCGGCCCGCCCCGATCACGGGCTGGTGGCAACAGCTGCCGTGCTGATGCTTGCCGTCGTCTGCGTGTTGGTGTGGCTACAAGGACGCCTGCTCGGTAACACAAGGCGCTTCGTCACGCTCGGCGGCAAGGCCACGCGACCGCGCCCTTTCCGCCTGAACAACCTGCGCTGGCCGCTTTGCATCGTCTCGGCGATCTACATCACCGCAACTGTCGTGATGCCGATCGGCGCGCTGCTGCTGCGCGCCTTCACGAGCCTGCTGTCGCCGATGGTGCCGATCAGCGAGGTGCTGACGCTCGGCAACTTCGCCAACATGCTCGAATACCCGGTCTACCCGCGTTCGATCTGGAACTCGCTGATCGTCAGTTCGGTCGGTGGCGTCGTCGCCACTGCGATGGTCGCCCTGATCGCCATCATCGTGCTGCGGTCCGACTTCCGCTGGCGTGGCGCGCTGCACTACGCCGCGCTGTTTCCCCGTGCAGTGCCCGGCGTCGTCGCCGGCATCGGTTTCTTCTACGCGTTTGCGCTCGTGCCTGGCTTGGGCGGCCTCCGAAACACGATCTGGATTCTGGTTGCCGCCTTCACGATGCACTTCATTCCTGTGGGGCTCGGTGCGGTTGCTCCGATGTTGTTGCAGATGAGCCCGGATTTCGATCGCGCCGCCCGTACGCAGGGCGCGGACTGGTGGACGACGAGCCGGCGCATCGTTTTGCCCTTGCTGCGCCCGGCGCTGGTAGCCTGCTTCATCATCCTCTTCATCACGTTCTTCAAGGAATACACGACCGCGATCTTCCTGTTCGCTCCCGGCAGCGAAGTGATCGGGACCACGCTGCTCCAGGCATGGACGCAGGGCGAGGTCGGTCTGGTGTCCGCGCTGGCGACCATCCAGATCCTGGTGATCGGCGTCTGTGTCACGGCGGCGCGCGCTTTTCTCGGAGTGAAGCTTTATGGCTGAGTTGCTGATCGAGAACCTGCACAAGCGGTACGGACCGGTCAAAGCGATCGACGACGTCAACATCCACGTTGCCGATGGCGAGTTCGTCACGCTGCTGGGGCCGTCAGGGTGCGGCAAGTCAACAACGCTCGGCGCCATTGCCGGACTGGATCAGCCGACGAGCGGACGCATCCGCGTCGGCAACAAGACCTATTTCGACAGAGAAAAGGGAATCTTCCTGCCGCCGGAAGCGCGCCATTGCGGGCTCGTGTTCCAGAGCTACGCTTTGTGGCCACACATGACGGTCTATGACAACGTCGTGTTTCCGCTCAAGCTGCGCAAGGTATCGACCGCCGACTGCAAGCGCCGCGTCGAGGAGAGTCTCGCTCTCGTCGAAATGGAGCGCTTTCAGGACCGCTATCCGCATCAGCTCTCGGGCGGCCAGCAGCAGCGTGTCGCGCTCGCGCGAACGTTGGTCTACCAGCCCGAAATCCTCCTGCTCGACGAGCCCCTGTCGAATCTCGACGCAAAGCTGCGCGATCGCGCCCGGACCTGGCTTGCCGAACTGCGCACGCGCCTCGGCCTGACGACGATCTACGTGACACACGACCAGGTCGAAGCGCTGGCTCTGTCCGACCGCATCGTGGTCATGAATGGCGGCCGCATCAGCCAGATCGGCTCGCCCCAAGAGATCTACACGCGGCCGGCAGACAGTTTCGTCGCCGACTTCATCGGAACGACCAATTTCCTCAACGGCGACGTGGTCGGGGCGCCCGACGGCGATGGACAGACACTGGTCAGTCTCGCCGATGGTCAGCGCGTTCTGATCAAGTCCGACAAACGTCCATCCCTGGGCGACAAGGTCACGTTTGCCTATCGCCCCGAGCAGATGCGCCTGGCGGCGGCCAACGATCAGGCGATCGGAGGTTCGATCGTTGAAGCCGACGTGGTCAGCCATTCCTATGTTGGCGGCCGATGGCAAATCGGATTGAGCGTCGGCGGAAATCAGATCCGCATCGAAACCCAGGAGGCAATGACTGACCGCCAGTTGCGCCTGTGGCTGCCTGTCACCGGCGGCATCCTGTTTACAGAACGGAACCATGGCAAATCCCACTGACGCCACCTCTCCCGAAAGCGGACTGCATCAGGCCGACTACACCCCCGGTGTCCGCGGCCCGCTGACAGGGCTCCGCGTCATCGACCTCTCGAGGCTGGTCGCAGGCAATCTGCTCACCCAGCATCTCGCCGACTTCGGCGCCGACGTTATCAAGGTCGAGCCGCGCGAAGGCGATACGCTGCGCGGCTGGCGCACCAAGGGTGTCGAAACCAACTGGAAGATCCATTCGCGCAACAAGCGCAGCATCTGCCTGGAATTCCGTCACGACGAAGCGGTGCCGCTGATCCGCAAGATGATTCCCGGCGCCGCGATGCTGGTCGAGAGTTTCCGTCCCGGCACGCTCGAGCAGATGGGGCTCTCGCCGGAGGAACTGCTGCGGCTGGAGCCCAAGCTTGTGATCGTTCGCATATCGGGATGGGGGCAGACCGGCCCCTATCATCGCCGGCCCGGCTTCGGGACATTGGTGGAAGGCTTTTCGGGCTTCGCCGAGATGAACGGCTTCCCCGATCGAGAGCCGGTATTGCCGCCTATGTATCTGGCCGATGCCCTGTCCGGTCTCACCGGAGCGTTCGCCGCGATGGCGGCCCTTCGGGAGGTCGAGATCAACGGCGGAAAGGGACAGGTGATCGACCTGCCGCTGCTCGACCCGATCGTCAACTCGCTCGGGCCTCAGGCGGCAAATTACCGTTTGACCGGCGTGGTCAAACCGCGCAGCGGGAGCCGCTCGAGCGGCTCGGTACCGCGCAATGTCTACCGCACGCTCGATGGCGGCTGGGTTTGCCTGTCGGCATCCACGCAAGGCATGGCGATGCGGGTGCTGCGTTCGATCGGCCGCCCGGAGCTCTGCGAGGATCCAAAGTTCAAGACCAACGAGCAGAGGCTCGTCCATGTCGCCGAACTCGACAAGATCATCGGCGATTTCATCGCGACACGAACGGTCGACGACAACGTCGCCTTCTTCGAGGCGGCCGAGGTCACGATCGGTCCGGTCAACGACACCGTCCGCTTGATGAACGATCGCCACGTGCAGGCCCGGGGACTGCTGGCCGACTATCCCGACGAGGACATGGGAACGTTCCCGATGCACGCCGTCCCGGTTCGCCTGTCCGAGACGCCCGGAAGCATCCGGACGCCTGCGCCACGCCTCGGTCAGCACAGCCGCACCATCCTGGCCGAAGCCGGCCTCAGCCCTGACGACATCGATGCCGCCCTCGCCTCGGGCGTTGTGAAGGAAACCAGCACATGACAGTTGAACGAAAATTCCCGGTCTGGCGCTCTGCGCTGTTCGTACCCGCGAACGTCGAGCGGTTCGTGGTCAAGGCCGTCGAGCGCGGCGCGGACGCGCTGATCATCGATCTCGAGGACAGCGTGCCGCTGGCTGAAAAGGCCAACGCTCGAAAGCTGATCCCGGGCATCGTGAAGCGCTTTCGCGACACCGGAAGTTCGGATGTCATGGTGCGGATCAACCAGCCGCTCGAATTGGCGGTGCCCGATCTGGAAGCGGCTGTCATCGCCGGCGTGGACGCGATCAAGATCACCAAGGTCGAAGGCGCCGAGCATCTGCGCCTGCTCGACGAGATGGTGACCAGACTGGAGATCGAGCGCGGATTGCCCATCGGCAATATCTGGTTTGTCGGCCTGATCGAGGCGCCCGGTCCTCTCTCTAGGGCTCACGAGATCGCGCGATCGATCCCGCGGCTGGCCGGCATTTCACTGGGTGCGGAAGATTATGCCACCGCCATCGGCGCCAAGCCGACGGAAGAAACCCTGTTGATGCCGAAGCAACAGGTCGTGCAGGCAGCCCGCGCCGCCGGCATCATGCCGCTCGGCACCATCGGCTCAGTCGCCGATTTCTCCGATCTGGAAGGATACACAAGGATCGTCAGGCGCTCTGCGGACTTTGGCTTCGTGGGCTCTGCCTGTATCCATCCGTCGCTGGTGCCGATCCTGAACGAGGGTTTCAGCCCCTCCGCCAAGGAGGTAGCGGACGCCGAGCGCGTCGTTGCGCTCAACAAGCAGGCGGCTGCCGAGGGCCGCGCATCCTTCGCCATCGACGGCAAGATGATTGATATTCCGATCGTGCAGCGCGCCGAAGCGCTGCTCGAACGCGCGCAAGCAATCGCCGCCCGCGCGCATCGCCCTCGTTGATTGTGCCACCCCAGCGCGGCGCGAAGCGCCGTCTCTGGGGGCCAAGGACATTCGATAGAGCGCGCGGCAGCCCTTACGCCACCGCCCTCACCTTGCTGATGAAGCCGTCGACCTCCGACGTCAGCGAGGTCGACTGGCTCGACAGGTTGGCGGCGGCCTTCAACACGCCGGAAGCGGCGCGGCCGGTCTCGTTCGCCGCTGACGACACGGTTGCGATGTTGCGGGTGACGGTCGAGGTCGCTTCCGCCGTGTGCTGCACGGTGTTTGCGATCTCGGCGGTGGCCTTGTTCTGCTCCTCGATGGCGGCGGCGATGACGCGGTTGATGCTCGAGACCTCCTCGATGGTCTTGACGATGCCGTCGATCGCCGAGACCGCCTTCTGCGTCGCCCCCTGGATCTCCGTGATCTGGGCGCTGATCTCTTCGGTCGCCTTCGCCGTCTGGGAGGCCAGGTTCTTCACCTCGCTCGCCACCACCGCAAAACCTCTACCGGACTCGCCGGCTCGGGCTGCCTCGATCGTCGCGTTCAGCGCCAGCAGGTTGGTCTGGCCGGCGATCGAGGTGATGAGGCCGATGACCTCGCCGATGCGATCGGCGCCGTCGGCAAGCGCGCGCATGGTGCTGTCGGTTTCCTTGACGGTGACAACCGCCTGCTCGGTGGCGCGCGTCGCCTGCTCGACCTGACGGTTGATCTCGCGGATCGAGGCGTTGAGCTCCTCCGCCGCAGCCGCCACGGTCTGCACGCCGCCGCCGACCTGGTCGGCGAGCGTCGAGGCCGAGCCGGCCTGGGTCTGGGCCTCGGCTGCCGTGCCCGACATCGAGCGCGCGGTCGTCTCCAGCTCGCCCGAGGCGCTCGACAGCGTCTGTACCATCTGGCCGATGCGGCTCTCGAATTGCCGCACGAGGCCGGACAATTCGGACGCACGCTTCTCCTTGTCGGCGCGCTCGGCGGCCCGGTCGCCGGACAGGCGCTCGGCGTTGATCATGGCCTCCTTGAACACCTGGAGCGCCGCGACCATGCGGCCGATCTCGTCGTTGCGGCCGAGACCCGGCACCTCACCGGCGAAATCATGCGCCGCGAAACGGGTCATGACACCGGTGATCGCGGTCAGCGGCTGGGTAACGCGGTTGCGCATCAGCATCAGCCCGCCGATCGTCAGCGCCAGCGAGGCCGGCACCAGCAGGCCGAACAGGATCAGGCTGAAGCGGGCGCGCGAGGCACCGTCTTCGGCCCGCGAGATCATGTTGGCGAGCGCGGTTTGTGTGACGATCACGACGTTGTTGGCGCCGACAAGCTGACGATCGCGGTAGTCGATGCCTGCGACGCCGGCGGGCTCGCCGGCGAGCAGCTTGGTCGCAATGGCATTGCGTTCGTCGCTGAGCGCGCCGGAGATTTCCGGCTCGGCGTTACGGATCGCCTGCAACAGCTCGGGCGAGGCCACATTCGGGCTGAGATCGCGCACGACCACCCAGGACTGCTGGATGCGACCGCGCAGATCGGCGAAGGTTACGCCATCGGCGGCGGTCCAGGTCTTGTTGGCGAGGATCGAGGAGAACTGGACGAGAATGGTCTGACCTGCGTTGGCGCGGGCCTGCCAGGAGGCCTGCTTGGCGATCAAGAGGCGATCGACCACGGGATCGATCAGCGTCATCGCGTTGTCGACATGGGCGGTGACGTCGCCGATCGCGTCCATATAGGCGTCGCTGATCTTGGCCCAGCTCGGTTGCAGGTTCGCGTCACGCGCCGCCTTCTCCTGCTTCAGGGCAGTGACCGCGCGCGGCCGCAACTCCTCGAGCTGCGCCCAGATGCCGCGGAGCTTGTCGAGCTTTTCGGCAAGACCGGGCGCTTCAGCAGAGGCGAGGCTCTGCAAGGCCTGCGCGTAATTCTTCTGCACGGTGGCTCGCTGCTCGGCGAGACTGCTCATGACGCTGTCGGGCGCGGGGGCAGCCGACGCCAGATAGCTCAGCGTGTCACCGCGCTCCAGGCGGAAAATCACGAGCGTATTGGTCAGGTCGCGGCTGGCGACCGCGAGCGAGACGATGCGGTTGCTGTCCGAGTAGCGGGTGACCGCGAGCTTCAGCGCATAGGCGCAGATGACGACGAGGACGAGACCGAGAGATCCAACCACCGCCCCGAGGATGCGGGCGACCGAACGCTGCTTTTGCATCGACTGATCCATATTGCCGCCAAGACGCGGTTCGCGGGCAATCTACGGAGCGAACGATGAGATTTGGTTTAAGATTGAACGGCTTTGGCTACCAATCTCTTCCGGGAAAATACGGAAACCGGTAGTTCGATACTCCCCTCAGACCCGTGCGTCCGAGGGTGCCCGCTGCTTGAGCAGCCGGGCGCAGACGAGACCAAGCGCCACCATGATCGCGGCGCTCGTGAGCAGGGTCGAGACCTTGCCACCGTGCTGGAGGCCAAGCCCATAGGCGATCGGGCCAACGGTCTGCCCCATGAAGAAGAAGAACGAATGCAGCGACATCGCCGTTGCCCGCGCCCCGATCGACAGCTCGCTGGCGAACACCTGCAGGCAGCCGTGGATCATGTAGAAACCCCAGCCCATCGCCAGCATGCTGGCGAATTGCAGCTTCCATCCGGGACCGAAGGCGAGCACGCCGAGCTGCAGTCCGACGAGGCCCGCGCCCGCAATCATCATGCCCCTGACGCCGAGCCACGGCAGGAAGCGTGAGACCGTGAAAGTGTAGAACAGTCCGCCGATCGCAAAGCCCGCGATCACGATGCCTGCGATCGACGGCGACTTCTCGCCGAGATCGAACAGCAGCGCGGCGATGAACGGAAACAGGCCGAATACGCAGCAGCCCTCGACGAAGACCGCCGAGTAGCAGTAGCGCGTGTTGGGGTTGGCGAAGATGGTCCGATAGCCCTGCCGCAAGGCCTTCAGATCGGTCTTCGGCGGCGCCGTCAGCGCGGCACCGCGAAAGCCCGCCGCCACTGCAACGGCCGCGATCAGGCCGAGCGCGCCGAGCATCATGAGCACACCGCGCCAGCCGATGAGTTCGCCGATGACGCCGGAGGCGGTCGCACCGAGCAGATTGCCGGTCATCGAACCCGCAAGCGTGCGGCCGATCGCGACCTGCCGCTTGGCGGGTGCAACGAGGTCGGCGGTCAGGCCGAGTGCGACCGGAAACACGCCACCGGAGGCGATACCGGCGAGGATGCGGCTCGCGAACAGGCCCGAGAAGGTGGTCGCGACCGCGCCAAGAATGCAGGAGACGCCAAGCAGCGCCAGGCACAGCGTCATCAACCGCGCCTTGCCGAACAGATCGGCAGCCGCTCCGATCACCGGCTGAACCAGCGCGTAGATCAAGGCGTAGCCGGCCGCGATGCTGGCGGCCGTCGTGATACTGATCGAAAAATCTTCCGCGACATGCGGCAGGACGGGATCGAGCGCGCGCGTGGACAACGCCGCCGAGAAGCTCGCGAGCGCGATGATATTGATCGCGGGCGGAAACTTCTGGTCGGACGACGGCCCGGTCGCAGGCGGGGACATCAGCGCGTTGTGCTTTTCGTCACCGCGTCGAATGCCATCAGCGTGCGGATCAGCCCTTCGAACTCGCGCAGCGGCACCATGTTGGGCCCGTCCGAGGGCGCGCGATCAGGGTCGGGATGGGTCTCGATGAAGACGCCGGCAACGCCGACCGCGACGGCTGCGCGCGCCAGCACCGGCACGAACTCACGCTCGCCGCCCGAGGACGTCCCCTTCCCGCCCGGCTGCTGCACCGAATGGGTGGCGTCGAAGATCACGGGCGCGCCGGTGGTGCGCGCCAGGATCGGCAGCGCGCGCATGTCGGAGACCAGCGTGTTGTAGCCGAACGAGGCGCCGCGCTCGGTAACGAGCACGTTGGGATTGTTTGCGGTCGTGATCTTGGTCACGACATTCGCCATGTCCCAGGGCGCGAGGAATTGCCCCTTCTTGACGTTGACGACCTTGCCCGTCGCGGCGGCGGCCAGCAGCAGATCGGTCTGCCGGCACAGGAAGGCCGGGATCTGGAGGATGTCCACGGCTTGCGCCACCTCGGCGCACTGCGCGGCGTCATGCACGTCGGTCAGGACCGGCAAGCCGAGGGAGGCGCGGATCTCGGCGAAGATCGGCAGCGACTGTGCGAGCCCGAGACCGCGCGCTGCCGACGCGCTGGTGCGGTTGGCCTTGTCGAACGAGGTCTTGTAGACGAGCCCGATCTTCAGCCGCGCGGCGATCTCCCTCAGCGCAGAGGCCACCTCCAGCGCATGCTGGCGGCTTTCGAGCTGGCACGGCCCGGCAATGATCGAGATCGGCAGATCGTTGCCGAACCTGACTGTGCCAATGGTGACGACCGGCGCCGCTGAATTCGAAGAGCTCAAGGCCAATGTCCCTCGTTTCGGCGCGACCATAGCCGCCATCAGGGTCGGATCAACCCCATTCGCCCCGGGCCACCCGAATATCAGGGTTGCGCCGGGGTTCCGTGCGAGGCCCTTGCGCCGGCGGCCCCTTACTTCACCGCCGAGAAGGCGGTCGGCGTCAGGAGCTGGCTGACGATGTTGCCGACGATCTGGCCGTCCGCTTCGCTCTCGGCACGCGCCTTCATCCAGTCCGGGTCGGTCATGAACTTGCCCCACTTCGCTTCGCGGTCGGCGAGCGAATCCCACGCCAGGAAATAGGTCAGCTCCTGGTTGGATTCGCCGATCAGCGTGGTGAAGAACCCGGCCTGCTTGATGCCGTGCTTCTCCCAGAGCTTCAGCGTGACCGTCTCGAACCGCTTCAGGAGCGCCGGCAGGCGGCCGGGCACGCAACGGTAGATGCGCATTTCATAGATCATTCTGGTTCCTCCCTGATGACGTCGGGGGTTATAACGGCTGGCCGTGACGGTGTCTTCGGCCCCGCCCGATACCGCCCGCGGCGTCTGGCGCATGGCTTGCCGGCCCCGATCGCACCCGGTTCCCGTAATGCTGCCGCAATGATACTGCCGCTACAACGCTTCGGTTGAGGCTCAGGTGCGGATCATGCGGATTTTGCTCGTCGAGGATGAAGCGGAGATGGCCGGGGCGCTGGCCTCGGCGCTCAAGCGGTACGACATGATCGTCGATCACGTGCCAACGCTTGCCGAGGCCGAAGAGGCCATTTCCGCCGACGTGCACGCCGCCGTGCTGCTCGATCGCCAGCTGCCCGACGGCGACGGTCTTGCCCTGATTCCGAAACTGAGAGCGCGCGCCGACGGTGTGCCGATCATCGTGTTGACGGCACGCGGCGAGCTCGCCGATCGCGTCGCCGGGCTCGACAGCGGGGCGGATGATTATCTGGCAAAACCATTCGCGGTGGAGGAATTGCTGGCGCGCCTGCGCGCGGTGTTGCGCCGGCCCGCCGGGGTTCAGCCCGACATCATTCGCGCCGGCCGCCTCGCCTTCGACTTCGGCCATCGCGAGGCGAGCGTCGACGGGGCTCCGCTCGAACTGCCGCGGCGGGAGCTCCTTGTGCTCGAAGCCCTGGTCCGCCGCATGGGCCGGACCGTGCTGCGATCGGCGCTGGAGGAAGCGGTCTACAGTTTCGACGACGAGATCCAGTCGAACGCACTCGATACGCATGTCTCGCGGCTGCGCCGCAAGCTTGCCGAAGCCGACGCGCACGTGGAGATCCACGGCATCCGCGGCGTCGGCTATCTCCTGAAGAAACTGCCGTGAGCAGGCACGCCGACCCATATTGCCTGCGCTCTCGGCTGAGCTGGCGCCTGCTTTCGCTCCAGGCCGCGCTGTTCGTCGCTTTGGTCGTCGTCATCATCGGCGCGCTGTGCGCTACGGGCTTCGTGCTGGTCCAACGGGACGAAGATCGCGTGATCGACGTCGTGCAGAGCGCGCTCGCGCGCGACGCGGCCGGCGGCCTGACGCTGCGGCCGACGGCTGAGCTGAAAGCGTTGCGCGAGGAGATCCCCGACCTCTGGTTGCTGGTTCGCGACAGGCAGGGGCATTCGCTCAGTGAAGGCCCCGTGCCGGCTGAATTCGCGGGGATCGGCGGCGCCCTCGACCAGATCAGCCAGGCGCGGCTCGGCTGGCAGCTCTTCGAGGACGACCCACGCAAGCCGGCGGCGCGGTTGAAACGCATCGACACGGCCGCCGGCAACGTGCAGGTCATCACGGCGACGCAGGGCAAGCTCAGCGGCGCCAAGGCGGTGTTCACGACGTCGCTCGTGTTGCTGGGCATCGCGCTCCCCGGCCTGCTGTTGATGGGGACCGCGACGTTCATCGCGACGCCGATGGTCGTGCAGCGCGCTTTCAGAGGATTGGACGCGACCGCAGACCAGGCCCGGCGGATCGATATCCATCAGCGCGGCGCGCGGCTGTCGGTGGAGCAGATTCCGCTCGAGGTGGTGCCGCTCGTGGCCGCGGTCAATGACGCTCTCGCGCGGCTTGATCAGGGTTACGCCCGCCACAAGCGCTTCGTTGCCGACGCCGCGCACGAGCTGCGTACGCCGATCGCGATCCTGAACACGCGCCTGGAGTCATTGCCGTCGGGACCGGACAAGACCCGCCTGATCGAGGATGCGGCGCGGCTCGCGACGCTTGCAGAGCAATTGCTGGATATCCAGCGGCTCGACCGTTGCGGGCATCCATTCGTGCCGGTCGACCTGGTCTCCGTCGCGCAAGGCGTTGCCGCCGACCTCGCACCACTGGCGATCGCGGCTGGCTATGAGCTGTCGTTCGACGCGCCGGCGGCGCGGATCGACGTGCTCGGCGATGCGGCCGCGCTCGAACGCGCGCTGACCAACCTCGTGCAGAATGCCATCCAGCACGGCCCTCGCCGCGGCACGATCGTCATTCGCGTCAGCCGTCCCGCCAGCATCGAGGTCACCGACGAGGGCGCGGGCATTCCGGCCGATCAGCGCGAGCTGATCTTCGAGCCGTTCTACCGGCTCACGCCGCTCGATCGCGGCGCCGGCCTCGGCCTCAACATGGTGCACGAGATCATGCTCCTGCATGGCGGTCACGTTTCGGTCCTGGACGGACCGAACGGCGGTGCGTGCTTCAGGATAACGCTGCCGCCCCTGCAACAGAGCTGATTCAATTCGTCTCTGCGTCTCAAGCGCAATGCTGTCGCAATGCGCTCAGGCGACTCTTCGACCGCCTCACCTCTGATTTGCGAGGCGCAATCGAAATGCCGGAGTGCGCATGCCCAACGATTTCCTCTCATTCTTCCTGTCCTGGATGTCGGCCCCGCGGCGGGTCGGCGCGATCGCGCCTTCGGGCGCTGCCCTAGCCGATCTCATCACCCGCGAGATCACCGCAACGACCGGCCCGATCCTCGAGCTCGGCCCCGGCACCGGCGCTTTCACCTACAAGCTTCTGAAACGCGGCGTGCGCCAGCAGGACCTCACGCTGATCGAATACGGTTCGGACTTCACGAAGCTCCTGCAAATACGTTTTCCCGGCGCGCGCGTGTTGTGGATGGATGCAGGACGGCTCACGACGGAGCGGCTCTATGACGGTGCGCCGGTCGGCGCCGTGGTCAGCGGCCTGCCGCTGCTCAATATGTCGACGCGCAAGGTCGTCTCCATCATCGGCGGTGCGTTTCGTTACGTCCGCCCGGGAGGCGCGTTCTATCAGTTCACCTACGGGATGAGCTGCCCGGTGCCGCGGCCGGTGCTCGACCGGCTCGGCTTGCGGGCAAAGCTGGTGGATCGCGCCTTGCTGAACGTGCCGCCGGCCGCCGTCTACAAGCTGACGCGACGGCCGCAGATGAAGATCGTCACGGAAACGCTTGCGCCTGATGCCTCAATGCCGGTCGCGCCGGCGCCGATGCACCTCGTGCGCGACTACACCGGCGCGCCCTGAGGCATCACACCAGACGCGACTGCACCATCGCCGCCTGAATGAACGAGGCGAAGAGAGGATGAGGCTCAAAAGGCCGCGACTTCAGCTCGGGGTGGAACTGGACGCCGATGAACCAGGGATGATCCTCGTACTCGACGATCTCCGGCAGCACGCCGTCGGGCGAGAGGCCGGAGAATTTCAGTCCGTGCTGCTCGAGGCGGTCCTTGTAGGCGGTGTTGACCTCGTAGCGGTGGCGGTGGCGCTCGGAAATCTCGGTCGCGCCGCCATAGACCTGCGAGACGCGGCTGCCACGGTTGAGCGCCGCGGGATAGGCGCCCAGACGCATCGTGCCGCCGAGATCGCCGGCCTTGGAGCGCTTCTCGAGCTCGTTGCCGCGCAGCCATTCGGTCATCAGACCGACCAGCGGCTCTTTGGTCGGGCCGAACTCGGTGGAGTTGGCGTCCTCGATGCCGACGAGGTTTCGTGCGGCTTCGATCACCGCCATCTGCATGCCGAAGCAGATGCCGAAATACGGCACGTCGCGCTCACGCGCGAACTGCGCCGCGCGGATCTTGCCCTCGGCACCGCGCTGGCCGAAGCCGCCCGGCACCAGAATGCCGTTGACGTGTTCGAGGAACGGCGCGGGATCTTCCTTCTCGAAGATCTCGCTCTCGATCCAGTCGAGATTGACCTTCACCTTGTTGGCGATGCCGCCATGCGAGAGCGCCTCGATCAGCGACTTATACGCATCCTTCATGCCGGTATATTTGCCGACGATGGCGATGGTGACGTTGCCTTCGGGATTGCGGACGCGCTCGTTGATCTGCTGCCAGCTTCGCAGCTCCGGCGGAATCCGCGAGCCGATGCCGAAGGCGGCGAGCACTTCGTCGTCCAGGCCCGCGTTGTGATAGGCCTCGGGCACGGCGTAGATGTTGTCGACGTCGCGCGCCTCGATCACGGCGCTTTCGCGCACGTTGCAGAACAGCCCCAGCTTGCGCCGCTCTTCCTTCGGGATCTCGCGGTCGGTGCGGCAGAGCAGGATGTCCGGCTGGATGCCGATCGAGCGCAGCTCCTTCACCGAGTGCTGTGTCGGTTTGGTCTTCAGCTCGCCCGCGCTCGGGATGTAAGGCAGCAGCGTCAGATGGATGTAGACGGCATGATCGCGCGGCAGCTCGTTCTTGAGCTGACGAATCGCCTCGAAGAAAGGCAGGCCCTCGATGTCGCCGACGGTGCCGCCGATCTCGACCAGCACGAAGTCGTAATCGTCATTGCCGGAGAGGACGAATTCCTTGATGGCGTTGGTGACGTGCGGAACGACCTGGATGGTCGCGCCGAGATAATCGCCGCGCCGCTCCTTGGAGATGATGTCCTGGTAGATGCGCCCGGTGGTGATATTGTCCTGCTTGGTCGCAGGCCGGCCGGTGAAGCGCTCGTAGTGACCGAGATCGAGATCGGTCTCCGCGCCGTCATCGGTCACGAACACTTCGCCGTGTTGATACGGCGACATCGTTCCGGGATCGAGGTTGAGATAGGGGTCGAGCTTGCGGAGGCGGACCTTGTAGCCCCGGGCTTGCAACAGGGCACCGAGTGCCGCTGAAGCCAGACCTTTGCCGAGCGAAGAGACCACGCCGCCGGTGATGAATATGTACCGCGCCATGGGACTTAACCTCTAATCCCTCGAATTCGATTCGCCAAAGCGATTCGTATTCCGCCCCAAATAATTTGCGGGCCTGTGGGTGAGCCAAAACTAAGAGTGGTGACAGAGCCTTGATGGGGATTTTTGATGCAGGACGGTAGAAGCCGCCCTGCATGGCCCCCCTGCTTTATTGCGAGCGCGGCACCTGCGGGCCGGCTGGCGCCTGGTTCTGCTGCTGTTCGTCGGCCTTCTTCAGCGAATCCAGGATGCCGCCCGAGGTCGGCGGCGCGATCGGGGCGCCTCCGGCCGGCTGGGTCTGGGACGCCGGCGCGCCGATGATCGACGAAGGCGCCCGGTTGTAGCCGGCATGCCAGGACAGGAACAGGCTGGTGAGGAAGAAGCCCCCAGCCAGGATCGCGGTGGTCCGCGTCAAAAGGTTCGCGGTGCCGCGGCTGGACATGAAGCCCGCGCCCCCGCCCATTCCGAGGCCGCCGCCTTCCGACTTCTGGAGCAGGACGGCGCCGATCATGACGGCGACGATCATGAGGTGAATGACGATGACAACAGTCTGCATAGTGTCCTTCCGTCACAAGCCGACAGCGCCGAGACGGCGGCCGATCGCGCTTCGCGGGTTTTCCTGAAGTTGCGCGGTGTTACACGATCAGAAGAGGCATTGCCACCCCCCGATCGGCCACGGCCGCGCTTTGAGATTAGCTAGGGGCAGCCCTTCGCAATCGCAAGGAAATCGGCCGCCTTCAGGCTGGCGCCGCCGACCAGCGCGCCGTTGACGTTTTTCACGGACATCAGCTCGGCCGCGTTCGACGGCTTGACCGAGCCGCCATAGAGGATGCGCATCCTGGCCCCGTCCGCCCTGAACCGGGAGGTCAGGAGTTCCCGGATAAAGCCATGAATCTGCTCGACATCCTGGGCCGTCGGAGTCAGGCCGGTGCCGATCGCCCAGACCGGCTCATAGGCCACGACCAGGTTGGCGGCGGTCGAGCCGTCCGGCAGCGAGCCGTCGAGCTGGCCGCGCAGGATGTCCAGGGTCTGGCCGGCATCGCGCTGGCCCTGCGTCTCACCGATGCAGACGATCGCGGTGATGCCGGCGCGCCAGGCGGCCTCGGCCTTCTGCCGGATCAGGGCATCGCCCTCGCCGTGGTCGGCGCGACGCTCGGAATGGCCGACGATGATGGCGGTCGCACCGGCATCGGCCAGCATTTCGGCTGCGATATCGCCGGTATGGGCGCCGGAGGCCTTGGGGTGGCAATCCTGCGCCCCCACCGCGACCTTGCTGCCGCGCGCCTTGTCGGCGAAGGCCGCGATCAGGGTCGCGGGCGGGCAGACCAGCAGGTCGGCCTTGGCGGCCACCTCTGCCGCGCCTTTGAGCATGGCGTCGAATTCGGCAGCCGAGCCCTTGAGGCCGTTCATTTTCCAATTGCCGGCGATCAGCGGTCGGATGGCGTCGGTCATGTCAATTTCCAGCAAAATGAGGTTTGTGCATGCGCTAGCAGAGCCGTCGCGGCAGTTCCAGAGAGCTAAGGCTTTTAACCGCAGCGTCGAGGGACCGCGTGGCCTGAGGTTGCGGGGGGAAAGCCGCCACTTTATGATGATTGATCAATTTGGTGACGCGCTTTTGCGGAATCTGCATTAAGACGCGCTCCCGTTCCCCTCCTGCCAAACAAGTTGGACCAAATGCTTCGAGGAATGCGCAAGGCCTCATCAAACTGGCTCGGCAAGTCCATTATGGCCGTGGTGATGGGCGTGTTGATCATCAGTTTCGGCGTTTGGGGCATCGCCGACATCTTCAAGGGCTTCGGGCAGTCCACGGTGGCCAAGGTCGGCAGCACCGAGATTTCGTTGAACGAGTTCCGGCAGACCTATACCGACCGCTTGCAACAGATCAGCCGCCAGTTCGGCCGGCCGCTGACGCCTGACCAGGCGCGTGCCTTCGGCCTCGACCGCCAGGTGCTCCAGCAGACGATCGCGGAAGCCGCCCTCGACGAAGAAGCCCGCCGGCTCGGGCTCGGCCAGTCCGACGAGCAGATCCGCCAGGTCATCATGAACGACCCCAACTTCAAGGGCGTCGGCGGCAGCTTCGATCCGAACCGCTTCCAGGCCGTGATCCGCAATTTCGGCTATACCGAGCAGCGCTACGTCTCCGAGCAGCGCAAGGTGTCGCTGCGCCGGCAGATCACCGGCACGATCGGCGCCGGCCTCGAACCGCCGAAGGCCATGATCGACGTGCTGACGCGCTTCCAGAACGAGCAGCGCGCGATCGAATTCGTCAGGCTCGACGCCGCGCAGGCCGGCACCATCGACGCTCCCTCGCCCGAAGCCCTCGCCGCCTATTTCGAGGATCACAAGGTCCAGTTCCGCGCGCCCGAATATCGCAAGATTTCCTTCGTCGTGGTCTCTCCGGAAGAGATCGGCAAATGGAGTGAGGTCTCCGACGAGGACGCCAAGAAAGTGTTCGACCAGCGCAAGGACCGGCTCGGCACGCCGGAGAAGCGCCAGATCCATCAGATCGTATTCCCCAACGCCGCCGAGGCGCAGGCCGCACGCGAGCGCCTCGCCGGTGGGATGTCGTTCGAGGACCTCGGCAAGGAGCGCGGGCTGAGCACCTCCGATGTCGACCTCGGGCTCGTGACCAAATCGTCGCTCGACCCCGCGGTCGGCGATGCCGCCTTCGCGCTTCCCGCAGGCGAGATCAGCCAGCCGATCCAGGGTCGTCTCGGCACGTCCATCGTCAAGGTCGACAAGATCGAGCCGGGCAATGAGGCGAACTACGCCAGCCTTGCCGGCGACATCAAGCGCGAGATCGCCACCGAGCGCGCCCGCGTCAAGGTCAACGATCTCCGCGACAAGATGGAAGACGAGCGCGGCGGCGGCGCCAGCGTGATCGACGCGGCGCAGAAGCTCGGCCTCACGGCCGTGACCATCGACGCCGTCGACCGCTCCGGCCGTACCCCGAACGGCCAGCCAGTCACCAGCATCCCGCAGGGCCTCGACGTGGTGTCGCAGGCCTTCAACACCGATGTCGGCGTCGACAACGACGCGATCTCGTTCAAGGGCGGCTATGTCTGGTACGACGTGCTCGCCATCACGCCCTCGCGCGACCGCAATCTCGACGAGGTCCGCGACCAGGTCGAGGCGCGCTGGCGCCAGGACCAGATCGCCGCCAAGCTGAAGACCAAAGCGACCGAGATGGTGCAGAAGCTCGAACAGGGCGGCAAGCTCGCTGACGAGGCCGCCGCGATCAACGCCAAGGTCGAGACCGCCTCCGGCTTCAAGCGCGACGACTCGCCCGCCGGCGTGCCCGCCAACGTCGTTGCGGCCGCCTTCCGCACCGCCAAGGACGGGGTCGGACAGACCGCCGTGAGCGGCGGCGGCGAGGTGATCGTCTTCCGCGTCACCGACATCGTCGAACCCGCGGTCGACGCCGCGTCCGACGCGGTGAAGAAGCTGAAGGACAGCCTCGACCGCGCGTTGACCGACGAGCAGGTCGCCTCCTACGTCAACAAGCTTGAAACCGACATCGGGACCACCATTAATCAGGCCGCCTTCGCGCAGGTGACCGGCGCGAACCAGTGAATTGAAAGCACGCGATGGACGACCTGAAATCGATCATTGGAAAAGTGGCGACCGGCGCCAGCCTGTCGCGTGACGAAGCGGCTTCCGCCTTCGACGCCATGATGTCCGGCGAGGCCACGCCCTCGCAGATGGGTGGCCTCCTGATGGCGCTGCGGGTGCGCGGCGAGACCGTGGACGAAATCACCGGCGCGGTCTCGGCGATGCGCTCCAAGATGCTCACAGTCGACGCGCCCGCGGACGCCGTCGACATCGTCGGCACTGGCGGTGACGGCTCCGGCTCGGTCAACGTCTCGACCTGCGCGTCCTTCATCGTCTCGGGCACCGGCCTGCCGGTGGCCAAGCACGGCAACCGTGCACTGTCGTCGCGCTCCGGCGCCGCCGACGTGCTGGCGTCGCTCGGCGTGAAGATCGACCTCAGGCCCGAGCAGGTCGGCCGCTGTGTGCGCGAATGCGGCATCGGCTTCATGTTCGCCCCTGCCCACCATCCGGCTATGAAGAACGTCGGCCCGACCCGGGTCGAGCTTGCGACACGCACGATCTTCAATCTGCTCGGCCCCTTGTCGAACCCGGCCGGCGTTAAGCGCCAGATGGTCGGCGTGTTCTCGCGGCAATGGGTGCAGCCGCTGGCACAGGTTCTGAAAAACCTCGGCTCGGAATCCGCCTGGGTGGTGCATGGCTCCGACGGTCTCGACGAGATCACCCTCACCGGCCCGACCTTCGTCTCCGCGCTCCACAATGGCGAGATCCGGAATTTCGAGGTGACGCCGGAGGACGCCGGCCTGCCGCGCTGCGATCCCGGTGCGCTCAGGGGCGGTGACGCCGACGCCAATGCGATCGCCTTGCAGAGCGTGCTCGACGGCAAGCCGAGCCCCTATCGTGACGTCGCGCTGATCAACGCCGCCGCCGCGCTGGTCGTGGCCGGCCGCGCCAAGGACCTCAAGGAGGGCGTTGCGATCGGCGCGAAGTCGCTCGACAGCGGCGCCGCGAGCGCGCGGCTGAAGCATCTGATCGCGGTCTCGAACGGCTGAACCTGACATGTCTGACATCCTGACCAAGATCGAAGCCTACAAGCGCGACGAGATCGCAGCCGCCAAGCGCGCGCAGCCGCTCTCGGACGTCGAGGCCAGGGCCAAGGCGCAAGGGGCCCCACGCGGCTTCGTGCGCGCGATCAAGGCCAAGCACGCCAATGGCGATTACGCGCTGATTGCCGAGGTCAAGAAAGCCTCGCCGTCGAAGGGGCTGATCCGCGCCGATTTCGATCCGCCGCTGCTCGCCAAGGCCTATGAGGCCGGCGGTGCGGCCTGTCTGTCGGTGCTGACCGACACGCCCTCGTTCCAGGGCCATCTCGACTTCATGGTGGCAGCGCGCGCGGCGACGTCGCTCCCGGTGCTGCGCAAGGATTTCATGTTCGACAGCTATCAGGTGATTGAGGCGCGCGCGCATGGCGCCGACTGCATCCTGATCATCATGGCCGCGCTCGACGACGCCACCGCCAAGGACCTCGAGGACGCCGCCCTCGCCTACGGCATGGACGTGCTGATCGAAATCCATGATCGCGCCGAGCTCGACCGTGCGCTGAAGCTGCGTTCGCCGATGATCGGCGTCAACAACCGCAATTTGCGCACCTTTGAGACCACGCTCGCGACCAGCGAGACGCTGGCGCCGCTGATCCCAGCGGAACGGCTGATGGTGGGCGAGAGCGGCATCTTCACGCCCGCCGATCTCGCCCGGCTTGAGCGCGTCGGCATGTCGACCTTCCTGGTCGGCGAGAGCCTGATGCGCCAGGCCGACGTGACCGCCGCCACGCGCACGCTGCTCGCGCGCGAGAACGCGCCGCGCGCGACGGGTACGCGCTGACATGGCGCGCAAGCCCGCCAAGGCCAGGCAATCCAAAGCGAAAGCCGGCCCTGCCCTCACCCATATCGGCGCCTCCGGCGAGGCGCGGATGGTGGACGTGTCGGACAAGCCCGCGACCGAGCGGCTCGCGGTCGCCGCAGGCCACGTCATCATGACCAAGGCGACGCTTGATCTCATCGTCTCGGGCAACGCCAAGAAAGGCGACGTGCTCGGCACCGCGCGCATCGCCGGCATCATGGCCGCCAAACGCACCTCGGAGCTGATCCCGCTCTGTCATCCCCTCGCGCTGTCGAAGGTCACCGTCGACATCGAGCCCGACCCGAAGCTGCCAGGCTGCCTCGTCCGCGCCAGCGTGAAGGTGACGGGGCCGACCGGCGTCGAGATGGAGGCGCTCACGGCGGTGTCGGTCGCCTGCCTCACCATCTACGACATGATCAAGGCGGTCGAACGCGGCGTGCGCATCGAGGGCATCCATCTGGTCGAGAAGCTCGGCGGCAAGTCGGGCCACTACCGCGCCTGAACGCCGCGTGATCTATTTCGCCTCGCGCTGCCGCTCGCGATAGGCGCGCGTCTTCATCCGGTTGCCGCACAGCGTCGACATGCACCACCGCCGCGTCGATGGTTTCGAGCGGTCGAAGAACACCCGGCGGCATTCCTCCGACGCGCACATCTTCAGCCGGTCCAGCGTTCCCACAAGCGTCGCGTCATGAAGCTCGATCGCGATGGCCGAGAGGCCTGCGAGCGCATCCTCGCGCGCTGCCGACAGCATCGCGCCACGGCCTGCGCGCGCCTCCACCCGCAACGGAAACGGCGCGAGCGCCTCATTGAGAGTGCCGAGAACGCTCCTGTTCCGGGGCCGTTCGGCGGGCTCACATTGCAGATAGGCGCGCAAGGCGCCGCGCAGTCTTAGCGCAGTCTCAAACATCGCGGGCGTGACACGCCCGCCCTCGGCGCCAAGGCCGCGTTCCCGCATCCAGTCCGCAAGTTCCTTCGGCCCGCCAAGCTCATCGCTCTCCGGGTGCTCCACGCCGAAATGCATGAAGTGGCGAACATCGAGCGTGTTGGCGAAATCGTAGACGTTCGCCAGCGTGTCGGGAACCTGGAATTTGCGAGACTCTTTCGACATCGGGACACCAAAGATTGGAACACCAGTAAAACAGATTTACTGGTTGACAGCAAGCGACACCTGTATCCTAATTATACTAGTGTCGAATCCTTCGGGATCGAGCGCCCATTGCGATCACCAGAACGGAGACCCCGAACCGATGGCCGACGCCCTGCACTATCTCGAACTCACCGCGCTCGCAGCACGCCTCAAGGCGCGCGACATCTCCGCGCTGGACGTGACGCGCGCGCAACTCGACCGTATCGACGCCATGGACCGGGATCTCGGCAGCTACGTTCACGTGATGGCAGAAACGGCCATCGCCGAGGCAAAAGCCGCGGACGCCGAAATCGCACAGGGCCGGTATCGGGGGCCGCTGCATGGCGTGCCGATTGCGCTCAAGGACCTGTTCTGGACCAAGGGCATTCCGACGGCGGCCGGCACCATGCTTCATCGCGACTTTCGTCCCCACGAAGACGCAACCGTCGTGCGCCGGCTCAAGGACGCAGGCGCCGTGATACTCGGCAAGCTGCAACTCACCGAGGGCGCCTATTCCGATCACCATCCATTGGTGACGCCGCCGAAGAATCCGTGGAATGCGAGTTACTGGCCGGGCATTTCGTCCAGTGGCTCGGCGGTCGCAACCGCTGCCGGGCTTTGCTTCGGCTCGCTCGGCTCCGACACCGGCGGTTCGATCCGCTGGCCCTGCGCCGCCAACGGGCTGACCGGATTGAAGCCGAGCTGGGGTCGCGTCAGCCGACACGGCGCCTTCGAGCTGGCCGCGACGCTCGACCATGTCGGACCGATCGGCCGCAGCGCGGCCGATGCGGGCGCGCTGCTCGGCGTCATTGCCGGACACGACCCCAACGACCCGACCTCGGTGTTCAATCCGGTGCCCGACTATCTGGCCGCGGCCGCACAGGACGTGCGAAGCTTGCGGATCGGCGTCGATGCCGCCTGGAACAGCGACGACGTGGACGTTAAGACACAACACGTGCTGGCGGACGCTATCGATGCGTTCCGTGCGCTCGGCGCCGGCATCGTCGATGTCAGATTTCCCGACGTCATGCAGGCGATTGCCGACTGGACACCGAATTGTGCGGTGGAATCTGCGGTCGCGCACGAGGCGACCTATCCTGCCCGCAAGAACGAGTATGGCCCGATGCTCGCCTCGCTGATCGAGGCCGGTCGCGCGCTCTCCGCTCTCGATTATCAGAAGATCCTGCTGCGGCGGCTGGCGCTGCGCGGCCGCGTCACCGCGCTGTTCGAGACCATTGACCTGCTGCTGATCCCGGTACACCCGTTCCCGCCGGTGACGCTCGCCATGATCCAGACGCTCGGCGAGCAGCCGGATCTGATCGCGAAGCTGCAGCGATACACCTGCCCGTTCGACGTGACCGGTCATCCCACGATCACGCTACCGGGTGGTGCATCGGCCGACGGACTGCCGATCGCGTTCCAGCTCGTCGCCGCTCATCTCGGCGAGGCCATGCTCGTGCGCGCCGGCGCGGCGTTCCAGCGTGCCACGTCCTGGCACCGTCGCCATCCTTCCCTCACCTCGCGGAGGCAGCATTGACCATTCAATCCACGCTCGCTCAGCGAAGCATTTTCCATGGCTGGTTCGTCGTCGCGGCGGCATTTGCCGTCATGTTCGTCGGCTTCGGCTCCGCCTACACGTTCAGCGCATTTCTGGAGCCGCTCCAGCGCGATTTCGGCGCCTCGCGCGGTTCGATCTCGCTCGTGTTTTCGATTGCGGGCTTTCTGTACTTCGCGCTCGGACTCGTCAGCGGCCCCCTCGCCGACCGGCTCGGCTCGCGTCCGCTGGCCGTCGCCGGCATGATCCTGATCGCGGTCGGACTTGCGGCGGCGAGCGCGGCGCGTTCCCTTGTCGAGGTCTATCTCGCCTACGGGCTGGGCGTCGGCCTCGGCCTTGGCTGCGCCTATGTTCCCGCGATCGGCGCGGTGCAACGCTGGTTCGTCAAGCGCCGCGGCTTTGCCTCCGGGCTCGCGGTGAGCGGCATCGGGCTCGGTACGCTGGCGATGCCGCCGCTCGCCTCATTGTTGATCGCATCGGTGGGCTGGCGCGGCGCCTATCTGGTGCTGGGCGCGATCGCGCTGGTGCTGGGCGGCGGAGCGTCGCTGCTGATCGAGAACGATCCGAAGCACCGCGGCCTCGGACCCGACGGCGATCCGCCTCGCGAGGCCGCGGGCGCAAGCAATGCCGGCGGCGCTTCGGTGCGCGAGGCCGTCCGGTCGACGCGGTTTATCGCCCTCTACGCATCGTGTCTGGTCTGCTCGTTCGGCGCCTTCGTCCCGTTCGTCCATCTCGTGCCTTACGCGCGCGACCACGGGGTCACAGCGTCCTCTGCGGTGCTGCTGCTCGGCGTGATCGGGGCCGGCAGCACCGCAGGCCGCTTCTTTCTCGGCGCGCTCGCCGACCGGATGGGCCGCGACCGCTCGCTCATCATGGTCCTGGTCGGAATGGCGTTCGCGATGGCGATCTGGGCCATCGCCGCCGATGTCTGGACCCTCGCCGCTTTCGCCTTCGTCTACGGCGTGTTTTACGGCGGCTGGGTCGCGGTGCTGCCCGCTGTGGTCATGGACTATTTTGGCGGACGCAACGTCAGCGGAATCATCGGTATTCTCTACACCAGCGTGGCGTTCGGCACGCTGGTTGGCCCGAGTGCGGCCGGCTTCGCCTACGACGTCAACCACAGCTATACGTTGCCGATCCTGATCAGCGCCGCCGCGAACGTCGTCGCGGCGCTGATCGTGGCGGCGATACTGGCGCGCAGCGGAGCCGACGCGATCAGCGCAGCGAGGAGCTGATCGACCCGAATTTGGCGTTGAGCTTGGAGCCCATGCCGTTCACGACGGAAATGATGGCCAGCGCGATGCCGGCGGCAATCAGGCCGTATTCGATCGCGGTCGCACCACGCTCGTCGGCCAGGAAGTTCTTCAAGGTGTTTGTCATCGTTCGTGTCCTCTCTGTGTCGTCGGCAGGCATGTTCGCAAATCACGTGCCAATGCCGACTCGAGGATCGCCAACATCTTAGATGGTTAAGCCTTGGTTGACCGTGGCACGACCGGCAGGAATTGACCGGCATCGCGAGAGCGTCCGGCAATTCCTGCACGTCTTGCGTCGCGCGCATCGATTGCTTTTGTACGCGGCCGTTCATGTCGCATTAACCGCGCTTCCTAACTTCGCCTCCATATCGTTTCCGTAAACCAACGGATGTTCTCGGGATCAAGAAGCGATCCTGACGTGTGCGCGGCAACGATCGACATGATGACGAAATACGGCAGTCGCCTCTTTGACCAGGTCTTCGTGCGCAGCGGACCGATCCGCTGGCTGGTGGTGGGCGGCACGTTGCTGATCGCGGCCATCGCCATTGGCTCGGTCCTGATGGCGCAGAATTTCCGAGAGCGCGCGCTGCGCAACAGCGGGCGCGAGCTGGAAAACACCGTGCTGCTGCTCGCTCATCATTTCGATCAGCAGTTGCAGGATTTCGCGGTCATCCAGAAGGATTTCGTCGACCACGTCCGCGCGACCGGCATCGCAAGCGCCGAGGACTATCGCAAACGCCTCTCCGGCCAGGACGTCCACCGGATGCTGCGCTCGAAGATCGAGGCGCTGCCCTACATGGGCGGCGTCAACATCATCGATGCCGAAGGCAATCTGATCAACTCGTCGACGGCATGGCCGGCCCCCAAAGTGAACGTCGCCGATCGCGCCTATTTTCGCACTTTCAAATACGATCCCTACTCGCCGAACGTGCTGATCGAGCCTGTGCACAGCCGCGTCTCCGGCGCCTGGACCATCCTGATCGTGCGCAAGATCGTGGGACCGAACGGCGAGTTCATGGGCGTGGTCGGACGCGGCATCGAACCGGCCAATTTCGAGAAGTTCTTCGCCTCCGTCGTGCTCGGCGACGGCGCTACGATCTCGATGCTGCATCGCGACGGCACGCTGCTCGCTCGCTATCCCCATTCCAACGAGCAGATGGGCAGGAATTTCAAGACCGGCCCGTTCGAGCAGCAGAGGATCTTCGGGCTCGATCACTTCGCCGGCCGCATCACGAGCCCCGTCGACGGAGAAGACCGGCTGATCTCCTCGCGCGCCCTGCCCCATTTCCCGATCCTGATGATGGCCACCACGACGCGCGCGGCGGCGCTGACGGACTGGCGCGAGCAGATCGGCATCCTGATCTCGGTTGCGGGCGCCTCCGCGCTCGCCATTGCGGGCGTGCTGATCGCGATCGTGCGCAAGCTGCTGGAGCAGCACCGCGCCTCTCGCGAGCGGCTGACGCTGGAGAAGCAGCGCCTCGACCGCGCCGTCAACAACATGACGCAGGGCCTACTGCTGTTCGATGCCGAGCGGCGGCTGGTGATCTGCAACCAGCGCTACATCGAGATGTACGGCCTGTCAGCCGAGGTGGTGAAGCCCGGCTCCAGCTTCCACGACATCATTGCCCACCGCAAGGCGACCGGCTCGTTCAGTGGCGACATCGGCGACTATGTCGTCCGTGTGCTGCGCGACATCCATGTGCGTAACTCCATGGTGGTCGACACCTCCGACGGGCGCTCGATCCACATCCTCAACGAGCCGCTCGCGGACGGAGGCTGGGTGGCGACCCACGAAGACGTCACCGAGCGCCGGCGCATCGAGGAACGCATCACCCACCTCGCCCATTACGACGCGCTGACCGACCTGCCCAACCGCACCATGTTCCACGAGCACCTACGCGCGGAGCTCGCCGCCATCGCCGGTGGCGAAGAGATCGCGGTGCATTACATCGACATCGACGAGTTCAAGGGCGTCAACGACGCGCTCGGCCATCTCGTCGGCGACGAGCTGTTGAAATCGATCGCGACGAGCCTCAGCCGTTGCGCGGGTCCGCAGGACTTCGTGGCGCGGCTCGGCGGCGACGAATTCGCCATCGTGCAGAGCGCGGTGACGTCGCTGGAGCAGGTCAACGAGCTCGTCGCGCGGGTCTTCCAGGCCATCCGCGCGCCGTTCGACTGCATGGGCCATCATCTCACCACGGACGCCAGTATCGGCATCGCGCTGGCGCCACGACACGGCACCGCGCTGGACCAGATCCTGAAGAACGCGGACATGGCGATGTATGCCGCCAAGGCCGCCGGACGCCGCACCTATCGCTTCTTCGAGCCGGAGATGGATGCCAAGGTCCGCGAGCGGCGGCAGCTCGAGATCGATCTGCGCCACGCCATCGCCCAAGGTGGGCTCGAAGGCGGGCTCGAGGTCTATTACCAGCCCTGCCTTGCCCTGAAGGACGACCGCATCACCGGCTGCGAGGCGCTGGTGCGCTGGCGCCATCCCGAGCGCGGCATGGTCTCGCCCGCCGAGTTCATCCCGATCGCCGAAGACACCGGCCTGATCAACGAGATCGGCGAATGGGTGCTGGCCACGGCCTGCCGCGATGCCGCCAACTGGCCCGACGACATCCGCCTCGCCGTCAACGTCTCGCCGGTGCAGTTCAAGAGCGGCACGCTGGCGCTGAAGATCATGGCGGCCCTTGCCGCCTCCAATTTGCCGGCGAGCCGGCTCGAGCTCGAGATCACCGAGGCCGTGCTGATTCGCGACGACGACGCCGCGCTTGCGATCTTGCACCAACTCCGCGCCATCGGCGTGCGCATCGCGCTCGACGATTTCGGCACCGGCTACTCCTCGCTGAGCTATCTGCACCGCTTCCCGTTCGACAAGATCAAGATCGACCGCTGCTTCGTCAGCGACATCGCCGGTCCCGACGGCTCCGCCAGCATCGTGCAGGCCGTCGTCAACCTGGCTGCCGCCCGCCGCATGACCACCACGGCCGAGGGCGTCGAGACCGAGGAGCAGCAGCGCCTGCTCCGTGCGCTCGGCTGCTCCGAGATGCAGGGCTATCTGTTCAGTGCCGCAAAACCGGCCGACAAGGTGCTGGAGCTGTTCGCGCTGCACCGCAGCCGCCTCGCCCAGCGCGGCGGCGAAGGAAGCCGGCGCCGCGAGGCCAGCTAGGGCGGTCTTCCCAACAATTGGAAGCGTCACCGCACGAATTCGCCCGGGAGCGGTCATCCGCTCCCGGGCGATATCTGGACGTCGTAAGGCTTAGTTCGGTACCGCCGCCTTCGGCGCAGGCTTGGCGGCGACCGCATTCGCGGTCACGCCGTGCAGGAAGTCGTAGGCCGCATGCAGGGCCTTGTCGTCCTTCTCTTCCGGCGGGACGTAGGACTGCGATCCGGTCTGCTCGGTGCCGTCGGCGGCCTGCAGATGGCCGCGCATCTGGGACTCCGCCATGGTGTCCATGCGGCCCTTCAGCTCGGGCGGCACGTCCTGGAGGATCTCGATGTCGGGCGCGATGCCCTGGGCCTGGATCGAGCGGCCCGACGGCGTGTAGTAGCGCGCCGTGGTCAGCGCCAGCGCGCCATTGCCGGCGCCTAGCGGAATGATGGTCTGCACCGAGCCCTTGCCGAACGAGCGCGTGCCGATGATCGTGGCACGCTTGTGGTCATGCAGCGCGCCGGCGACGATTTCCGAGGCCGAAGCCGAGCCGCCATTGACCAGAATCACCAGCGGCTTGCCCTTGGTGAGGTCGCCGCCATGGGCGGTGAAGCGCTGGGTCTCTTCCGGATTGCGGCCGCGGGTCGAAACGACCTCGCCGCGCTGAAGGAAGGCGCTCGACACCGAGACGGCCTGGTCGAGCAAGCCGCCCGGATTGTTGCGCAGGTCCATCACGTAGCCGACCAGCTTCTCCGGCGGGACCTCCTTGGAGATCGACGCGATCGCCTTCTTCAGCCCGTCGGTGGTCTGCTCGTTGAACGAGGTGACGCGGATATAGCCGATGTCGCCGTTCTCGACGTGGAAGCGCACCGGTCGCACATGGATAATCTCGCGCTTGATCGCGACGTCGAGCGGAGCGTCGGCGCCCTTGCGAACGATGGTGAGCTTGGTCTGGGTATCGACCGGCCCCTTCATCTTGTTGACGGCCTGCTCGAGCGTCATGCCCTGCACGGCATCGCCGTCGATCTTGCTGATAAGGTCGCCGGACATGATCCCGGCCTTGGACGCCGGCGTGTCGTCGATCGGCGAGACGACCTTGACCAAGCCGTCCTCCATTGTGACCTCGATGCCGAGCCCGCCGAACTCGCCGGAGGTGGTCTCCTGCATCTCGGTCCAGGCCTTGTCGTTCATGTAGCGTGAATGCGGATCGAGCGAGGTCACCATGCCGGTGATCGCACCCTCGATCAGCTTGGAATTGTCGGGCTTCTCGACATAGCTCGCCTTCACCCGCTCGAACACTTCGCCGAACAGATTGAGCCGGGAATAGGCATCATCCGCGCTCGCTGCCGCCCGTGCCGCCCATACTCCACCGTGCGGGCTGGCGACCAGAAGGGTTAGACACGCTCCCGTGAGCGCGCCCAGGGGGAACAGCAGGTTTTTCCGCATGGATAGGCTGGCCTTCTTGCTGGAGCTTTGCTTTGGGCTTGTGAGGCGCCATGCAAATGGCGATCCAGCCCGCTGTTCACAACACCATTCTGGTTTCTTCAAGGCCGGGACGCCACGCCGGCGGGTACATCGTAAAAATCCCTTCGCCCGGGCCTAAACTTTTGGCAACGTTCCGAAACCGTTTCGCGCAAGGCGGGAATCGACCCGGCCGGCCCACGCCTCGCAGCTATGCGATTTTAGGATGGTTTTGGAGGGCCGGACACGATACGCGATGACAATAACGCTTCAAATTCTCGGGAGGACAACAATGAATGACGCGCCCCGCATCCGGCCGGAAAGGAACGTCGAACTCGGCGCCAGCGCCGAGCCATTCCAGAACCTGCACGAATTCATCCGTAAGGCGCGCGCCAACCTCAACCAGAACGCCTGGGACTATATCGTCGGCGCCGCCGAGACCGAGACCACGATGCGCCGCAACCGCATGGCGCTGGACGAGATCGCCTTCCGGCCGCGCGTGCTGCGCGACGTCCGCGAGGTCGACGGCTCGGTCGAGCTGTTCGGGCGCCGGATGCGGCTGCCGGTGGTGCTGGCCCCTGTCGGCGCACTGGAGATCTTCGATCCGGATGGCGCGGCGAGCGTCGCCCGCGCCTGCGGCACCTTCGGCGCGGCGCACATGCTGAGCTCGGTGTCCGAGCCCGGCCTGGAGAAGACCGCCGAGGCCGCCCCTGATGCGCTGCGGCTCTATCAACTCTATGTGCGCGGCGACGACGATTTCGTCGCCGATGTCGTCAGCCGGAGCGAGAAGAACGCCTACGCCGCCTTCTGCCTGACCGTTGACACGGCCCATTACAGCCGTCGCGAACGTGACATTGCCAAGCGCTATGTTCGCGAGAGCCGCCTGCGCGCCACCGGCGGTGATTACCAGAAGGGCCTGGAGTGGCGGACCGTGAAGATGATCAAGGACAAGTTCAAGATCCCGCTCATCCTGAAGGGCATCGCCACCGCCGAGGACGCCCGGATCGCGGTCGATCACGGCGTCGAGTGGATCTACGTCTCCAACCATGGCGGCCGCCAGCTCGATCACGGCCGCGGCGCCATGCATGTGCTGCCCGAGATCGTCGACGCCGTGAAGGGACGCGCCAAGATCATGGTCGACGGCGGCTTCTGCCGCGGCACCGACATCGTCAAGGCGATCGCGGCGGGCGCGGACATGGTCGGCATCGGCCGGCTGCAATGCTGGGCATTGGCGGCGGCCGGCGAGGCCGGCGTGAGGCGAATGCTGGAGCTGCTCGAGGACGAGGTGCTGCGCTGCCTCGGCCTCTTGGGCGCCACCTCATTCGCCGAGGTCGACAAGTCCTGCCTGCACCAGGCGACTGCAACGAATGCGCCGAGCGTGTTCAGCGCGTTCCCGCTGTTCGACCATGACCCCTATCGATATTGAGTGAAAGGATGCAATGAGCTCGCTCTCTCCCGGCAGCGCGGACGCGCTGCTGTTCGATCTCGGGCGCGTCGTGCTCGACATCGATTTCTCCAAGGCGATCGCCTGCTGGGCGGGACATGCCGGCTGCAAGCCGGACGCCATCGTCGCGCGCTACGTGCGGGACAGCGAAGCCTACCGGCTGCACGAGGTCGGCAAGATCAGCGACGAGGCCTATTTTGACTCGCTGCGCGCCTCGCTCGGGATCGGCATTTCGGACGCGCAGTTCCTGGAGGGCTGGAACGCGATCTTCGCCGGCGAGATGCCCGACATCGCCGAGCTGCTGCCGCGTGCGGCGAAGCAGTTGCCGCTCTACGCCTTCTCCAACACCAACCGGCCGCATGTGGACCACTTCTCGAAGGAATATGCCGGCCTGCTCGGCCATTTCCGCGAGCTGTATCTGTCGTCCAGCATCGGCCTGCGCAAACCGGATGTGGAGGCCTTCGACCATGTCGTGGCCGCGATCGGCGTGCCGGCGAACCGTATCGTGTTCTTCGACGATCTTGCCGAGAACATCGAAGGAGCGCGGTCGCGCGGCCTGACCGCGGTCCACGTGACCTCGCCCCGCGACGTCGGGAATGCCCTCAAGGCGCTCGGAATCTGACCTCTGGCCGGCAAGCCGACGGGCCGCGAGTGGAACTATTTTGCCTGGGGGCGAGGAACCAAAACCCTTTGTGCATTTTTATACGGAGTTCCCGGAACGATTGCCCCTCTCGGGACTCATGAGTCCGTTGGGAATTCTACATCGGGCTTATCGTCGTGTTGGGCAAAACCTACCTTACCAAGCAAGCCTCTCTGCTGATGAAATTCGCCAGAACCACCTCGGATTCTGACCTCTCCGCAAAACTGATCAGCAAGGCCGCCGACCTGAAATCCCAGGCCGACCCGCTGCCTGACAAGGATCAGGGCCCCGCAGCGCCGGACGTCAGTCCGTACAAGCCGCCGGGGAGTTGACCGATGCTGGCCGTGGCTCTCGTCCTTCTCGTCCTCGCCATGGCCA
This sequence comes from Bradyrhizobium sp. MI1.7, assembly GCF_055811795.1. Lineage (NCBI taxonomy): Bacteria > Pseudomonadati > Pseudomonadota > Alphaproteobacteria > Hyphomicrobiales > Nitrobacteraceae > Bradyrhizobium > Bradyrhizobium sp. MI1.7. The sequence goes on from NZ_JBVVPO010000003.1 coordinate 253,211, forward strand.
TCCTCGTACCGGTCTGTCTCGCCTTCTGGATCATGCCGCGGCGGACTTGATGCTCACCCTTCATCGCAGAGCGGATGACGCAGGATAAATCATCCTGCGCGGCCACTGTTTTGCCTCTGCGCCTGCACTCGGCTAGAACTCTCGCCGCCGATTTGCCCGAACGGGCCCAGCAGGAGTTTTCACCCGTGGCCCTGATGCCGGTTTCCGACGCGCTCGCTGCGGTGCTGGCGGGCGCAGAGCCGCTGCCTGAAGAGATGATCGCGCTCGACGCAGCCTTCCACCGCGTGCTCGCGCGCGACGTCGCCGCGCGGCGCACGCAGCCGCCGCAGGCGATGTCGGCAATGGACGGCTATGCGGTGCGCGCGGTCGATGCGGCGAAGATCGACTCCCAGCTCACCCTGATTGGCGAGGTCGCGGCGGGCCGCCCGTTTGCGGGATCGGTCGGCGCCGGCGAGGCCGTGCGTATCTTCACCGGCGGTGTCGTTCCCGATGGCGCTGATGCGGTCGTGATCCAGGAGGACACGATCGCGGACGGCAAGCGCATAACGATCAAGGAAGCTGCCGTAACGGGGCGGCACATCCGCCCCGCCGGCGTCGACTTCTCGGAAGGCGACGTGCTGCTGCGCAAAGGGGCCCGGCTCACCGAGCGCGACCTCGCGCTCGCCGCCGGCATGAATTACCCGCAACTGCCAGTCCGGCGACGCCCGAAGGTCGCGATCCTCGCGACCGGCGACGAGCTGGTGATGCCGGGTACGACGCCGGGCCACGGCCAGATCGTCTATTCCAACGGCTACGCCCTGCACGCGCTCGCCCGCAGCGAGGGCGCCGATACCATCGACCTCGGCGTTGCCGCCGATACGCTGGAGGCCACCACGGCCGGCATCGGCCGCGCGCGGGAGAGCGGCGCCGACATCCTGATCACGACCGGCGGCGCGTCGGTCGGGGACCACGATCTGGTCCAGCAGGCGCTGAGGGACGAAGGTATCTCGATGGCGTTCTGGAAGATCGCGATGCGGCCGGGCAAGCCGATGATGAACGGGCGGCTCGGCGCGATGCGCGTGATCGGCCTGCCCGGCAATCCCGTGTCATCCTACGTTTGCGGCTTCCTGTTCATGGTGCCGTTGATTCGCGCGCTTTCGGGCCGTTCGATGATTCATCACCGCCGCGAACGCGCGGTGCTCGGCCGCGATGTCGGCGCCAATGACCAGCGCGAGGATTACCTGCGCGCACGCCTCGAGCTGCGCGACGACGGCACGCTCGTCGCCCTTCCGGTCAATCACCAGGATTCCTCGCTGCTTGCGAATCTCGCTGCGGCACAGGCACTTCTCGTGCGCGCGCCATTCGCGTCGAAGGCCGAAGCCGGCACGCCTTGCGAGGTCTTGCGGCTGCCCGTCTGAGCGCTTCGTTCGCGTGCGTTCCGCGAACTTTGTCGCGTTCACGGTAAATTAAGCAGTTGCGGAACATGTATCGAACATATAGTGTCCGTTCATGATTTGTTTCGAGAATGTAGCGGCTTACTGCTGAATTCAGCGTCTCGGAATCGAACGACATCAACCGGGGGATTTTGGTCGAGATGTTAACGCGCAAACAATACGAGCTCCTGCGGTTCATCAGCGAACGACTGAAGGAAAGCGGCGTGCCGCCCTCCTTCGATGAGATGAAGGACGCGCTCGACCTGCGCTCGAAATCGGGCATCCATCGCCTGATCACCGCGCTCGAGGAGCGCGGCTTCATCCGGCGCCTGCCCAACCGGGCCCGCGCCATCGAGGTGATCAAGCTGCCCGAGCTTCAGGCCGCCGCCGGCAGCCGCCGCGGCTTCACGCCGAGCGTCATCGAAGGCAATCTCGGCAAGGTCCGCACGACTTCGAGCCCGCCGCCGGACGAGGGCGAGCGCCCCGTCGCGGTCCCCGTGATGGGCCGCATCGCGGCCGGTACGCCGATCGAGGCCTTGCAGACCCGCAGCCACACCATCAGCGTACCGCCTGACATGCTCGGCTCGGGCGAACATTACGCGCTCGAAGTGCGCGGCGATTCCATGGTCGAGGCCGGCATTCTCGACGGCGACATGGCGCTGATCCAGCGCAACGAGAGCGCCGATACCGGCGATATCGTGGTGGCGCTGATCGACGACGAGGAGGCGACGCTCAAGCGCTTCCGCCGCCGCGGCGCCTCGATCGCGCTCGAGCCCGCCAATGCGGCCTATGAGGTCCGCATTCTGCCGCCCAACCGGGTGAAGATCCAGGGCAAGCTGATCGGACTGTACCGGAAGTATTGATACCGAACGTGCCGGTATCGGTCATTTCGCGCCCCGCGCGCTTTCGATCGGCATCGCCGATCCGGGATTGGAGCGGACGATTGTCCGCTTCCGCTGGATAGTCTTTCTGGTTTCGCGCAGATTATCCGGCCCCTCCTCCAGCGGTACATCCTCGGCACGCCACACGAAGCAGCCCTGCTTCGCGGCCTTCAGGTTCGAGGAGAAGTCATGCGCCAGATCGTTCTGAGCACAGTTGCTGTGGCGCTGATCGCAGCATCGGCCGCGCAAGCCTTGGCCGCGCAATCGCGGCCCCATGCCCGCAAGGATACCGCCGTAAGCGAGCAAGTCCGCAAGGCCCTCGACGCCGTCGACCAACCGTCGCGGCCGGGCTGGCAATATTCCGGCTGGTCGGCGCCTGCGGGGCGCTGACACGCGCCTGCGGAATGCAAAGGGGCGGGCTTTGTTCCTGGTGGATTCGGGAAAGTTAATGTGATTGCGGCCTGCGGCGGCGAGCCGTAGATTTGCCTACAACCCGGCAGAACGTTTGGTATTTCCACTCTGATAGAGGCCTGCGCCTCGATTAAGAGACGTGGGTCGCTATCCCTGCATGAGGAGCACCCGATGTGTGACTACAGCCTGCATGCCGTCGCGTCGCGTCCCGCCGAAGTCGGCGAGACGATCGTCACGACAACCTTCCGCGGCACCTCGACGCGCGGCTTTGCCTCCGCGGCCGATCCGACCGTCGCGGTCTGCCTGCTCCCGGGAACGGAGCTCGCCTTCGCCGACAACGTCCGCTACGACAATCGCTGGATCTGGACGCGCACCGTCAATTCGCGCGTCGGCAAGTTCGGCAAGATCGATCCGCACATTCCCGATCGCCATCATGATGCGATCGAATTCCCCGACGGCAAATCCGTGCTGGTGACGCAGCTGGTCGAAGGCCAGCGTGCGACCGTGCTGCAGCTACCGGTGACCCAGCCGCTCGGCGAGCGCGAGCACAAGCCGCAGACCATCACCGACAGCCGGCCAACCAGCACCCGCCTGCCGATCGGCTGACATCGCCATTCCCGGCCGGCAGGTCGGGCCAGGATTGAAAATCGCCATCGCCGGCCGAGGCCGGCGAGATGGTGTTGCTCGTGCCCCGCGAAACGCCATCGGGCGGACCAAGCCGTTGTGCCTCCCACCGCACGAAGTTTGCGCTGTCCTGCCTGAATTTTAAACGTCCGTTCCGCAGCCAAATGGCCGATGCTTGGTGCGGCTTGAGACGGCGGGCACGTTCGATGAAGACCTTCATTCGCGTCGTTGAACTCTGGGTGCCTGACCGCACGCGCATGCGGCTGGAATTCGGCGGCGGCCTCTACGGCGAAGGGTTGTCCGCGTTTAGGGACGTGAGCGAGGATCTGCACTTCGGATATGACGAGGGACTTCCCGGCAAGGCCTGGGCCAGCGGCCACCCCGTGATCCTCACCAGATTCACCGATTCCTATTTCAAGCGGACCGATCAGGCCATCGCCGCCGGGCTGACCTGCGGCGTGGCGGTGCCGGTGTTTTCAGGCGAATTCCTGCAAGCTGTCATGGTGCTGTTCTGCGGCGACGACGAGGCCCATGTCGGCGCGATCGAGCTCTGGCACAACGATGCCGAAACCTCCCACGAGATGGGGCTCGTCGACGGCTATTACGGCACCGCCGACATGTTCGAATTCAACTCCCGCCACACCAGATTTCCGCGTGGCTTCGGCCTGCCCGGCCGCATCTGGAAAGCCGGCCTGCCGCTGATCATCAAGGACCTGCACGATGCCAGGAGTTTTCTGCGCTGGGAGGACGCCGCCAAGGTCGGAATCAATCTCGGCGTCGGCGTTCCCTACCGGACCGGCACCGATCAAACCTGGGTGCTGACATTTCTCTCCGCGCAGGCGACCCCGATTGCGCGACGCTTCGAGATCTGGGTCCCGGACGAGGCCCGTTCGGCGCTGGTCTTCCGCACCGGCGATTGCAGCGCGCAGACCGACCTCGCCGCGCTCTATGCGACGAAATCCATCGCCAAAGGCGAAGGCAGCATCGGCGGGGCCTGGGCCACCGGCATGCCCGCGCTCAACGACGATCTCGCGCGTGACGGCTCGGTCGCGGCCTCGCAGGCCAGCGCCTCTGGACTGAGCCAGATGGTCGTCCTGCCGGTGATCGGCAATGCCAGGCTCGACGCCGTGCTGGCCTGGTATCTGTAACCCGTCCGCTCAATCCTCAGCCTGCAGGTCCGCTTCCGATGGCGTCGCGTCGCGGTTGCGGGGAGCCGCCGCCTGCGGCGCAAGGCTCGCGCTGAAATCCGCCTCGCCGGCCGCCGCCGGCGACCACGGACGGTCTGTCCCCCTCGTCTTCGCCGCCTGAACCGCAAAGCCGTCGCCGCTTCGCGTCAGTGCCAGCGCGCCCTGCCTTGCGAGACGCTGACGGTCGACAACCATGGCCGCGCAATCCGGCGGCGCCGGCCGCGCCGTCACCACCAGCGCGGCCCGGCTGCAATCGTCAGCCAATGAATCGATGCGCAAGGCCAGCGCGACCAGGCGCCCGTCGGCGAGCGGCGTCACGCAGCCGGCTTCGTCGCACGACACGCCGGCGGCCAGTGAGGCACTGCCGGCATCGCGCGGATCGGCGTCGGCGGCGAGCCATTCCTTCAGAAGAAAACTGTCCTTGCTCGACCTGATCAGATGCAGGTGCCCATCCCTGCCCCGCATCGCGACGCTCTGGCCGTCACCGGCGATCAGGACATCGGGCTGCCGCGCGCACAGTCCCCAGAGGATCGCGGCCAACAACACCACCGCGCCGGCCCAGCGCAACGGCGTGCGCAACAAGCCCATCACGATGATTCCCAAGCTTGCCGCGATCAGCGGTGCTATGCCAAAAGCCGAGATGCGGCCGACCGCGCCCGGCAAAGCGGCCACCCAGCGCGACACCGCAACCATCCAGTCGATGCCGATCCCCATCAGCCACCAGAACGGACCATCGAGTCCGAACGGCGCTGCAATCAAGCCCAACAGGCCCGCGGGCATCACCAGGGCCGAGACCACCGGCATCGCCCCGAGGTTGGCAAGCACGCCGAACGGCGTCACGCGGTGAAAATGGAAGGCGGCATAGGGCGTGGTCGCGAGCCCCGCGATCAGCGAGGCCAGGAATAGCATCGCGATCTCGCGCCCGCCCCACATTGCAATCCGCGCGGTCGCGGAATGATCGGGCGACGCAAACAGGTTCGGCATGCCGATCTGCACCAGTGCCACCAGTCCGAGCGTCGCGGCGAAGGACATTTGAAAACTCGGATGCACCAGCGCCTCCGGCGCGACCGCGAGCACGATCAGCGCGGCCACAGCCAGCGTGCGGAAGGTGATGGCACGGCGATCGACCATGACCGCGATCAACACCACCGCCGTCATGAAGAACGAGCGTTGTGTGGCGACCTCCGCACCCGACAGCAGCAGATAGAACGCGGCTGCGACCAGCGCGGCGGCCGCCGACCATTTCTTGATGGCAAAGCCGGCCGCCATTCCAGGAATCAACGCCAGCAGCGCGCGCACCGCGAAGAAGACCACGCCGGCGACGACCGCCATGTGATAGCCGGAAATCGAGAGCACATGTCCGAGCCCCGAGATGAACATGGCGTCGTTGACGGGCGTGGTAATCGCGTCGCGCCGGCCCGTGAGCAGCGCGGTCGCAATCGCCCGGTTGTCGCCCTCGAGCGTGGCGCGGATGCGCGCGTCGATCGCATCGCGCAGACCCTGCATGAAGGCGGCATAACGCAGCCGCAAGCCGCCGGCATCCGGCGGCACCGATGCCGCAATCGTGCCCATCACGAAGCCGGAGGCGCCGATGCCCTGGAAGAACATGTCGCGCGAAAAGTCATAGCTGCCGGGGCGCACCGGCGACAACGGCGGCAACAGCCGCGCCTTCAACTGCACGAAGCTGCCGACCTCGGGCGCAGTCCCCTTGCGCACGGAGAGGCGCACGCGCTCGAGCTTGACGTCGCTGCGCTGCGCCTCCATCGCGGTGACGCGCAGCACGAAGCGGTCGGTGCGCTCGCGGATGTCGCGGGTCTCGACGAAGCCCGACAGCGAGACGGAATAAAGCGGCTTTGCCAGCACCGTGTGCGCGATCCGCGCCGTCTTCCAGGTCGCCGTGGCAAAGCCGGCCGCGACCGCCGCGATCATGATCGCCGGCGCAAACAACCGGCTCCGCCGCAACAGCACGGCGCCAAGCATGAGCGCGATGGCCGTCGCGGCAACGACCCACAGCACCGGTTCATGATCGGCGGCAAAGTAGAGAGCGATGCCGCCGCCGAACGCGACCGGCACCCATGGCAACAACCGCCCGGCGCCGGCCTCGGCGCGCGCCCATTCGCTCAGGGTCCCGGCCAGCGACGTCCAGAGGTCGAACCCAGCCGGCGCGAGGCCGCCCGCGGATGCAGCTCGGCCGACGGGCCAAGTCCCCGCAATCCAAGTCCCCGCGATCCCCTGGGACCGAACTGGCCGGCCCGGCTCCGCCATTCCCTGCACCTTACGATACGCGACAGGCCAGGAGGCTACCGGAACGTGCGGCTGCGCGAATAGCGGTACGGATCAGGAACGGAGCGAACGGCCCCCTACTTTTCCTCTTCCATCGTCACGGCGACGTCCGCCTTGGCCGAGAGCCGAACCTTGTTGCCCTCGACACCGGCAACGAGGCCCTTGTCGATGAAGTGATGGTGGCCCTTGTGGCTGCCCTCGCCGCTGTCCTTCTTGGTCAGCTTGATGCGATGGCCCTCGACCTTGTCGACCGTGCCGATGTGGACGCCATCGGCGCCGATGACTTCCATATGCTCTGCGATGTTCTGCATGGTGGGTTCCTTGTTGGACCCACCCCAACGCGCGGGAGCAGAGTTCGTTGCTATCGCCATTCCGGGGCGCGCCACTTGGCGCGAGCCCGGAATGACGAAAGAGAAAGAGGCGGAGTAGCGCGACTGCTAGATCAACGGCGCGCGCGACGAGGCGTGGTGATTGACGATCTTCCAGTCGCCGTCCTCGCAGAGGATGACCCAGCTCATCTTGACCGAGAACTCCTCCCTCTCGCCGGCGAGGTCAAACGACACGATCGCGGCCATGTTGATCAGGTCCGGGCTGGTTTGCGTGGCGCGCACCTCGGAAAACACGGCGCTCGGCTGGCGCCAGCGCGGCAGGCCGTTGAAGTAGTCGGCGACGCCGTCCCTGCCCCGATAGAGTCTTGGATTCGAGCCGAAGAAGAACGCGTTCTTCGCATAGAGCGACGACAGCGCGGTCGCATCTAGCGTCGCGAAGCCGGCGCACCATTTCGCGATGATGGCGGAAACGATGGCGTCGGCTTCACTGCTCATAGGCCCAATCCCCTCAGCCCTTGGCGACTTCCTTCGCGAACGTGTCGCGCAGGCCGATGGTGCGCGAAAACACCGGCTTGCCCGGCGTCGAGTCCTTGTCGCGCACGAAATAGCCCTGACGCTCGAACTGCATCGGCTCGGTCGAATTGCTTCCCGCAACCGATGCCTCGATCCGCGCGTTGGAGAGGATCTCCAGCGACTGCGGATTGAGATCGGCCGCGAAGTTCGAGGCGTCCGGGCTCGGGTTGGCGAACAACTGGTTGTAGATGCGGATCTCCGCCGGCACCGAATTCGCCGCCGGCAGCCAGTGCATGGTCGCCTTGACCTTGCGGCCGTCGGGCGCGTTGCCGCCCTTGGTCGCGGGATCGTAGGTGCAGCGCAGCTCCACCACTTCGCCCGCGTCGTTCTTGATCACGCCGGTGCACTTGACGAAATAGGCGTAGCGCAGCCGCACCTCGTTGCCGGGCGACAGGCGGAAGAACTTCTTGGGCGGGTTCTCCATGAAGTCGTCCTGCTCGATATAGAGCTCGCGGCCGAACGTGATCTTGCGCGTGCCGGCCGAGGGATCGTCGGGATGGTTGATCGCCTCGAGCTCTTCGGTCTGCCCTTCCGGATAGTTCTCGATGACCACCTTGAGCGGCCGCAGCACGCCCATGCGCCGCTGCGACGTGCGGTTCAGCTCCTCGCGGATGCAGAACTCCAGCATACCGACGTCGACGACGCTGTTGGCCTTGGCAACGCCGATGCGCTTGACGAATTCGCGCAAGGCCGCCGGCGGCACGCCGCGGCGGCGCATCCCCGCTACAGTCGGCATGCGCGGATCGTCCCATCCGGCGACATGGCCGTCGCGGACGAGCTGGGTCAGCACGCGCTTGGACAGCAGCGTGTAGGTCAGGTTGAGCCGCGCCATTTCGTACTGGTGCGGCTTGGACGGCACCGGCAGCTTTTCGATGAACCAGTCGTAGAGCGGCCGATGGTCCTCGAACTCCAGCGTGCAGATCGAGTGCGTGATGCCCTCGATCGCGTCCGACTGGCCGTGCGCATAATCGTAGCTCGGATAAATCGACCACTTTGTGCCGGTGCGCGGATGATGCGCATGCAGGATGCGGTACAGCACGGGGTCGCGCAGGTTGATGTTGCCCGCGGACATGTCGATCTTGGCCCGCAGCACGCGCGCGCCGTTCGGGAATTCACCGGCCTTCATGCGGCGGAACAGGTCGAGATTCTCGTCCACGCTGCGGTCGCGGAACGGCGAGTTCTTGCCGGGCTCGGTCAGCGTGCCGCGCGCCAGGCGAATCTCCTCCTGGGTCTGGTCGTCGACATAGGCGAGCCCGTCGCGGATCAGCTTCTCCGCCCATTCGTACAGACGGTCGAAATAATCCGAGGCGAAGAACAGGTTCTTGCCCCAATCGAAGCCGAGCCAGTGCACGTCGGCCTGGATGGAATCGATGTATTCCTGCTCTTCCTTGACCGGGTTGGTGTCGTCGAAGCGCAGGTGGCAGCGGCCCGGAAACTCCTGGGCGATGCCAAAATTGAGTGCGATCGACTTGGCGTGGCCGATATGCAGGTAGCCGTTCGGCTCCGGCGGGAACCGGGTCACGATCTCCTGGTATTTGCCCTGATCGAGGTCGGCCTGGATGATGTCACGAATGAAATCGCGCCCAACCTCAGTCGCCACCGGTTCTGTCATTACGAAAATCCTGTAGGGAAATCAGCGGCCCTTCTGCCAAATTCGCTTGGCTGAGCCAAGAGCTTAGCGGTCCGCTGCCGGGCTTTAGTTATGCTCCGGTCCTGTTATATACCACTGCCTCCAATGCATAGGCCCTGCCAAGAATGACCGATTCCGTCGTCACCCGCTTTGCTCCCTCGCCGACCGGCTTCCTCCATATCGGAGGCGCCCGCACGGCGCTGTTCAACTGGCTCTATGCGAAGAAGCACGGCGGCAAGATGCTGCTCCGGATCGAGGACACCGACCGGGAGCGCTCCACCGAGGCTGCGATCGGCGCCATCCTCGACGGCCTCAAATGGCTGGAGCTCGGCTGGGATGGCGACGTCATCTACCAGTTCAGCCGCGCCGCGCGTCACCGCGAGGTCGCCGAGCAGCTGCTCGCCGACGGCAAGGCCTATCGCTGCTACGCGACCGCCGAGGAGCTCACCGCCATGCGCGAGAAGGCGCGCAGCGAGGGCCGCACCCGCCTCTATGACGGCCTATGGCGCGACCGTGATCCGGCGACCGCTCCGTCCGACGTCAAGCCCACCATCCGCCTGCGCGCACCGCAGACCGGCGAGACCGTGATCGAGGACCAGGTCCAGGGCCGCGTGGTCTGGCAGAACGAGAACCTCGACGACCTCGTCCTGCTGCGCGGCGATGGCAATCCGACCTACATGCTCGCTGTGGTGGTCGACGACCACGACATGGGCGTCACCCATGTCATCCGCGGCGACGACCATCTGATCAACGCCGCCCGCCAGAAGCAGATCTACGACGCCATGGGCTGGACGCTGCCGAGCATGTCCCACATCCCCCTGATCCACGGCCCGGACGGCTCAAAACTGTCGAAGCGCCACGGCGCGCTGGGCGTCGATGCCTACCGCGCCATGGGGTACCTCCCGGCCGCGCTCCGCAATTACCTCGTCCGTCTCGGCTGGAGCCATGGCGACCAGGAGATCTTTTCGACCGAGGAGATGATCGCCGCGTTCGACCTCGCCAGCGTCGGCCGCGCCGCCGCCCGCTTCGATTTCGCCAAGCTCGAAAACCTCAACGGCCACTACATCCGCCACGCCGACGATCAATCACTCGTGAAGATGTTCGAGGACGTGCTCGACCACGTCGTGCCCAGCCGCAACGAGCTTAAGGCCAAGTTAAACGACACGACGCGGGCGCAGCTTCTCAAGGCCATGCCGGCCCTGAAGGAGCGCGCCAAGACGCTGATCGAGCTGATCGACAGCGCCTATTTCATCTTCGCCGACCGGCCGCTGGAGCTCGATGCCAAGGCGGCAGCGCTGCTGACGCCCGAGAACCGCAAGCTGATCGGCCAGCTTCATTCCGCGCTGGAGAAAGTCGAGACGTGGAGTGCGGCGAATGCGGAGGCCGCGCTGCGCGCTTTTGCCGAGGAAAATAGTCTCAAGCTCGGCGCCGTCGCCCAGCCGCTGCGGGCGGCGCTGACGGGACGGTCGACATCGCCTGGTATATTTGAGGTTTTGGACGTGCTGGGACGCCAGGAAAGCCTGGGCCGGCTTAAGGACCAGGCCAAGGACCAGGCTACGACGTAAGTCGACCATGCGTGCGGCGATCTTGCAGCGCACACAGCAATAATATACCCATCTCACCCGTACCTTCTGGAATATCCGGCCTGCCCCACCAAGTCATTGGGGCCTTCCGGGTCCGGCCCGTTTCACCACACATCGGGGACCTCTGATGGACGCAAAAGCAAGCAATAAGACCGCCACGCTGACGGTCGGAAACAAGAACTACGATCTCCCGATCCACAGCGGCAGCGTCGGGCCTGATGTCGTCGATATCGGCAAGCTCTACGCCCAGTCCGGGCTGTTCACCTACGATCCCGGCTTCACCTCGACCGCAAGCTGCGAGTCCAAGATCACCTATATCGACGGTGACGCCGGCGTGCTGGAATACCGCGGCTATCCGATCGAGCAGCTCGCCGAGAACGGCGACTTCCTCGAGACCTGCTATCTCCTGCTCTACGGGAACCTGCCGACAGCCGCGCAGAAGAAGGATTTCGACGACCGCGTGATCCATCACACGATGGTGCACGAGCAGATGGCCCGCTTCTTCCAGGGCTTCCGCCGCGACGCCCATCCGATGGCGGTGATGGTGGCCTCCGTCGGCGCGCTCGCCGCGTTCTACCACGACTCCACCGACATCAACGATCCGAAGCAGCGCATGATCGCGTCGATGCGCATGATCGCCAAGATCCCGACGCTGGCGGCGATGGCCTACAAATACACGATCGGCCAGCCCTTCGTGTATCCGAAGAACTCGCTGAAGTTCGCCGAGAACTTCCTGCACATGTGCTTCGCCGTGCCGTGCGAGGAGTACAAGATCAACCCGGTGCTGGCTGACGCGCTGGACAAGATCTTCATCCTGCACGCCGACCACGAGCAGAACGCCTCGACCTCGACGGTGCGCATCGCCGGCTCCTCCGGCGCCAACCCGTTCGCCTGCATCGCCGCCGGCATCGCCTGCCTCTGGGGCCCGGCGCATGGCGGCGCCAACGAAGCCGCGCTCGCGATGCTCGCCGAGATCGGCTCGGTCGACAAGATTCCGGAATTCATCGCCAAGGTGAAGGACAAGAACAGCGAAGTCCGCCTGATGGGCTTCGGCCACCGCGTCTACAAGAACTACGATCCGCGCGCCAAGATCATGCAGAAGATGTGTCATGCCGTTCTCAAGGAGACCGGCCATGGCGACGATCCGATGCTGAAGGTGGCGCTCGAGCTCGAGAAGATCGCGCTCAGCGACCAGTACTTCATCGACCGCAAGCTCTACCCGAACGTCGACTTCTATTCGGGCATCACGCTGAAGGCGATGGGCTTCCCGGTCTCGATGTTCACCGTGCTGTTCGCGGTCGCCCGCACCGTCGGCTGGATCAGCCAGTGGAGCGAGATGATCGAGGACCCGCAGCAGAAGATCGGCCGTCCGCGCCAGCTCTACACGGGCGTCACCCGCCGTGACTACGTCGCGATCAAGGATCGGAAGTAAGATCGGCCTGAGGGCTTTTGGAAACGGCGCCATCCTGTGATGGCGCCGTTTTTGTTTGCGGGCGACATTTGTAGGATGGGCAAAGCGCGGCGTGCCCACCACCTCTCCGCGACCGAGCCAGAAACGGTGGGCACGCTGCGCTTTGCCCACCCTACGATATGGAGAACCCGATGCTGACCGGAAGCTGCCTCTGCGGAGGCGTTGCCTACGAGGTCGACGCGACCCCGGGCACCATCATGCACTGCCATTGCCAGACCTGCCGCAAGACGCATGGATCGGCCTTCTCCACCGTCACCAACGTGCCGCGCGACCGCTTCCGCTGGACCAAGGGCGAAGACTTGCTGCGCGGCTTCGAATCCTCGCCCGGCAAAACCCGCTATTTCTGCTCGCAATGCGGATCACACATCGTCGCCTCGCGCGAGGGCAAGAACACGGTCCTGCTGCGGATGGGCTGCCTCGATACACCGATCACAGAACGGCCCGAGATGCACATCTGGCGATCAGATTCCGCCAACTGGTACGACCCGAAGGCCGAATTACCGGAGTGGGCCGAAGGCACCGCACCAAAAGCCTGATCGGTTCTTCGCCTCATCTTGCTGCCACGCACAACAACAAGTCGGCTCATCGCGTCCGCAATCGCTTGACAGTCGAAACGCTCCGCGCGCAAATTCTTACACTAAGTAAGAATGACGACAGGGATGGAAATGCCGGAGCAGCCGAGAAGTCGGCGGCAGACGCGCGCTGCCATTTTGACTCACTTGCTCCAGTCCGGCGGCTCGTTCCGGCCGCCGCTGGCCAAGGCCGTGCGCCTGTCCGAGGCGAGCCTGTCGCGCATCCTGTTTGATCTGAAAGCCGAAGGCCTGATCGAGGAAGTGCGGCGCCCTGCCCCCTATGTCGGCGGTCCGACAGGCCTCGTGTCGCTCGATGGCTCCGTGGCGCTCGCAGCCCTTGAGCTGACCGGCCAGTGGCTCAGCGTGGGCGTTGGCGGCATGTCGGGCGAAATGCACTACACCGAGCGTGTTCCGTTGCTGAAGAAGCCGACCGTCGAGACCGTCGGCCGGGTGTTCCGCGAAGCCCTCACCTTGCTGCGCGACTGGACGCGCCGCCGCCGCATCAGTCTCGCGCAGATCGGCATCACCATTCCCGGCCTCGGCCGCCTGAGCGCCGCGGGCAATCCGATCATTCCGTGCGACGTCGAACGCATCGGCGACATGCTCGGCGGAATGTTCGCCGGCGTGCCGGTCGAGTTCACCAACTCGGTGGTCGCACACGCCACGTTTCACCGCTGCCGCACGCAGGACTATCCCTTCAGCAGCGCACATCTCTTCGTCTTCGTCGGCCAGGGCGTTGCCGGCGCCTGGATGGACGATCCGCTGGAGGCCGATGCCCCGCAGCCGGTCGAGCTCGGCCATATGGTTTTCAATGCCGACGGGCCGCGCTGCCGCTGCGGTCATCATGGCTGCGTCGAGGCCTATACGTCGCTTCCGGCCCTCGCCGAGCTCCTCGGCGTAACTGAAGCCGAATTGCTCCAGCTCGGCGGCGAATGGGTGAGCACGATCCCGCGCTCGTCGCGAATGCGCCAGGAGTTGCGCCAGCGCCTGTTCCGGCTGGGCCTTTCGATCGGCAACACGCTGAACGTGAAGCCGTGCAACGGCGTCGCGATCAGCGGCTGGCCGTCGCTTCTCTCGGAAGAGGATCGCAAAGCGGTGGTCGATGGGATCGACGCCTGCCTTCTCGGCGGGCGGAAACTGGCGCAGGTGTCGCTCGCCTTCGTGCCGCCCTCGAACGGTAACGATCCGCAAGCAGCTCTCGCCTTCGCCGCCTTTTGTCTCGCCAGCCGCGGCGGGATGCCCGCGGCTTCGACGGAGGCCGCCTGACATGCCCTGAGCCGCGTGGCTCAACGCGCCAAGAAAGTTCACACCGGGAGGAACTGCCATGCCGATCACGACAACAAGGCGCCGTCTACTCGCTGGATCTGCGGCCGCACTCGCATTACCGGCATTCGCCCGCGCGCAAGGCGCGGCCAAGCCGCGCCTCACCGCGATCTCGCAATGGTCCGCAGGCAGCGATGGCGCGGCGATCACCGCACTCGGCAAGAAATTCGAGGAGAAAGGCGGCGTCTGGCAGCACTCGCCCGTCCCCGGCTTCACCACCGAGATGATGAACAAGCTGCGCGCCCAGATCATCGCCGGCGATCCGCCGGCCTGTTCGCAGCTGAAGGGCCCCGAGATTGCGGCCTGGTCGAAGATCGCCCCGACCGTCGATCTCGACGCCCTCGTCGCGGCCGCCGGCTATGAAAAGGTTGTCGCTCCGGACCTCGCAAAATTGCACAAGCCGGGCGGCAAGTGGATTGCGCTGCCGTTGCAGATCTACAGCACCAACATGCTGTTTCTCTCCAAGCGCGCGATGGACAAGGCCAAGGCCGACAAGGTCCCGGTCACCTGGGCCGACTTCAACGATCTCGCCGACAAGATGAAGGCGGGCGGCATCACCTACCCCATCGCCAACGGCGGCACCCGCCCCGATGACGGGCAGAAATTCGAGGCCTCTTTGGCCGGCATCAGTCCCACGGCATACCGTGCGGCCATCATGAATCTCGACAAGAAGGCCCTGGAGGGCCCCGAGATCAAGGCTGCCTTCGTCCAGGTCCGCAAGATCGCCAACTGGATGGACCCCAACGTCGGTGCCCAACCCTACGCCACCAATTTGAAGCGCTTCGTCGACGGCGACATGGGCATGATGATCATGGGCGGGTGGGCGCAGGGCGTGTTGCGTAACGCCGGTTTCAAGTTCGACGACTTCATGATCACGCCGGGCCCGAGCGACAATGGCAAACCGGTCTTCCTGTTGAATGCCGACGCCTTCATCTTCTGGCAGCGCAAGGAGCCGGATCTCCAGGCCGGTCAGACGTTGATGGCCCAGCTCGTCATGGATCCGGCGATCCAGACCATGTACTCGCAGATCACGGGATCGATCCCGGTGCGCACCGATGTCGACCTCTCCGGTGAGGGCTGGTCGGACGGTCAACGGCGGACCGCAGCCGCGCTCAAGGACGCTGTCGCCAACAATCAGGCCGTCCTGAGTCTTGCGCACAATATGGCACAGGAAAACGGCCTGACGGCCGCGATGATCGACGTGCTCACCGAGTATGTGAAGAACAAGACGATCACGCCGGAGCAGGCGGTCACCCGCCTCGCCGAGGCCGTCGAGGGTTCGCGTTGACCGACACCGTCTCCACAGCAACGCGGCCGGCGACGTCTGATCTCGTGCGCCGGCTGCCCGAATATCTGATGATCTGGGTGCCACTGCTGTTGTCGGCTGCGCATCTCATTTCGTTTTCGCTGTGGACGATCTGGATTTCGTTCACGCCCTCGACGCTTGTTCCGGTCTCCGGCTGGGTGGGTTTGCGCAACTACAACGCGGTCCTGGCATCGCGGAACTGGCAGATCGCCTTCGACAATCTGCTGCTGTTTGGCAGTGCTTTCGTGCTGCTGAGTTTGATCACCGGCCTTATGCTGGCGATCCTGCTCGATCAGCGCATTCGCGGCGAGAATGTGCTGCGATCCATCTTCCTGTATCCGCTTGCGGTGTCGTTCGTCGTCACCGGCACGGTCTGGAGCTGGCTACTCAATCCCGGCATCGGGATCCAGAAGCTCGTCCATGATCTCGGCTGGACCACCTTCCGGTTCGACTGGCTGATCGACCGCGACATGGCGATCTGGACGATCGTGATTGCTGCGATCTGGCAATCCTCGGGCTTCGCCATGGCGCTCTTCCTCGCCGGCCTTCGCTCCGTCGATTCCGACATCATCAAGGCCGCCCAGATCGACGGCGCCGGACCGGTCCGAACCTATTGGCGGGTCATTCTGCCGACGCTCTGGCCGATCACCATCACCGTCGTCGTCGTCCAGTTGCAGTTCGCGATCTCGGCCTTCGACCTCGTCCGTGCGCTCACCAATGGCGGGCCGGGAATCGCGACCCAGCTGCCGGCCCTTGTCGTCTACGACCTCATGTTCCAGCGCAGCCAGCTCGGCCGGGGCGCCGCGGCGGCGGTGCTCATGCTGCTCATCCTGCTCGCGGTGCTGCTGCCCTATGCGGCGTGGCGTTATGTCCAGCGAAGGCAGGCCACCCATGCGTGACCGCAGCTTCGCACCGAGCCGAATTCTGATCTATCTCGTCGTGACATTGTTCGCTGCAGCCTATCTCGCGCCACTCGTTGTTGTCGTCCTGAACTCTCTCCGCACCAACGAGGAGATCGCGCAGGGTTCGATGATCGGCTGGCCGCAACATTTGGCCTGGAGCAACTACGCCAAGGCCTGGAGCGGCTTCTGCGTCGCTGAGACCTGCGCCGGCATCCGGCCGTACATGCTGAACTCCGCGCTCGTCACCATCCCGGCGACGATTTTCTCGACCCTGCTCGGCGCTGTCGCCGGTTACGCCGTGTCGCTCTGGCGCTTTCGCGGCGATAGCTGGATCTACGGTATCGTGACCCTCGGCCTCTTCCTTCCCCAGCAGATGCGCCTGCTTCCCTGGACCATCGTGCTGCGGGACACCGGTCTCATCAACACGCTGACGGGCCTCGTGCTGATTCACACGATCCAGGGGCTCTCCTTCACCACGCTGTTCTGCCGAAACTACTATGTCGCCATTCCACACGAGTTGATCAGAGCCGCACGCATCGATGGCGCCGGGTTCTTTCGCATTTTCTGGCGCATCATCCTGCCGCTCTCGGCTCCTATTCTGATCGTCACCGTGATCTGGCAATTCACGCATATCTGGAACGAGTTCCTCTATGGCGTGACATTCACCACCGGCCAGCAGCAGCCCGTCACGGCCGCGCTCATCGCGCTCTCTGCCGCAATTGCGGACATTCCGCAGCATGGCGTGCAGAGCGCCGCGGTGATCATCGCAGCGCTGCCCACTTTGCTGATCTATCTCCTCGGCGGACGGTACTTCGTGCGCGGCCTGACCGCCGGCGCAGTGAAATGATGGGGTCGTCATGGCAGCACTGAGCATTCGCACCCTGTCCAAGCGCTACGCCAATCTGGAGGTGCTGAAGGGCATCAACCTCGACATCGAGAGCGGCGAGTTCACCGTGCTGGTCGGGCCATCCGGCTGTGGCAAGTCCACCCTGCTCAACATCGTCGCCGGGCTCGATCGTCCGAGTGACGGAACGATCGAGATCGGCGGACGCGTCGTCAACGACGTCCCGCCCAAGGATCGCGACATCGCCATGGTGTTCCAGTCCTACGCGCTCTATCCGTCGATGACGGTGCGCCAGAACATCACCTTCGGCATGGAATGCCGTCACGTTCCGAAGGCGGAGCAGGAGAAGGCGCTGGCGAGTGTGGCTCGCCTCCTCCAGATCGAGCCCCTGCTCGGTCGCAAGCCGTCGCAATTGTCCGGCGGGCAACGCCAGCGCGTGGCGATGGGCCGGGCGCTGGTGCGCGATCCCCTGCTCTTCCTGTTCGACGAGCCGCTCTCCAACCTCGATGCGAAGTTGCGCGTCGAGATGCGGATGGAGATCAAGCGGCTGCACCAGCGCATCGGCGCCACCATCGTCTATGTCACCCACGATCAGATCGAGGCGATGACGATGGCAACGCGCATCGCCGTGATGCATCGGGGCGTGGTGCAGCAGTTCGCCGATCCGGACACGGTGTACCGCTATCCGGCCAATCTGTTCGTCGCCCGCTTCATGGGTTCGCCGCCGATGAACACCATGCCGGGGCGGCTCGAGGCCGATAGCGGCGGACCTGTGGCCGTAATCGGCGCGGGGCGACCCGACGAAGTTCGTCTGCGCCTGCATGGACACGACGCGGCAACATCTTATCTCGGCCGCGAGGTGGTCGTCGGGATCAGGCCAGAATGCATCGCCGAGGCCAGCCGCGTCTTTTCCGGCGAGGCGCCCGTCCTCGTCAACGCGCCGGTCGAGATGATCGAGCCGACCGGCGCCGAGACAATCGTGCTGCTGCGTCTCGGCGGCGAGACTGCGCTGGCGCGCATCACGCCGGATATCCGTCCCGCGCCCGGCGCGACCGCCACCTTCGCGCTCGACACGCGGCGCATTTGCCTGTTTGACCCCGAGACGGAGCGGCTGATCGCATGACCCGGACCATCTTTCCCAGCCTTGCCGGCCGCGTGGTGTTGATCACAGGTGGCGCCAGCGGCATCGGTGCCGCCTTCGTGCGCGCCTTCGCGACCCAGGGCGCCCGCGTCGCCTTCCTCGACATCGATGCGAGTGCCGGCGAAGCGCTGGTGCGGGACGTCGCGACCTCATCCGGCTCCGCGCCCCTGTTTGTGCCCTGCGACCTCCTCGACATCGACGCCTTGCGCGCTGCCGTGGCGCGGGTGCACGGATCGCTCGGCGATGCCGCAGTCCTCGTCAACAATGCCGCCAACGACCAGCGTCAGGTCCTGGCCGAGGTGACGCCGGCCGAATTCGACTGGACGATCGGCGTCAATCTCAAGCACGTCTTCTTTGCGGCCCAGGCGGTGGTGCCGCAGATGCAGGCGCGCGGCGGCGGCTCGATCATCAACATGTCGTCGGTGGCGTGGATCCGCGGCGCGCCGGCGCTGCCGGTCTATGCCGCGGCGAAGGCGGCGATCGTCGGCTTCACCAACTCGCTGGCCAGGTCAGTCGGCTCCGACCGCATTCGCGTCAACGCGATCGCGCCCGGCATGGTGATCACCGAGCGCCAGCGCCGGCTCTGGTTTCCGGACGAGCAGAAGATCTCCGAGCTGCGCACCCGCCAGGCCGTTCCCGATGCGGTGACGCCGGAAGACATCGCCAGCATGGTGCTGTTTCTCGCATCCGACGAGAGCCAGCGTATCACCAGCCAGTGTTTTCGGGTCGACGGCGGCCTCGCCTAGGACTGTAGGGTGGGCAAAGCGCAGCGTGCCCACCATTTCTTTCTCGGTTACGGAGAGGTTGTGTGCACGCTTTCGCTTTGCCCACCCTACGAAGCCGTCTATTGCCGCCTGCCCTTGCGCATCGTCGCGAGCACGATGTCGGCGGCGAGCACGCTCGGCGACTTGTTGCCGGTAGACATGATAGTGTCGAGCCTGGCGAAGGCTTCGACCTGTCGTTTGCGCAGCGGCGTGTCCGTGAGCAGCTCCGACAGTGCCGGCGCCAGCTTCTCCGGTACGCAGTCCTCCTGCAAGAACTCCGGAACGACATCCTCGCCGATCACGAGATTGGCGAGGATCACCGAGGAGACGCGGATCGCGCGGCGCAGGATGAAGGCTTCGATCGCGCCGACGCGATAGGCCGTCACCATCGGAATGCCGGACAGCGCGAGCTCCAGCGTCACGGTGCCGGATTTGGCCAGCGCCGCGCGCGCGGTTCGGAACGCGGCGCGCCTCTCGGTCTCGCCGACCACGATTTGCGGCTTGACCGGCCAGCTCGCGATGCCTTCGCGGATGGTGGCTTCGAGATGCGGCATGGTCGGGAGCTTCAGTTCGAAGGCGCGGCCTTCGGCCTGGAGCCGTCCGAGCGTCGCGCCAAACACGTCGAGATGGTGCCGGATCTCGCTGCGGCGGCTGCCGGGCAGCACCAGCAGAACCGGCGGCTCGACATCACGGCGCCGCTGCTCCTCCGCGTTCGGGCGCAGCGACGGCAATTGCTCGATCAGGGGATGGCCGACATAGCTGCATGGCGGCCCGCCGAGCTTGTGGTATTCCTCCGGCTCGAACGGCAGCAGGCCGAGCACGTGATCGACATAGCGGCGCATGGTGCGCGCCCGCCCGGGTCGCCAGGCCCAGAGCTGCGGCGCCACGTAGTCGACAATCGGGATCTCCGGCGTCTTCGCGCGCACGCGGCGGGCGACGCGATGGGTGAAATCGGGACTGTCGATGATGACGAGCGCGTCGGGTGCGGCCGTAGTCACGGCATCCGCGGTCTGGCGGATCAGCCGCAAAATCTTCGGCAACTGCTGGACGACCCCGGCGAAGCCGACGATCGACAGCTCCTCGATCGGAAACAGCGTCTCGAGCCCCTCACGCGCCATGGTCCGGCCGCCGACGCCCACAAACTGCACGCCGTCGCCGAGCCGCTGGCGCAACACTTTCATCAAGGCGCTGCCGAGCCGGTCGCCGGATTCCTCCGTCGCGATCAGGAAGATCTTCCGCTTGGGATCGCGGCTCTGCATCATGCCGTCAGGCCGATGACGAAGAGATATTTGGCGTCGGCGAGCGAGATCATCGCCTGCGGCTCGGCGGCGATGGTGTTGCCGGCGACGACGGCAATGCCGGCCAGTCCAGCTCGAGCGACGCCCTCCAGGGTACGCGGACCGATCGTCGGCAGGTCGAAGCGCAAATCTTGCCCGCTCTTCGGTACCTTCACCAGCACCCCGCGTCCTGTCGCAGCGCGGATGCGCCCCTCCTCGCGCAGGCGTGCCACGCGCGCGAGCAGCGCGTCGGTGCCCTCGATATCCTCGATCGCCACTACATGGCCGTCGATCACGACCGCGGCTTGGCCGATGTCGAACGGGCCGAGCGCGGTCAGCACCGCGCGGCCGCGCTCGATGTCGGCCTTGCTGTTGTCGTTCGGCCAGGCGCGGCTGATGCAGCCCTCGGGCATCAGCAGATCCGGCGCAACATCCTTGATGCCGACCATGCGAAAGCCGCCTTGCTCGAGAATGCGCCCGACGCCGGACAACAGATGATCGTCGCCGCCGCGGAAGGCGCGGATGACGTTGCCGAGCAGGCGCAGTGTCGTGACGTCGAACCTTATTTCGGACAGCGCAGGCCGCACCAATGTGCCGATGAAGATCAGATCGCGGCAGCCCTCCTCGCGGAACAGCCGCATGGCACGGCCGAGCTGGCCGACCGAGATCCAGCGATGGCGGAACTGCTCCACCCGCGTCGGATCGCAGGCGCCACGCAGCGGGAACAGCACCGGCGTGATGCCGCGCGCGGCAAGCGAATCGGCGACCGCGAACGGCATGGCGCCGCCGCCGGCGACGACGCCGACCGGCGAAGAAATCTCCGAAGCCGCCGATGTCATGCCCGCGGCCATCCCGAAATCACTTCTCGATGGCGGGAAGACAGATCGGGCGATGCTTGCGCTTGCCGATGAAGTCGAGGATCTCGGCAATCGCGGGGTCTTCGCTGGCGAGCGGCTGGGCCGCCGCGAGCCGCTCGGCGAACGTGCCGGGGCCGTGGAAGAGTTTTTGGTAGAACGATTGCACAGTCGCGCGCCGCTGCTTGGTGAACTGCCGCCGCTTCATCCCGATGAGATTGAGGCCTTCCAGCGCCGCATACTGGCCGTTGGCGAGGCCGAACGGAATGATGTCGTCGCGCACGCCCGAGAGGCCGCCGACCATCACCTGCGGGCCGATGCGCGTGAGCTGATGCACCGCCGACAGGCCGCCGATATAGACGAAATCGCCTATCTCGCAGTGGCCGCCGAGCGTCGCCGAGGTCGCGAAGATCACGTTGTTGCCGACCATGCAGTCATGGCCGACATGGCTGTTGTTCATGAAGTAGCCGCCGTTGCCGACGCGCGTCAGCCCGCCGCCCTTGATGGTGCCGACATTCATCGTCGCGCCTTCGCGGATGGTGCAGCCGGAACCGACCTCCAGCCTGGTCGGCTCACCCTTGTAGCTGAGGTCCTGGGGCGCGCCGCCCAGCACCGCGAAGGGCGAGATCACGCAGCCATCGCCGATCGAGGTGTGGCCGATGACCGTGACTTGTCCGATCAGCTTGCAGTTCGCGCCGATCACGGCATTCGGACCGATGATGCAGAAGGGTCCGATCTCGGTACCCTCGCCGATCACGGCGCCGTCCGCGACCCGTGCGGTGGGATCAATCTTACTCATCAAGCAATCTGACTCATCAAGAAGGTCTGATTATGTGTTGAAGTCGCTCAGTTTTCCGGTGGTTAGCGCGACTATGCCCGATCTGTCCAGTGACGTATCATCTCGGCCTGTTTCAGGCACCGGATGAGCCGGCCGTCCTAAAGCACGATGAGATTGGGATGAATCGTCATCGCGCTTCAGGCTATCGTTCGAGCATGATCCTTTCGGAAAACCGCTGCACGCTTTTCCGGATCATGCTCTAGCTCGTCAACGCCTTCATGTGGAGCTTGAAGTCATCGTGGTCAGGGCCCTGGCAGTTCTGCTCGCACAGCTCGCGGCCGCCCCGATCGTCTCCGAGACGGTCGAGACCGGCGAACGCCGCTTCGTCGATCTCGGGACGTTCGAGTGCCGCGACATCACCCGCAGCACGGTGCTTCAGCGGGTCTGCTACGACCGCGCGCGGCGGGACCTCATCGTCGCGATCGACGGCCAATATGACCGCTATTGCGGGGTTGCGGCCGAGACGGTCGACAGCCTGCTCGGCGCGCCGTCCATGGGCCAGTTCTTCAACCGGAATATCGGACGCGAGACGGCCGGCGGCCGTTACGGCTGCGGCGCATAATCCATTTCCGCTGGCCTGAGCTGCTCAGTCCGTCAGCATGGCGCCGACGTCGGCTTCAGCAACGATCTGGCCGTTGACCTTGGCGTCGCCGTGAAACCACCACATCGCCTTGCGGCGGCCGATCGAGCGCATGTGATATTCGATGGTGTCGCCGGGCAGCACCGGCTTGCGGAACTTGCACTTGTCGATGGTGAGGAAATACACCGCGCGCGGCTTCTCGGTGCCCTCGACCGAGGTGATGCCGATCACGCCCGCGGTCTGCGCCATCGCTTCGATCATCATCACGCCGGGATAGACCGGGCGTTCCGGGAAATGCCCCTGGAAGGCCGGCTCGTTGAAGGTGACGTTCTTGATGCCAATGCCGCTGTAATCGGCGCGGATATTGATCACCCGGTCGATCAACAGCATCGGAAAACGGTGCGGCAGCGTCCGGAGGATCGCGTTGATATCCACCAGCTCGAATTTGATCGGTGATTCCTCCGTCATTCCCGTCCCTCGTTCTTCGGATCGGCCCTGCTGTCGCGTACCAGGCGCTCCACCGCGATAATTTCCTTGAACCACTGCTTGGTCGGCTTGGCGAAAAAGCCGCCCCAGCGCCCGTTCGGCGGGATGTCGTCCTTGACGCCGCTCATCGCGGTGACCTGAGCCCCATCGCCGATCTTGAGGTGGTTGTTGATGCCAACCTTCGCTCCCAGCGCCACGTTGTCGCCGATCGTCAGGCTGCCTGCGAGCCCGATCTGGGCCGCCAGCAGGCAGTTCCGACCGATGGTCACATTGTGGCCGATCTGGACCTGGTTGTCGATTTTGGTGCCCTCCCCGATCACGGTGTCGCGCAGGGAGCCGCGATCGATGGTGGTGCCGGCGCCGACTTCCACATTGTTCTGGATCAGCACGCGGCCGGTCTGGGGCACCTTGAGATGGCCCTCGGGGCCGAAGAAGATGAAGCCATAGCCGTCCTGGCCGATCGAGCAGCCGGGATGGATCAGCACGTTGTTGCCGATCAGCGCGCACTGGATGGCCGTGCGGGCGCCAACATTGCAGTCCCGGCCGATCTTGACGCCGGGACCGATGACTACGCCGGCGCCGATTACGGTGCCGCTGCCGATCTCGACGTCAGGGCCGATGACGGTCAGGGGATCGACGATGACGTCGTCCTCCAGCCGGGCCGAGGGATCGATGATGGCCGACGGGGCGATGCCGTCATTACCGACCCAGGACTGCGGGCGCAGCGCATCGCCGTGCCATTCCCGGGCGAGCCCGACAAAGGCGCGGAACGGCTGCGCCACCCGCAGCACGGCCACATGCGCGGGCACCTGGGCCTCGAAGCGCGGACTCACCAGGCAAGCCCCGGCCTTGGTCGCCTTGAGCTCGTCGGCATATTTGAGGTTGTCGAAGAACGCCAGATGCATCGGGCCGGCTTCGTCGAGCGAAGCAAGACCGGTAATGACGTGACCGCCCCTGGCAGGGTCGACGAGCTGCGCCTTGGTCAGCGCGGCAATGTCAGCCAGCGGTGAGGCCGGCGGCTTTCTGAAGAAGGTCGGCTGCGCCATTCCACCCCATCGCGGTCCGGCTTCGGCATGAAGCGGTCAGGCCGCATCATGCCTTATCTCACGGATTGAGCACGATCTTTTTGGAAACCGGCCCCAACAAGGGGCCGGCTCATGCCCTGCTGATCGAACTAGAACGAGGTGCCGCCGCCGAACCTGAACTGCTGCACGCGATCGAACTGGCCCTTGGTGAGCGGCACGGCGTAGTCGAACCGCAGCGGACCGAACGGCGACTGCCAGATCAGGCCAATACCAACCGACGAACGGACGACATTGCCGTTGTCATACACCAGGCCGGTACAGGTTCCAGCCGAGGGCGGGTTGATGGTCGACGGCGTACAGTTCGAGTTCCTGGTCGTGGTCATTTCGTTCGTCAGCGACCACGTCGTCGGGCCCTGATAGTCGAAGAGGCCGCCGGCGTCGGCGTAGACCGCGCCCTTCAGACCCACTTCCTTCGGCAGGAACCAGAACGGCATCTGCAATTCGAACGAAGCGCCCCAATATTTGGTGCCGCCAAGCGCGTCTTGCGTGCCAAAGGGATTCAAATCGCGCGGACCGATGCCGTTCGGAGCAAAGCCGCGGACCAAGTTCGGGCCCATCTGGAACTGATCCAGCATGCGGATATCGTTGTTGCCGATCTTGTTCAGCATGCCGCCCTGAAGGTGAACGAGGCCGACGATGTCGGACACCAGCGGAGCGTAGTACTTCGCGTCAACGACGGACTTCAGGTAGGTGACGTCGCCGCCCACGCCGGCGAAGTCCTGCCGGAAGTCGACGAGCAGACCGTCGGTGGGGTTCTTGTTGTTGTCCAGCGTGTTGTAGGTCAGCGTGTAGCCGAGCGCCGAGGTCAGGGTCTTGCCGCCGGCAAGCTCCTTGCGGACCGGCAGCGAGGCTTCGCCGTCGGAGTAGCAGCCGAGACCGCCGGTCGAGGTCAGATCGATCGGCGGCGTTTGCGATGCGGCAAAGGCCGGGCTCGGGTTGAAGGCCGACGAACCGAGGACGTTGTTACAGTTCGCCAGGTAGGACGGCAGCGTGATTTCCTGCTGGTAGATCGAGTAGCGCAGCTGGAGCGACAGATCTTCACGCAGGCTGAAGCCGAGGCGCGGGCTGAAGCCCAGCGTCTTCGTACCGTAGGAGATGTAGCTGTTGGAGAGCTGCTGACGCTGATAGAGGTCGAGACCGAGCGCGACGCGGTAGTCGAGCAGATACGGCTCGACGAACGACAGCGAATAGCCGCGCGCATACTGGCCGTAGGTCACCGACGCCTTGGCGAACAGGCCGCGGCCAAGCAGGTTACGCTCGGAGATCGAGACTTCCGCGAGCGCACCGTCCGTGGTGGAGTAGCCGCCCGAGACCGAGAAGTCGCCGGTCGATTTCTCTTCGAGATCGACGATCAGGACCACGCGGTCGCTGGAGGAGCCCGGCTCCGTCGTGATCTTCACGCTCTTGAAGTAGTCGAGGTTCTTCAGGCGGCGCTCGGCACGGTCGACCAGCGCGCGGTTGTAGGCATCGCCCTCGGAGATGTCGAACTCGCGGCGGATCACGTAGTCGCGCGTGCGGGTGTTGCCGCGGACGTTGATGCGCTCGATATAGGTGCGCGGGCCTTCGTCGATGTTGAACACGACGGCGACGGTGTGCGCCTCGAAATTACGGTCGCCGCCGGGACGGACCACGGCGAAGGCATAGCCGCGCCGCGACGCCTCGATCTGCATTTCCTCGACCGATTTCTCGACCGATTCGACGTTGTAGAGCGCGCCCACATTGACGCGCGAATAGTTGCGCATCGTGGTCGGATCGAAGTTCGGAATGGAGGAGCGGAAGTCGACGGTGCCGACGCGGTACTGCGAGCCTTCCTCGATCTTGAAGGTGACGTTGAAGCCCTTCTTCTCCGGATCGTATTCGGTGAGCGCGGCGACCACCTGGACGTCGGCGAAACCGTTCTTGAGATAGAAACGGCGAATCAGGTCACGGTCGGCCTCGACGCGATCGGGATCGTAGAGGTCGTTGCTGGCGAGGAAGCTCAGCAGGTTCGATTCGTGCGTCTTGATGACGTCGCGCAGGCGGTAGGACGAGAACGCGTTATTGCCGACGAACTCGATCGACTTGACGCCGGTCTTGGCGCCCTCCTCGACCGTGAAGATCAGGTCGACGCGGTTGTTCGGCTGCTCGATGATCTCGGGCGTGACGCGGACGTCATAGCGACCCGAGCGGCGGTAGATTTCGGCGATTCGCAGGGTGTCGGACTGCACCATGGCGCGGGAGAAGGTGCCGCGCGCCTTGGACTGGACTTCAGCGGTGAGCTGCTCGTCCTTGACCTTCTTATTACCTTCGAACGCGATGCGGCCGATCACCGGGTTTTCCACCACGGAGACGATGATCTGGCCACCGGAACCGCGATTGATTCGCACGTCCTGGAACAGGCCGGTCTCGATCAGGGCCTTCAGGCCGTCATCGATGGCGCCCTGATCCAGGCGGCCACCCGGGCCCGGCTTGAAATAGGAGCGGATCGTCTCCACCTCGACACGGCGATTTCCTTCGACGGAAATCGACTGGACGGTCTGAGCAAGCGCAGACGAAGACACAAAACCAGCCCCAACCGGGGCAAGCACCGGCGCGCCGAACAAGATCAGGGATGCGAGCAAGCCCCCCCGGAGTCGCAGTCCAAACTTCATTGCGCAACGCGCCCTTATCAGTACCAGACCCAACCCCAACGCCGGTCCGGGAGATTCCCCAAGTTCGAAGCCGCTTGTAGCCAATTTCCCCGATGTCGCAAACGGCCGCTGACACCGTAATTTCAATTTCATTCCAAGACGTTGCTCATGAGCAACGCCACAAAAAAGCCCGTATCAGGAAGCTGCCATCCGCAAGATGTCGTTATAGGTGGCAAACACCATCAGCATCAGCACCAAACCGAGCCCGATTCGGAACCCCATCTCCTGAGTCCGCTCGGACAGGGGTCGGCCCCGGACCACCTCCGCCGCGTAGAACATCAGGTGACCGCCATCGAGCAGCGGGATCGGGAACAGGTTCAACAGCCCGATCGACACCGACAGCACCGCGCACAGATTGATCACGAACTGGAACCCGGCGCTGGCCGCCTGCCCCGACATCTTGGCGATGCCGAGCACGCCGCTGACCTCGTTGGGATTGCCTTGTCCGACAAACAGCGAGCCAAGGAACTTGAAGGTGCTGGTGATGATGAACCAGACCTGCTCGACACCGATCTTGAGCGCTTCGCCGACGCCGACCGGCGTGGTCGAGGCCTCGCCGGCCTGGGACTTGTGCTCGACGCCGAGCACGCCGAGGCGGTGGCTGTTGCCAAAGGGATCCTTGCGCTCGAGCAGCGCCGGCGTCGCGGTCAGGGAGACGATGGCGCCGTCCCGCTTGACCTGGAAGGCAAGTGCCGAACCGGCATTCATCGCAACGATTCGCTGCATGTCGGCAAAGCTCTCGATCGGCTTGCCGTCGATCTGCACGACGACGTCGCCGATCTTGAAACCGGCCGTGGCCGCAGCGCCGTCGGCGACCACGCCGTCGACGCGGGCGATCGTGCTCGGCTTTCCGTAATAGAGCGCCATGGCGGCGAAGATCAGCGCGCCCAGGATGAAATTGGCGATCGGTCCGGCCGCGACGATGGCGGCGCGCGGGCCGACCTTCTTGTGATGGAAGCTACCGGCGCGCTCCTCGGCCGTCATGGCCGCAAGTGTCTCGGCCGACGGGGTCGAAGCCTCGCTCTCGTCGCCGAAAAACTTGACGTAGCCGCCGAGCGGGATCGCCGAGATCTTCCAGCGGGTGCCATGGCGGTCGTTGAAGCCGACGAGCTCCGGTCCGAAACCGAGCGAGAAGGTCAGCACCCGAACGCCTGCCCAGCGCGCGACCAGGAAATGGCCGAGCTCATGGAAGAACACGACGATCGTCAGGACGAACAGGAAGGGAACCGCGTAGCCGAGGAGCCCATGGCTCAACGTATTGAAACTATGGACGAAAAAGTCGATCATCGAATTCCCTCATCCAGCGCCGCAAGGCCCTGGCCCCGTGCCATCTAGGATGCCTTTAAGGCAATTTGAGGCAATAGGGCGGCAGCTCTATTTCGCGCAACATGGTCAACAGAGATTGCATCGTCAGCGGACGTCAGGGGAGCCTGGTTCCCGCCGCGAATCCAGTCGTCCAACGTCGCCTCGACCAGCCGCGCGATCGCGCCGAACCGGATCTTGCCGGCGATGAACGCGGCGACCGCAACCTCGTTGGCGGCGTTGTAGACGGTGGTCGCCCCCTTCCCGGTCCGGAGCGAATCGAAGGCCAGCCGAAGCCCAGGGAAGCGCTCGAAGTCCGGCGCCTCGAAGGTCAGCTGGCCGATCTTGGCCAGATCGAGCTTGGCCGCCGGCCCCTTGATGCGATCGGGCCAGCCGAGGCAGTGCGCGATCGGCGTGCGCATGTCGGGAGAACCGAGCTGGGCCACCACCGAACGGTCGGAGAACTCGACCATGCCGTGGATGATCGACTGCGGATGCACGAGGACGTCGATCTCGTCGGGCGAGAGCGCGAACAGATAGGACGCCTCGATCACCTCGAGGCCCTTGTTCATCATCGAGGCGGAATCGATCGTGATCTTCTGGCCCATGCTCCAGTTCGGATGCTTCAGGGCCTGCTCGAGGGTCGCCTGCTCGATGTCGGCGGGCTTCCAGGTCCGGAACGGCCCACCCGAGGCGGTGATGATGACGCGGACGAGTTCGTCGCGGTTGCCTGAGCCGAGCGCCTGGAACAGCGCATTGTGCTCGGAATCGGCCGGCAGGATGCAGGCGCCCGCTTTCGCCGCGCGCTGCATGAAGAAGTCGCCGGCGCAGACGAGACATTCCTTGTTGGCGAGCGCGACATGCGCGCCGCGATCGACCGCGGCCAGGGCCGGCTTCAGTCCGGCGGCGCCGCTTACGGCGGCCATCACCCAATCGGCCGGACGCGCGCCGGCTTCGATCACAGCGCTTTCGCCCGCGCCGCATTCCGTGCTCGTTCCCGCGAGCGCAGCCTTGAGCTCGGCGAACTTGGACGTGTCGGCGATCGCGACGTAGCGCGCGGAAAACTCCTTGGCGAGCTTGGCCAGCGCTTCGACATTGCCGTTCGCCGTCAAGGCTTCGACGCGATAGCGCTCGGGAGAGGCGCGCAGCAGATCCATCGTGCTGTCGCCGATCGAGCCGGTGGCGCCGAGAACCGTGACACTGCGGACGGTCGACGCCGCAGCCTTGTTGTTACGCAATGGGACCGCGCTCATATCCTCACCAAACCATAAGACCGCTTCCGGCGCTATGCACACCATGGCGGAGAAAGCCGATAATCCATGCCATCAGGATGGCGGCAACAAAACCGTCCAGACGGTCCAGTAGCCCGCCATGGCCGGGAATCAAGTGACTGGAATCCTTGACGCCGAAGCGCCGCTTCACCGCGGATTCGAACAGATCGCCCGCCTGCGATACCACCGACAGGATGGCGCTGACGAGCAGCAGTGGAACCGCCTTTCCGATCCCGCACGCCGCAAAGCCGGCCGCAACCAAAAGGCTCGCCGCAAAGCCGCCGAGCGCCCCGGACCAGGTCTTCTTCGGGCTCACGCGCGGCCATAGTTTCGGTCCGCCAATGCTGCGTCCGGCGAAATAGCCGCCGATATCGGTCGCCCACACCACGAGCAGCACGAACATCAGCGCGGCGAACCCGTTGACGAGATCCTGCCGCACCAGGATCGAGGCCAGCAGCGCCGCCGATGCGTAGGCGAAGCCGGTGGCCGCCCAGATGAACTTGGCCCGCGCGATCAGCGTCACGATTGCGCCGCCGATGAGGCCGGTGATGATCGCGGTCTTGAGCGCGCCGAAGGCGACGCAGGCCCCCATCATGGCAATGACGATCGTCCCTGCCCCGGTCAGTGCAGCAGACCCCGCGCCCACCACCATCAGCCATTCCGCGAACAGCCCGATCGACACCAGGGTGACGAGAAGCGCCCACAGCCAGCCGCCGGCATAAGCGAGTGCAATAGCGAGCGGCGCCAGCACCAGCGCTGCGAGGACTCGCATCACGAGATTGCTCGGGGCAGGCTTCTCGCCCGCTGATGCGGCGTCGGGTTCGCTCACGAGGCGTTTTTCGCGACCAGACCGCCGAAACGGCGCTCGCGTCTGGCGAATTCGGCGATCGCGCCTTCCAGCGCCGCCTTGTCGAAATCGGGCCAGTGGATCGGCACGAAGACCAGCTCGCTGTAGGCGGCCTGCCACATCAGGAAGTTGGACAGCCGCTGCTCGCCGCTGGTGCGGATGATGAGATCGGGATCGGGGATGTCGGGCGCATCGAGATGAGCCCCGATCGTCTCGGCGTCGATCGTTTCAGGGGCGCGCTTGCCGTCTGCGACTTCTCGCGCGAGCTTCTGCGCGGCTTTCGCGATTTCCTGCCGCGAACCGTAATTGAAGGCGACGACCAGCGTCAGGCGCGTGTTGTCGCGCGTCAGCTCCTCGGCCTCGTTGAGGAGTGCACAAATGTCGCTGTCGAGTCCGTCGCGCTCGCCGATGATGCGGACCTTGACGCCGTCGCGGTGCAGGCTCGCGAGATCGTTGCGGATGAAGCGACGCAGGAGACCAAACAGATCGCCGATCTCGCTCGCCGGGCGCGACCAGTTCTCCGAAGAGAAGGAGAAGATGGTGAGATAGCGGATGCCGAGCTCGTGCGAGGCACGCACCACCCGGCGCAGCGCCTCGACACCGCGGCGATGCCCTTCGGCCCGCGGCAGGCCGCGCGCGGCGGCCCAACGCCCGTTGCCATCCATGATGATGGCGACATGCGCAGGCGCGTCGGACCGGTCTGGTCCTTCGGTTGCTGGCGCGGCGGCGTTGGACATGAAGGCGGCCCTAAAGCATGATCCGGACAAGTGCGAAGCGGTTTTCCGAAAGATCATGCGCGAACAATAACCTAAAGCGCGATGATCGCGCTTTAGACGGTGAGGATTTCTTTTTCCTTGGCAGCCAGCAACTGGTCGATCTCGGAGATGGTGCCGTCGGTCGCCTTCTGCACCTCGTCGGCGTGACGCTTCTGATCGTCTTCCGACATCTCGTGATTCTTCTCGAGCTTCTTGAGGACGTCGAGGCCGTCGCGGCGGACGTGACGCGCGGCGACCTTGGCCGCTTCCGCGTATTTGTGCGCGACCTTGACGAGCTCCTTGCGACGCTCCTCGTTGAGCTCGGGGATGCGAAGGCGCAGCACCTGGCCTTCGGTCGCGGGCGACAGGCCGAGATTGGAATCGACTATCGCCTTCTCGACCGGCTTGACCATCGACTTGTCCCAGACCTGCACCGAGATCAGCCGCGGCTCCGGCACGCTGACGGTGGCAAGCTGGTTGAGCGGCATGTGGCTGCCGTAAGCCTCGACCTGCACCGGGTCGAGCATCGAGGCCGACGCGCGCCCCGTGCGCAGGCCGCCAAGCTCGTGCTTGAGGGCCTGGACGGCGCCCTGCATGCGACGCTTCACTTCGTTGAGGTCGAAATTACCCGTGGCCATCACGTTTCTCCTTCAAAATCCCGGCGACCCACTCCGCGCCCCTCAGGCGCGACCGACGAGGCGTCAGCCGGCGACGACGGTTCCGTGGCCGCCGCCACGCAGCACAGCGCCGATCGAACCCGGCTCCGCGATCGAGAATACGATGATAGGCAGCAACGTCTCGCGGGCAAGCGCGAAGGCGGTCGCATCCATCACCTTGTAGCCGCCCTCGATCGCCTGCGAATGCGTCAGCCGGTCGAATCGCGTGGCGGTCGGATCCTTTTTGGGGTCGGCCGAGTAGACGCCGTCGACATTGGTTGCCTTCAGCACAGCCTCGGCTCCGATCTCGGCGGCCCGCAGCACCGCGGTCGTATCGGTGGTGAAGAACGGATTGCCGGTTCCGCCCCCGAGCAGCACGATCCGGCCCTCGGCGAGGTATTTGTGCGCCGCGGTGCGGGTGAACAGCTCGGAGATCTCGGGCATGACGAAGGCCGACAGCGTACGTGCCGGTGTGCCCTTGCGCTCGATCGTCGCCTCCAGCGCGAGGCAGTTCATCATGGTGGCGAGCATGCCCATGGTGTCGCCGGTGGTGCGCGACACCCCTTGCGAGGACACTTCGACGCCGCGCACGATGTTGCCGCCGCCGATCACCACCGCAACCTCGGTGCCGAGCTGGCGGGCGGCGATCAGATCGTCCGCAACCCGGTCGAGGGTCGGCTGATCGATGCCAAAACCCTGCTGCCCCGCGAGATACTCGCCGGACAGCTTGATCACGACGCGACGATAGACCGGATCAGTCATGAGCACTTTCCCCGCCCGGGCGCCGCTTCCGGCGGCAAGCCGGAAGGAACGTACCGGCGCTTACTTCTTGCCGCTGGCCGCTGCGACCTCGGCCGCGAAGTCGCTTTCCTGCTTCTCGATTCCCTCACCGAGAGCATAGCGCACAAAGCCCGCGATCTTCACCGCGCCGCCGACCTTGCCTTCGGCTTCCTTCACCGCCTGCGCCACCGACTTGCCGGTGTCGTGGATGAAGGCCTGCTCGAGCAGGCAGACTTCCTTGTAATAGGTCTTGAGGCCGGACTCGACGATCTTCTCGATCACGTTCTCGGGCTTGCCCTGCTGGCGATATTTGTCGGCGAGCACGTCCTTCTCACGCTTCACGACCGCCGGATCGAGGCCGGACGGCTCGAGCGCGAGCGGGTTGGTGGCCGCGACATGCATCGCGATCTGGCGACCGAGGGCCGCGAGCTCGTCGGCCTTGCCGGGCGATTCGAGCGCGACGATCACGCCCATCTTGCCGGCGCCTTCGACGACGGCGCCGTGGACGTAGCTCGACACGACGCCCTGCGTCATTTCGAGCGAAGCTGCGCGACGCAGCGTCATGTTCTCGCCGATGGTGGCGATCGCGTCGTTGATCGCGGCTTCGATCGTGACGTCACCGACCTTGGCGGCCTTGATCTTCTCGACATCGGCGCCGACGTCGAATGCGACCTGCGCGACCATCTTGACGAGGCCCTGGAACTGACCGTTGCGCGCGACGAAGTCGGTCTCGGAGTTGACCTCGACCACGACGCCCTTGGTGCCCTTGGTGAGCGCGCCGATCAGGCCTTCCGCGGCGACGCGGCCGGACTTCTTGGCGGCCTTCGACAGGCCCTTCTTGCGCAGCCAGTCCTGCGCCGCTTCCATGTTGCCGTCGTTTTCGGTGAGCGCGGCCTTGCAGTCCATCATGCCTGCGCCGGTGGACTCGCGCAGATCCTTGACCATCGCAGCTGTGATCGTTGCCATCGTTGAAAATCCTTCTTGCCTGCCGGTTTGCCGCGGCGTGGCATCAAACAGCCCCGCCGCGGTCCATCTCAGGAATTCGCGTCAACTGAAATGGTGGCCGGACTTATATCCGGCCAACCCATCGCTCTTTTTGACTATTCCGCTTCCGCGGTCAGCGCCTTGGCCTTGGCCACCCAGGCATCCGCACGGCTCGGCAGACCGACTTCTTCGCCGATCTTGTGCGCGGTGTCGTGATCGAGCTCGGCGAGCTGCCAGAAGTGGAAGATGCCGAGGTCGTTGAACTTCTTCTCGATCGCGCCCGACACGCCCGGGAGCTTCTTGAGGTCGTCGGCGGTGCCGCGCGGACCGGCAAGGCCCTGGAAGCCGCTCGAGGAAGCGGCCGGCAGCTCTTCGGCGACCGGACGAGCCGAGGCACCGATGTCGATGCCCGAATCGCCCTGGGCGCGCGAGATGCCGTCGATCGCCGCACGTGCGATCAGGTCGCAATACAGCGCGATCGCGCGGCCGGCATCGTCATTGCCCGGGACCACATAGGTGATGCCCTTGGGATCCGAATTGGTGTCGACGATCGCGGCGACCGGGATGTTGAGCCGCTGGGCTTCCTGGATCGCGATGTCTTCCTTGTTGGTGTCGATCACGAAGATCAGGTCGGGCAGACCGCCCATGTCCTTGATGCCGCCGAGCGAGCGATCGAGCTTGTCGCGCTCGCGCTGAAGCGTCAGGCGCTCCTTCTTGGTGTAGGAGCTGGCGTCGCCGCCGGACAGCACGTCATCGAGATGACGCAGGCGCTTGATCGAGGCCGAGATCGTCTTCCAGTTGGTCAGCGTGCCGCCGAGCCAGCGCGAATTGACGAAATACTGCGCGCAGCGCTTGGCAGCGTCCGCGACGCCGTCCTGCGCCTGGCGC
This sequence comes from Bradyrhizobium sp. MI1.7, assembly GCF_055811795.1. NCBI lineage: Bacteria > Pseudomonadati > Pseudomonadota > Alphaproteobacteria > Hyphomicrobiales > Nitrobacteraceae > Bradyrhizobium > Bradyrhizobium sp. MI1.7. Next base: position 287,719 of record NZ_JBVVPO010000003.1, read on the forward strand.
TTGGTGCCGACGAACAGGATGCGGCCGCCCTTGGCGACGGTGTCGCTGACCGCCTGCAAGGCGGTGTGCAGCAACGGCACGGTCTGCGCGAGGTCGACGATGTGGATGTTGTTGCGGGCGCCGAAAATGAACGGTGCCATTTTCGGATTCCAGCGGTGAGACTGGTGACCAAAGTGCACGCCAGCTTCGAGGAGCTGACGCATGGTGAAATCGGGAAGCGCCATAGTTTCAATTCTCCGGTTGGTTCCTCCGGAAACGTGTGAGCAAAACGGAGCGTTCTCGCCCCGGTTGCCACCGGACGGCCTTGTGAGCCATGTTTCCGTGTGAGATGGGGCGCTATATAGCGCCATTTCGGCCAGAAGCAAGGAAATAAGGGCCTTTCGGGGGCTGTTTTCGCCTCCCGAAGGCTCTCTTCCGTAAAGACCACGCCAGCCCGCAAAGACCTAGCACTTGGGCTGGTTCGGCGGGCACTTTTTCGCCGCCGGCGCCGCTGGGTGCGGCGGAGGTGCCGCTGGACGCGGCGGGGGCGCGACGGCCATCCGCGGCGGCGGCGGTGGTGCCGGCCGGGCCATTGGCGGAGGCGCCGGCCGTGCAACGGCCACAGGCGGAGCCGCTCGGGCCGGCGGAGGCGATGCGACATGCGGCGGCGGTGCCGGGCGAGCGGCGGGCGGTGGCGGCGTCGGCCTCGCCACGGCCTGCGGCCGCGATGCTGGAGTTGACGGCGACGGCCGGGCGGCCTGCGCTGGAGGGGTCGCGGGCAAGTTCTGCGGTTTGACCGGCTCGCGCGCGGCCGAGGGCGGCGGCGTGACCGGCTTGCCCGCGGCGCCCGAGGGCGTGCCGGGCGGCGTGCCCGCAGTAGGTGGCGGCGCGCCAGCCGGCTCACGGGTTGCAGACTTGCCGCCAACGGGCGCGCCGGCAGGCGGGGTCTGAGCAACCGGCGGCTTCGGCGGTTGGCCGGGCGCAGCCGGATTCGCGGTGGGCGCAACGGTCGTCGGAGTGCCGGCCGTTGGCGCACCAGGATGGGGCGGCAGCGTTGTGCCGGGCGCAGCCGTGGTCGGCGCCCCCGGATGCGTCGGCGGGAGCCCGCCGGGTGCATTTGCCGTCGGCGCCAAGGGCCTGCCGCCCTGCGGCGTCCCTGCCCCAGCCGGCGGCCCGCCTTGGGCGCCCGGAACCGGCAGCGTATTGGCCTGCGGCAGCCTGGTCGGCGGTGCGGCAGGGGGCGTGCCGGTCGGCGCGACATTGGCCGGCGTCCCGGGAGGCATCCCCGGCCTCGCCGTCGGCTGGACCGTCGCGCTCGGCGGCATCGGCGCCTTGCCCTGCTGGATCAGCGCGGCGCGCTGCGTAGCGGCTTGCGGCAACATTGGCGCTACCGGGTTGGCGCGGTCGGCAATCGCTGGCCTCAGATTGCCGGGCCCGGTCCCTCCTCCCGCTCCTGCGGGCGGGGCGGGCGGCCGGTTGATCACGGTGTTGATGACCGTGGTGTTATGGATGTTGTTGAAGACAATGTTGTTCGGCGGCGGCGCGACATAGATCGGCGGCCTGACGAACACCGGGATCGGCACGAATAGCGGCTGCGGCAGCACGAACAGGCCGACCACGGGCAGCGGCGGCTCGAGCACGATGAAATCCGGCGGCGGCGGCGGCAGATAATAGACCGGCGGCGGCGGTGGCGGCGCGAAGCCGAACACGGGGTCGCCGAACAGCAGCACGGGACGGTCGACATAGACGATCTCCTCGGGCGGCGGCGGCGGCACGTCATAGTCCATCATCGCGAAAGTCGGCGGCGGCTCGAGCGGCGCGGTCAGGATTGCAAGCCTGCGCCGTGCATCGCCGGCATGCGGACCGCGCGAATAACGACGCAGATACGACCAGTAGGCGTCCGGCGTATCGGCGCGATAGGTCCGCCGCCAGGTGATCGCCTCGCGGCGCGCCGCGACGATCGCCATCACGCGCTTCGACATCGGATCACCGGGATAGGCCGCGAGAAATTCTTCATAGGCCGGCAACGTGTCGCGCTCGAGCGCGGCCGCATAGGCGTCCTGCACGCCGAGATCGCGGATCGGCTTGTTGCGGATCGCGGCAACCTGGTCGGGCGCGGCCTCCGGCGGCGGCGCATCGGGCCCGCGCTCGAAGAACGAGAAGGGTGCCGATATCTTCGCCTCGTTCCACGGCACCTGCGCGCCCTTGCTGGCCTCGTTGACGCGCAGACGGACGCGGTCGAACACCTCGGCCAGCGGCAGACCGCCGGTACGGATCATCTCCGCCAGCGATTGCGCATAAATGCCGTACGGGCCGGGCTCTTCCGGCGCGACCGTGCCGGGCGCGGCGTTGAAGGCGATCAGCATGTTCGGATCCGGCTCGACCAGCGCCAGTCCGCTCGCGATCTGCTGGCCGCCCTCGATGAAGGGCTGTGCGCGCGCCGCGTCGAGCACGACGATGTTGGCCTTGAGCGGAATGGAGGCGAGCTGGCGGGCGTAGTCGCTGATCCGCAGGCCTTCGGTCGGAATGTCGGTGTCGCGGACGATGTTGGAATCGACCGGGATGAAATAGTTCTCGCCCGCAAGCTGGACGCCATAGCCGGCAAGATAGATCATCGCGACGGTGCCGGGACCCGAGGCCTGCGCCTTCTGGATGAAATCGCGAAGACTCTTGCGCAGCGTGTCGCCGTCGAGATCGCGCGCGCCGACCACGTCGAAGCCCGCCGCTTGCAGCGTCTGCGCGATCAGGCCGGCATCGTTCGCGGTCGTCGCCAGCGGCGACTTGGCGTAGGCGCCGTTGCCGACCACGAGCGCGATGCGCTTTTCCTGCTGCTGCGCGCGCGCCGGATCAGGCGCGGCCGCAGCGAACGCCAGGATCGGCAAGAGAAAACAGATGAAGGCCTTGTAGGTCCCACGCATGGCTTGCTTGCCCGCTATCGTTGTTGAGCTGCCACCGTACATGAGACGCGCGGCCGGCTGAATGGCTCTTGAACGAAAAGCGCGGATTGAGGCGGCGGCATGGCGCCCCGCCCCATCAAGTCCCTGCGTCAGGCCCGCGTAAGCCTCGCGACCGCGCTGTGGCGCGAACCTCGCTCAGCCCTGCGCGATCAGATCGACTGTTCCCGTGGTGAGCCGGTAGATGCCACCGACGACCTTCAGCTTGCCCTGCTCCACGGCCGCATTGAGGATCGGCGCGGCCGACTTCAGCTTCGCGACGTTGTCGATCACGTTCTGCCGGATCGCCTTGTTGAGCACGTCCCCGCCCTGCTGCATCGCAGCCTTTGCGGCGGGCGCGATCGCATCGACCAGCGAGGGAATGTGTCCCGGCGGCGACGTGTTGTCCTTGATTGCCTTCAGCGTCGCATCGACCGCGCCGCAGGCATCATGGCCAAGCACCAGGATCAGCGGTGCGTTGAGCACGGCCACCGCATATTCCATGCTGGCAATGGTTTCGGTGCCGGCAAAATTTCCGGCGACGCGGCAGACGAAGAGATCGCCGCGGCCGCTGTCGAAGGCATATTCCGGCGCGATGCGTGAATCGGCGCAGCTCAGAACCGCCGCGAACGGATTCTGTCCACCGGCCAGCGCCTCGCGCTCGTGCTTGAAATCGTGGCGCCGCGCCACACCGTCGACATAGCGCGCATTGCCCTCCATCAACCGCTTCAGCGATGCGTCGGGCGACAACACGTTCTGCGGCTTGGGTGGCTGCTTGGCCTCCTTTGCCAAGGCGCCGCTCGGGAAAGCTCCGCCGGCGAAGGCCATGCCGAATGCAGCGGCGCCAAACAGCATCGCGGATCGCCGCGACGGCGCGATGTCTCGATGCAGAGATTCATGATGCAGAGATTCAGAGCACTTGTCGCACATGTGACGTTTCCCCAGGTACAGTGGACGAATGGAAGCGTCGCGATGATAGGTGCATCGATGTGAAGAAATCACCAATGATAAATGATGCAACTGATGATTGCTGCAACGCGAACCGTGCTGCAAAGCCGAAGCGATCGCTCGCCTCACGCGCAACGACCGCACAGAGCTGCGTCCATCTGCATATATTCGAGATCGGCTGCGAAAGCATGATCCGGAAAAAGGGCAGCAATTCTCACTCACCACAAACGCGGTACGCGTTTGTGGTGAGATCATACGCCAACGCCGATCCCAAGCGCGAAGACGATTCTTCCAGATCTCATCGCGCTTTACAGCTGCTGCACGTCCACCACGCCCGCGACCGCCTTGATCGCGCCGGCGATCTGCGGCGAGACCTTGAAGCGGCCCGGCAGCTTCATCTCGACCTCGGTCTCGAGGTCGAGCATCATCACCAGCGAGACCTCGCCGTCGCCGTTCGAACGCGGCGCGATGCCGGGACTGCCGACTTTTGGCGCGGCGCCGTTCGAGGCCGCCATGTCGGGTCCGGCCAGTCGCTTGGCGATCGACTCCAGCGGCTTGGTGTCGCGCACGAAGATGCGCAGGCCCTTCTGCGTCTTGGCGGCGGCGTCATCGAGCGGCTCGGCATGCAGCACGCGGGCACGAACGTCCTCGCCCTGCAATTCCGCGCCCAACTGGAGCAGCACGGCGGCGCCCGGCTCGAGCACATCGCGGTATTGCGCGAGGCCTTCGGAGAACAGCACCGCCTCGAAATGGCCCGTGGGATCAGAGAGCCCCATGATGCCCATCTTGTTGCCGGTCTTAGTGCGCCGCTCCATGCGCGACACCACGGTGGCCGCGACCTTGCCGGCGGTGGCGCCGGTCTTCACCGCACGCGAGAATTCGGCCCAGCTCTGCACCCGCAGGCGCTTCAGAACCATCGCGTAATCGTCGAGCGGATGGCCCGACAGGAAGAATCCGATCGCGTCATATTCGCGGCGCAACCGTTCGGCCGGCAGCCAGGGCTCGATCTGCGGCAGCATGATGGTCGGCGCGTCCGCCGACATGCCGAACATGTCGTTCTGGCCGATGGTCTCGGCCTGATGCGCACGCTGGCAGGCGGCCAGGATCGAGTCCGCGCCGGCAAAGACCCGCGCCCTGTTCGGCTCCAGCGTGTCGAAGGCGCCGGCAGCGGCGAGGCTCTCGATGATGCGCTTGTTGATCGCGCGTGGATTGACCCGCGCGGCGAAGTCGGCGAGCGAGGTGAACAGCCCGCGCCTGGTCCGCTCCTCGATGATCTGCTCGATCGCCTGGATGCCGACGCCCTTGAGCGCGGCAAGCGCGTAGTAGATCGTCTTGTCACCGACCTCGAAGGTCGGGCCTGAGCGGTTGATGTTCGGCGGCTCGACCTTGATGCCGAGGCGCTGCGCCTCGGAACGGAATTCGGAGAGCTTGTCGGTGTTGTTGAGATCGAGCGTCATCGACGCTGCGATGAACTCCACCGGGTAATGCGCCTTCATATAGGCGGTGTGGTAGGACACCAGCGCGTAGGCCGCCGCGTGGCTCTTGTTGAAGCCGTAGTCGGCGAACTTTGCGAGCAGCTCGAAGATGGTCTCGGCCTGCCCCTTCGGCACGCCGTTCTTGACCGCGCCGGCGACGAAGATGTCGCGCTGCTTGTCCATCTCGGCGCGGATCTTCTTGCCCATGGCGCGGCGCAGCAGGTCGGCGTCGCCGAGCGAATAGCCCGACATGACCTGCGCGATCTGCATCACCTGTTCCTGGTAGATGATGACGCCGAAGGTCTCCTTCAGGATCGGCTCCAGCACCGGATGCAGATATTCCGGCTCCTCGTCGCCGTGCTTGCGCGAGCAATAGGTCGGGATGTTCGCCATCGGGCCCGGGCGATAGAGCGCGACCAGCGCGATGATGTCCTCGAAACGGTCGGGGCGCATGTCGACCAGCGCGCGCCGCATGCCCTGGCTTTCAACCTGGAACACGCCGACCACCTCGCCCCGCGCCAGCATCTGGTAGCTTTCGGCATCGTCGATCGGCAGCGTCGCGAGATCGATGTCGATGTTGCGCGGCTTCAGGAGCTTCACCGCGACGTCGAGCACGGTCAGCGTCTTCAGGCCGAGGAAGTCGAACTTCACGAGCCCGGCCGGCTCGACCCATTTCATGTTGAACTGGGTTACCGGCATGTCGGACTTGGGATCGCGGTACATCGGCACGAGTTCGCTCAAGGGGCGATCGCCGATCACGATGCCGGCCGCGTGCGTCGAGGCGTGGCGGGTCAGGCCTTCAAGGCGCTGCGCGATGTCGAAGGCGCGCGCCACCACCGGGTCTTCATCGCGGAACGCCTGAAGCTTCGGCTCGCTCTCGATCGCGGCGGCCAACGTCACCGGCGCGGCCGGATTCTGCGGCACCAGCTTGGTCAGCTTGTCGACCTGGCCATAGGGCATCTGCAGCACCCGGCCGACGTCGCGCAGCACGCCGCGCGCCTGCAGCGTACCGAAGGTGATGATCTGCGCGACCTGGTCGCGACCGTAGCGCTCCTGGACGTACCTGATCACCTCGCCGCGGCGGTCCTGGCAGAAATCGATGTCGAAGTCCGGCATCGAGACGCGTTCCGGATTGAGGAAGCGCTCGAACAGCAGGCCGAACTTGATCGGGTCGAGGTCGGTGATGGTCAGCGCCCAGGCGACCAGAGAGCCGGCGCCCGAACCGCGCCCCGGTCCGACCGGAATCCCCTGGCCCTTCGCCCATTTGATGAAATCCGAGACGATCAGGAAGTAGCCCGCGTATTTCATCCGCATGATGACGTCGAGCTCGAACGCCAGGCGCTTGTCGTAGTCCTCTTCCGTAGTGCCCTGCGACAGGCCGTGCACGCGCAGGCGGTTGGCGAGCCCCTCCTCCGCCTGGCGCTTGAGCTCGGCCGCCTCGACCGACGCGGCGTCGGAGCTTGCGGCGGCGCCGACCGTGAAGAACGGCAGGATCGGCTTGCGCGTCATCGGGCGGAACGAGCAGCGCTCGGCGATCTCCACCGTCGAGGCCAGCGCCTCCGGAATGTCGGCGAACAGCACCGCCATCTCGGCGCGGGTCTTGAAGCGGTGATCGGGCGTGAGCTGAAGGCGATCGGTCTCGGCGACCAGCCGCCCGCCGGCGATGCAGAGCAGCGCATCGTGCGCCTCGTAATCGTCGTTCGAAGCGAAATACGGCTCGTTGGTCGCAACCAGCGGCAGGCCTTTTGCGTAGGCGATGTCGATCAGCCCGCTTTCGACGCGGCGCTCCTTGTCGATGTTGTGGCGCTGCAATTCGACATAGAGGCGGTCGCCGAACAGGCCGGCGAGACGCTCGCAGCGCGTCGCCGCAATTTCGGCCTGCCCGCTGGCAAGCGCGAGCGAGATCGGCCCGTCAGGGCCGCCCGTGAGTGCGATCAAACCTTCGGTCTCACCGTCAAGCCAATCGAACTTGATGAACGGCGCGTGGCTGTCAGGCGATTCGAGGAACGCGCGCGAGTTCAGCCGCATCAGGCTGCGATAGCCGCGCTCCTGGGCCGCCAGCAGCACCACACGCGACGGCAGCAGCGCATTGCGCGCATTGGGATCCTGGTCGCCGAAATCGATCGCGAGCTCGCAGCCGACGATCGGCTGGATGCCGGAGCCCGCCATCTTGTCGGAGAACTCCAGCGCGCCGAACATGTTGTCGGTGTCGGTCAGCGCCAGTGCGGGCTGGTGGTCTTTCTTCGCAAGCTCGGCGAGCTTGGCGATCTTGATCGAGCCCTTGAGCAGCGAATAGGCCGAGTGAACGTGAAGGTGGACAAATCCGGCGCTCGGCATGGTCGCGTGACGGCCTCTTGCAGATGAGATGGAGCGGTCGCCGGCTCCAGGGGGATCATGAGGACATCTTCCGCCCACCCAGCCGACTCGCCTCACAATGGTGGGGCGTCACCGCTTCAGAGTCCACGCCGGAGCGGCCGATCGGCCGCGTCGTCCCGCTTTTCCCCAAGGGCATGACCTGGGGGTACTGAGGGGATCTGGCGAGCCGCGGCCTAGAGCTGCGGAATCACCTGCGCCCAGATTGCGATCATCCCGACGAACAGCGAGATCGAGGCGAGTGCGGCGGCTTCTTCCACGAAAATCCTGAACATGGCTTGCTCCATCACCAGAACGTATGAAGAACATTGTTCTCATTTCGTTCTAGAGAGTCAAGCCGTGTGAGCTCTCTCGAAAAGTGATGGTTAACTCGCTGAATTCACGCAACAAAAAAGCCCCGGCGCAAGGCCGGGGCTTTTCGACGATCGCTCGAAATGAGCGACCAGTCTCAGTAGCGACCGATCATCGGGCCGCCGAACTTGTAGTTCAGGCGGACGAGACCCATGTCGACGTCCTGGCGGATGCGCTCCGAGCCGGCGAAGCCAGCGAAGGTCACGTCCTTGTCGGACAGGAAGATGTGGTTGTACTCGACGCCAACCGACCAGTTCGGCGCGAAGCCGTACTCGAGGCCGGCACCGACCGTGCCACCCCAGCGGCTGTCGCTGGACGAGGAGAGCAGCGCGCCCGCCGTGCTGGAGATCTCGTACTTGTTGCTGACCACAGCCGCACCGCCCTTGACGTAGACCAGGACGTTGTTCCAGGCGTAGCCAACCTGACCGGTGATCAGGCCAAACGCATCGATCTTGGTGCGGTTGCGGGAGGCGAACAGCGCGCTGTTGTTGTCGCCCGAGAAATCGGCCCAGTTGCCCTGGCCTTCCACGCCGAACACCCACTGGCCGGACTGCCAGCGATAGCCGATCTGACCACCGACCGTGCCGCCGGTCGCATCGTGCGAGCCTTCGCGACCCACGCCAACGAAATCCCAGGTCGCGTGCGACGAACCGCCGCCGCCGTTGATGCCGATGTAGAAGCCGCTCCAGTCATAGACGGTCGCGATCATCGCAGGCGCCTTGGTGTAAGGCCGCGCAGCGAGGTCAGCAGCCAGCGCCGGCGCAGTCGCGCTCAGCGCGACAAGGCTCACAGCAGCAAGCAACAGATTCTTGTTCATTTGATTCCCGTTCCAGTTTCGTCGTTAGGCCCCCGGGCCGTAGGGCCGTCATATCAGCGCTCGACGGAATTGCTGTAACCCCGACGCAACAGTCGGGGCCAAAGGGCTGTGCTGCGTTAATGAATGTTTAGCAGCGCGCGCGCGAAACCCTTTGAAACAAGGGTTTTCATGAGTTCCAATGTCGACTACACGACGTATGTTGCATCTGTGCCTGGACATCTGATGCACGCACGATTGTGTGATTGGAGATTGAGATGCGCAGACAGATTGCCCTCCCCATTGTCGCCACATTTTCGCTCGCAATCGCCACATTCGCGCTCACGCTGAGTGCAAGCACGCCCGCACGCGCATTCGGCACGCATCACGCGTTCTGCCTGACCGGCCAGGAATGGCCGGGGCTGAGCAATTGCACGTTCGACAGTTACGCACAGTGTCAGGCAAGCTCGTCGGGCCGCGCGCTGACCTGCATCGCGAATCCGTATTTCACGGGCCAGAGCGACGATCCCTACGCCTATCAGAATCGTCCGCGCGCCCAGACACCGGGCTATTCACCCGGCTACTACCCACCGCGCTGAGATGCGCAGCGCCCGCTTCGTGCTCGTCGCCACCGGCCTGCTCTTCTCGGGCGTGCCGGCGCACGCGCAGACCTACGATCCCAGCTATCCCGTCTGCATGCAGATCTACGGCCCGGTCGGCTATTTCGACTGCCGCTACACTTCGCTCGAACAGTGCAGATTTCTCGCCGTCGGCCGCTCCGCGAGCTGCGCCGTGAACCCGTACTTTCCGCAGAAGCGGTCAAAGGCTCCCCGGCGGCCGAAGCAGGCCGACTAGGCGTGCTCCCATGCCGGGACTTGCCAACTTTGACGCCCTTACGAGCTTAACGCACTTGCGAGCTTTTCCATCCCGCCGACATTGCCCGCTCACCCCCTCGTCGCGTATTCGGAAGTTACTTTCCGAGCGAGGTCTTGCACGACAGCCAAGAACGCAGCCGACGCCATCGGCCGATACGGCTCCAAGGCCTGGTCCGAGGGCGGTAACGTCAGCAGCAGGTCCGCATCGCCATGACAATCTTGATAATCTTGCAGCCAGAGCGCTGTCACATGGACCGCCGGCACGGTGAGCAGGAAAGCCTCGAAGCGTCCTTCCCGAACTTCAGGAAGCTTCTCGGCACGACGGATCGCCTCCGACGTCGCTGCCACAAACGGCCCTTCGTTCAGGTCACCCAGTTCATACGTCGTCTCATACGTCGTCGCTGCCGACTTCACGATTGTCGCAGCAGCGATCGGCTCCTGTTCCTCTCCTCCACCATCATCAGCGGCGGTGCGCCGCTTCGCTTCAATCACAAGAAATCTCCAATTGCCTAGCTTCGCAGCCGCTCTGAGTTTGTCTGCGCGGCGGATCTTGCCAAAAGCCAGATAGGCAATGCGATGCGGCAGGGAAATGAAGACCGCGTCGCGCTTGGCAGTGGAAAGCCTTGATCGCGGGAATTTCGGGTTGCCCACCCGGCTGGCCACCGCTCGCTTCACAGCTACGACCGCAGCCGCCGGAGGATCGCTGGGATGAATTGCCATCTTTTCTCTCCTTTCACGGTGGCGAGGTTCTAGACCGGGGCCTTGGTGAAGTAAGTGTCCGTCCAGACACCTTTGGCGTCCTGATAGTTTGAGCAAAATCGATCAAACTGGATCTCCGGTGTTAGGCCGAAAAGGGGATCCTCGATGACCAGGCTGTCGGTATCCTCCAGATATCCGACGATCGCGACGAAGTGCGCCGGTCCCTCCTCATCTTCGTCTCCCGACCAGACCGTGCGAACACAAATGGGTCGCCCTGCACTGATCTCCTGCTGCACCTCCATTCGTGTCGCTCGTTGGTCGAGGGCCAACACGGCGAGGCAGCGGACTCGGTTGAGCGGTGATCCGAGAGAATGCGTCACATCGAATTCCAGGCCCGGCGTGCCGCAAGGGAAATCACAGCAATCATGCCGGTTCAATTCAAGGTCGGCGATGCGGCACTGCGTGAAAGTACTGGTCTCGTCGTAATAGCGCGAGATGCTGGAAGCGACGGCTGCCCAGCACCAATTGATGTGACACTGATGTTGCATCGTGAAATCTGGCGCCAACTGAATCCGTGTCCTTTCGATGACGGAAATTTCTTCCACACCCATTGCAATACCTCGTGGTTGAGATCGATTGGTCCAACTTCAATTCCTTGTGGCCGTGCGGAGCGCATCCTTGCAAAATCCAAGGATGCGATCTCGGCTGCGGCATTAGGCACTGTTCAATGCTCTTGTTTTGCCGCCTCGGTCACCGCATGGAAGGTGCTGCATTGCTGGAGGTACGGAAACACGGCTTCAGCAATGGCCTTCCCGGCAGCCGTGTCACTCGGGTAGTGGACGCCAGCGATCTCGCGATTCTTCCCGATCCGCGCGGCCAGCGCCCTCAGTGCACTCTTCGCACCGGGGATAATCTCTCCCAGCGCCAGTGCCATCAGGTGACTCTCCAGCGAATGTCCGCTCGGATAGGAGGCGTGCCAGGGCGACGCGACCATCGGGAAAAGCGCCGGACACACCTGTTGCGGCCGACCGCGATTGAACCTGAGCTTGTAGTAGACGGCGACCATCAGCCCAACATGATCGGCCATCTCCAGAATCTTGATCGTATTTGGATGCGCCGACGGCGAAAGCATGAGGACCTGCGCAAAATAGCCGACAAGCCTCACGTCCTGATCGACGATCTCATCTGCCAACCTCTTGCGACGATCCATCGACGCCCCAAGCAGTTCATCGATCTCGCCGAAAATCACATCGTGATCCGTTGGCGGGCCGGCGACAGTGATGGTTTGCCAATCGGTCTTGGCAAATTCGAGCAATGCGATCTGGGCAAAAAAGTCAGGGCGCCAGGCAGACAGCGGGAATGTCGCCCCGTAATTCAAGCTACCGGGCAGGACTCCGACGAAACTCTCGAAGATCGGGAAAGGACGCGGGGGAATTCCACCACCAACGTAACCGCCGCTGACTGCGCCGTTTCCGCCACCACCGCCGCCTCCGCCAC